>DASYYI010000130.1:0-2017 GCA_035933995.1 Candidatus Acidiferrales bacterium | reverse complement strand
AGGAACGGTGGTCTCGAGATGGTAATTCTGCACCGTGCCGGGAAGATTGGGCGGTGGAATGAATTTCAAAAGGCCCAGCGCGGCATTATCCTGCATGCCAATCGGAATTGAGCAGCCGAGCGGCTGGCGAGGGCCGTTGGAGTTCGAAAACGGATTATAGAGTTGCGAGACAACCGCGCAAAAGTTGCCCCCACGTTCCGCTTGCGTGGGAACAGTGGCAAAATTGTCCTGGGGCGCTTGCTGGCGATTGAGGCCGTAGTTCGCAAAGAAAAAGGTCTTGTCGCTGCCGTCGTAGATATGCGGAATCTTCAGGGGACCACCGGCATTGAAGTTAAGGCGCTCGTCGTAAGAGCTGATTTTGGGTGGATTAGGCTCGGTCAAGGAATAAGGACGCGCATCGAAAGCCGAGTTTTGATAGGTTTCAAAGAAACCATAATGGATGCGGTTAA
The DNA here is from genome assembly GCA_035933995.1 of Candidatus Acidiferrales bacterium. GTDB lineage: Bacteria > Acidobacteriota > Terriglobia > Acidiferrales > UBA7541 > DAHUXN01. The sequence continues at coordinate 1,568 of DASYYI010000130.1, read as the reverse complement.
CCTGCTGTCTAAATCTCTGCATGATGAAAATGCCCCCGCCGCCCGGAGGTCCACCGCCGCCGCGAAAACCGCCGGGACCACCCGGTCCGCCAGGGCCGCCGCGGCCCGCAAACATGATTCTTCTCTGTCCCGGAGCGGGCCCGAGATCGACACCTAGATTCGCGCCTGGCAGGCCGCCGCCCCCGAAGCCGGGCCCAAATGTGTTTGCGCCAAGTCCAACGGAGCCATTGAGCAGCAAGGAATCGGAAGAAGATGCAGCGCCGAGCGGCGTACTTGTCGGGGCGGAAGTCTGATCAGCGGCCGTTGCATCACCGCCGCCTTGCACGTCCACATCGACTTGCTGAAAGCCACCCATGCCCTGCTGCATCGCGTTGGCCAGACCTGCGGGCATCGCAGAACCTTGACGGCCGCGACCCGGTTGACGTTGAACGGTCTGGCCCGGAGCGCTCTGAGCTGGTGCACCGTTCTGCGGGACGGTTGGTCTGTTATTCAGGGGGGATTTTTCATTTGCTGGCTTGGACGGCGTTCCGGACGTGACAGGACCTGAATTCCCGAAAGACATTTCCGTGAGCGAGAGAACATGAAGAACGAGGACAACAGGAGGCGGGGGAGGCGTCGCGGACTGGAATGCGCTGTCGAGCATCGCCGTTCCAAAACCCAGCGCCTCCGAAGAGATTTGGTAGGACCCCGGAGGAAGGCCCGGGAAGCTGAACTTGCCGTTCTCGTCTGTCCACGTGACCCAACGCTGGTGGGTGGACGAGTTTTCCACGCGAACAGTGGCGCCGGGAATCGGGATGCTGCCATCCGTCTGAACAATACCAGACACTGAGATGCCAGAGACGGAGATGGGCGTCTGCGAGGCGCTATTTTGCTGTGCTCGCGCGACAGAGGCGATAGCGAGTAGAATTCCAAAAATGAAGCCGAGTGTTCTGGTTACGCTCAGGGTCAGGCTGCCTTTCCGAGATTCCAGATGGTAACCGTGGAGGCAAACGAAGGCCCGGTCGCACTTCGTGTTGAGGTTACAATCTTCATCAGTCTACAGCGCGAACCGGACCACGAAAACCATTGCCCGGCAGTTGTGTGACGTGCACTGTCTGCCGGGCGTTGCTCTGGATTTCAGACCCGATTGCTAGTTGAGACTTGCTCCCGGGCCTGGACCGCCACCACTCCGCATTTTCTGCATTCTCTTCTGCTGTTCTTTTTGCATATCATCAAACTTCTTCTGCTGATTCTCATCCAGATTGGAACGAATTTGTTTTGAAGAGTCCTCGCGAATGTCCCGCATCTTCTGGAAGCGATCCTGGCGGGACAGAGTGGAGTCGTTCCGCAAGTCTTCCATCTTTTTCTGTTCATCTACCAGAATGGGCTTGATTTTCGCCTGCTCGTCATCAGTCAGGTTGAGCTGCTTCGTGAGCATCTGGAGCCGTTCGTCGGGCGATGGCATCCCGCGACGGTTATTCATCTTGCTTTGCGGCTGCTGTTGCGTTTGATCCTGGGGCGTGGATGCAAAAAGTGAAGCGCCTGCAAAGAAAAACAAGCCTGCGAGTAAAGCAAAAGTCCCCACAAAC
>DASYYI010000105.1:0-11219 GCA_035933995.1 Candidatus Acidiferrales bacterium | reverse complement strand
TGGTCAATGTAACGGTGGCGTCAGGGACGACGGCTCCGGTGTTGTCCGTCACCGTGCCTGAAACCGTGCCGGTGCTAGAGCTCTGTGCCAGCGTCGCTTTGGGCGCAATGGTAAACAGGCAGAAGAGCGCAGCGAGAAGGGCCGCAAAGAAAATCCCAGACACACCGCGATAATTCTTGAAGGAAGCAATCATTTTAGAGGACCTCCCGGTCATCATTTTCTTCATGTACGACTTGCAATAGGAAGGCCAGACGGTTGCTTAACATTCATAACGACTTATCCGAGAGTTAGGTTACTGGGAATATAATTTATTGAAGTGGGTCGAAGGCATTAGTCCCTAACAAAAGCGGGCTTGAAGAGACTTACTGGTGATGTCGTCCCTAGAAACTTGCAGAACACATCATTTGGAAGAAAACTCCAAGATTCGGAAGACCCGGGCAATGCGGAAGTGAATTTGCGAAACTAGTATTCGGTTTATCGACATTCCTGATCCCTTCATTGCTGCGCCACGGAGTAGATGGACGGCGCATCAGGCAGGATGAACTGGGCCGAATCAAAGTCGGGCAAGTCACATCCTGTCTTTGTTTGACTGAATCTACTTTTCGTACGTTGGTACCTTCAAGTGCCCAAGGAGACCAAATCGAGATAGAATGCGGTGCGTGGAACTTGCTTGGCGAAAACTCACGACGATCGCATGGGCCTACTTGTGGTCCATCTTGTTTTGGATGGGTCTCGCCTGCCTGGCTGCAGGGGAGTACAAGGTCGTCTGGTGGAACAGGGGACTCCACATCTCTTACTGGACCGCACTCCTTGCCAACGGCGCATTTCTACTGTCAGCTGCGATGTTGACGCCTCCGCTTTTTGCCATAGTTCACCGCTACCCGATCACCAAACCGATTCGGTTTCGTCGCGTAGCTGGGTATGTTCTTGGCAGCGCCCTTTACATCATCGCCTGCGTGACCCTCCGTTGGATTTTGCTGCCGCCTTGGAATTCTCTTGCTCAGAGGTTCGAACGACGCTCGCTGTACGCATTGGTTACGGGTTTTTACGTTTTTGCCGAGATAATCTGGAACTACATCATTGTTCTGGGAGCCGCGCACGCATACGAGTATTTTAAGCGTGCGAGAGACCAGGAGCTTGAATTGCAACAGGCGCTCGCGACGAGCGAACTCCAAGCCCTGAAGAGCCAGCTTCACCCGCATTTTCTGTTCAACACGCTCCAGGGAATCTCCGCTCTGATTGACACAGAGAAAGAGCGAGCCAAAGCAATGGTTCTCAAGGTCTCTAACTTGCTCCGGACTGCTTTGCAGTGTGCGAGCTCCAATGTCATTAGTCTCGATGAAGAATTGAAGTTTGTCGATGATTACCTCGCCGTGGAAAAAATGCGTTTGGAAGACCGGCTTGAAGTGCGTTGGCAGATTGACCCGGCCGCGCGGCAATTGCTCGTGCCGCAACTGATCATGCAACCTCTCGTAGAAAATGCGATTTTCCACGGCGTGGCTTGCTGCCGCGGGGGAGGATGGGTCGAAATTTCGTCTCGGCGGGCGGGAGAAATGCTGGAGATTGCAATTCGCAATAGCGTTGGAACAAAGCGGCAAGCAGGTATGGGGCTAGGCCTCCAGAATGTGAGAGCACGATTGAAGCACCTTTATGACGAAGAGGCGACTCTCAGCTTCAACCAAGGCACCGATGGCGTTGCGATCGCGACGCTTGTGTTGCCGGCAATCGGCCAACAGAAGGAGGCGATGAAAGAAATGTTGGCCTCGAATTTACACGCTTAGTGGAGGGAAAGATTGTGCGGGTATTGATTGTCGACGACGAACCACTTTCCAGGAGCTCTCTCGAGAATGCCTTGAGAACGAGAAACGACGTTCAGGCCCTCGATTGCGCGAACGACGCTGTTGAAGCCCTGGAATTGCTGCAAAACAGGTCCTATGATGTCCTTTTGCTCGACATTCACATGCCGGAATTATCGGGAATCGAGCTGGCCGACCGGTTAAATAAGTGGCGGCGGCCGATACCATCAATTGTGTTTGTCACCGCGCACCACCAATACGCGGTTGCGGCATTTGAGAAGCATGCTGTTGATTATGTCCTGAAGCCTTTTTCAAACAATCGTGTTCATGAAGCACTAGATATGGCGATTCGAAGAACGGAAAGCGAGCGGGCGGCACAATTGGAGAAAATACTGCCTCAGCTCGAGCAAGTATTGTCGAAGTCAGCGAGAATCGCCATCAAGACGAAACAAAGGATCCTTTTTGTCGATCCGGCCGACGTGGTGATTATCGAAGCTCAAGGCAATTACGTATTGTTACGGCGCCCTTCGGGATCGTACCTACTCCGAGAATCGATTTCTACGATGGCGGAAAAGCTGAAAGCCTACGGATTTATAAGAATACACCGGTCCGTGCTGGTGAACAGTTCCTTCGTTGAAGAAATTCAGCCTTGGCCCACGGGAGAGTACGTGCTTCGCATCAAGGGGGGCAAGGAATACACTGTCTCACGCACTTACAAGAGCAATTTGAAGTCCCTAGCAAAATTCTGGATCGGCGCCGACACTTTCGTCACGAGCTAGCCGCGCGCCCGCTGCTTTGTAATAAAAATAAAGCAGTGCAAATCATCTAAGTGCCGCAGCACCAACAAGGACATCCCGTTGTAGCATCAAAGGCGCAATCTGAAATTCTCTGTTAAGTTCCTTTCTCCACCGGCTATTCTCCCCTTTTCCCAAAAGTGCCGAATCATACTCTCACTTCGCTATATAGAGGTGCCAGACCATCGTCTGACGCCTGTGCTCGCGTCTGGAGATACCGCGCAGAACGGCATGCTGCGGTCCGGCTGGGTTAGCTCGGGCCCGGTGTTCCGTCCGACCAGTGGCGCACCACGACCATAAAGACCGTCACGCGTGCATCCGGATCTTTGGCCGCGATCAACGGCGAGCTCGGCAGATTCGCGCCCCAGCTGCTCTTCGGCACATCGCCCGCAACAAAGAACATCACATGCGGGTACCAGCTCTTGGCCCCGTCGTTGAGGTACTGTTCCTTCGACATCATGTAGCACATACCGCCGGGTTCCAGCGCAGGCACTTCCCCGTGATCCAAAGCCGCCGCCAGTTTCTGGTCGATCTCCGCCTTCGACTTGCCTGCCAGCACCAGCCGGGTCTTCGTCAGATAAACCTGTACCACAGTTTTGGCCGCCACCGCATTGAAGCAATTGGGGGAGCGGAGTTTGGGATTCCAGAACTCCGGATCATTCGTCGACTTCGCCCAGGATCGCCCCACAATGCAGAGAAAACCGTTCGTGCCCTGCACGGCGGTCGTGTATCCGCCCCGCCCCATCACCATCACCGTGGCGCCGTCCGAGATAGACGCCGGGGCCGCGCTGCGGGCCAGCGCGATTTCCGCATCTCGATTCATCAAATACTCATCAATTGAGGCCATCTTCGGGTACTTCTTCTTCAGATCCGTCGGCGATTGCGCCTTGACCCCTGTCGTCACCGAGAGCAGCAATGCAAAAGCCACCGCTACGATTCTTCCCAGAGTTTTTCGTGCAATTTTATTGAGCATGTTCAAGAGCCTCCTGGTTACGAGATTCGTTAGTACGTTTTTGTCGAGAGAGACTAACCTTATTTCAGTCTCAGAATGCTCGCTTCCATCAGGGGCTGCAAGGATGATGTGATGAGTCGCGGGAATTCGGGTCGAAGTTACGCACAGTGAGCACGAAATGTTGAGGATTGAAAAGGATTGCGGACGGGGAGCGTTCCCGAGAACAACTGGTCCTAAAAACTCAAACTGGCGCTTCCTGTCAGCGATCCAAATTTTGGCGCACGGTCCCGAGCGAGTTGCCGGCAAGCCGGACTGCGGCCTCAAAGCTGTGTTTCTAGTTACTCTGAATTTTCGTCTCGTGGGTTAAAACGGACTTCCAGCCTCCGTCCTTTCAAACCAACACGTCAGTTTGGCGCTCCGTCACGTCGAAGGGTTTACCTTGGAACATGCCCGAGGTTCGAACCTTCGTCGTCACCAGTGCGACATTTCCGTACAGACGCACTCTGGGTTCCGAAATTTCGAATGTCTTTCGCGTCAAGTAACCCGACTTTATTCCATCGGCGAAGATCAACTTCCCCTCGCCCACGCTACCAGACGTAGCAATAACGGCCCAGTCATCCGCCAGCAAGCGTGTAATTCCATCCGCATCATTATTTGCCATTGCCCGCGCGATTTCCCGCTCCGCCGCCAACGCATTCTCCGCAGTCGGTCCCCCCGCCGGTTTTGCCTCAGATATGGTTACGGATGTGGTGAGCAAACTTACCATGAGCCCAAACACGAGCCCCGCCATCGACATGATTGAACCGGCCTGCATCGCTGCACATCCACGCAATCGCATTGTTGGATCTCCGAAATTTATTGTCCGGTCACGACTACCGCAGACACGCAGTTATCCGCCATGAAAGGTGTCGTTGCCGAGCCAAAGCTCGGCAAGCGACTTGAAATTCCCCTTATAGGTTCGCGTGACGATGAACTCCTTGCCGTTTTTTAGACGCAACAAGTATTTTGTTGGCGCGTAGGGACGAATTTCGTCGACCCAGACTTTGTTTACTAGGACTGACCTATGAATGCGGACGAAGCCATACGCCTTCAGCTTTTCCTCCATCTCGGAAATCGACTCGCGCAAGCGATGGGAACCTGATTCACACACCAGCAGCACATAGTTGCCTTGCGCGACAACTGCAACTACGTCGGACGAACCTATGAAAAGGGTTCCCCCTTTCGTCTTGACAGCAATTCTTGCGGTTTGCTTGCGAGATAGTTCATGGGAGTCGATTGCAGAAAGAGCCGTGGTTTTGGGGGGCTGAGTCAACATGCTTGAACCAGCCGTTCCACCCACAACATCTCGCATGTGCTGCATCATTTCCTCGCATTCCCCCGAAAAAACTGTGGTCCGAAGGCTCGTGATCGAGCGGTGCGGATGTGGAGGTGGCGGGAGACTCCATGCCGACCGGCTGGTATCTTTAAAATCGGTTAATCGCCCCATCGAAGATTGGCTCCAGTGTGAATTCCGAAGTCTGGCTGCTAAGCGATGCAGACGTGGCGACGGCGAAAGTATCTGGGGAATCCTCCCGCTACCGGCCAATTAGACTCTACTACCACGGAAATTCCCGGTATCAGTTTTCGATTTTTTCGAGACGTCACGATCAGCACCAATCAAGGACAAGCAAATCGGAAACATTATCTGTTCCCTCCGCGCGTCGATCCTATGGCTTTAAGCTGTCGAGGTAACTGCACAGCGCCTCTCCCGACTGAATCATCAGCTCCGCGTCCTTGGTATTCCTCATTGTCCCCCAAATTCCCATCTGGCAGGCCACGATCAACGCCGCGACTTCTTTGGTTCCAACGCCTTTCTTAACTTGTCCTCGCTGTTTGCCACGCTCGAGCGCATCCGCTATCGCTTCGCGCCAGCGCTCGTAACTCCTCTCGATGCGCATCCGAAAGCCCTCGTCGAGCGGCGACATTTCCTGCGCCAGATTGTTCAGCGGACAGCCGTGCTCAATCATCTCGATATTCTTCACATCTTCCCGAATGTTGCGGCGAAACGTCGCTTTGATCGCCTCCACGGGATCGCTCGTTTTTTTCACGGGATCGATCCATCGCTCATTGCCCGATGGCTGAATCACCTCTTCGACGATGGCGTAACCGAGCTCTGCCTTGTTCTTGAAGTAGTGGAAAAGGGCTCCTTTGGTGGCCCCAGACTTCTCCGCAATGTGGCTTAAGCTCCCGCCCTGGAAGCCGTTTCTATAGAACTCTTCGAACGCGGCCTGGAGAATTCTGTCGCGCGTGCTGTCCACTGCCGTATTACTCCTACTCTCGCCCATCACACCCTCACTTCGCATATATCGATGTGCCGTCGGACCACCTCGGCACCACGATATAGAGTACGCGCATCGCGGGCAGCTCCTGGTCCAACGGCGTTTCAGTTCCTGGGTTTGGGAACCAGTATGCACTAGTCCCAAGGGGCACGTGCGGCAGCCACCCACCCCATTCCGGGTCGCCTTTCCTCGTCCCCACGAAAAACATCAGATGCGAATAGAAGTTGGTAGGGGGGACGTCGCCAAGGTATGACCCCTTGGCCATCATGTAGCCCATGGCTCCTGGCTCAAGAGGGGGTATTTCTTTCTTCGCGTACGCGGCCTGAAGGCCGGCGATGCGATCTTTATCCGAATAAACTCCAGCCAGTGTCATTTGCGTTAGCTTGTATTCAATTGGCAGGATGTCCTGCGCCGCGGTGGGATTGAGGCAATCCGCCCCTTTTATCTTCGGATTCCAAACCTCTGGAAAGTCAATGCTGCCTGTCCAGCCTCGCTCCACGTTGCACACAAAGCCATTCGTCCCCTTGACCGCCGTCTCCCAGCCAGTGCGCGTCAGCACCAACACAGTTGCATCCTTCGAAATCGCGTCCGGAGCCGCCGATCGTGCCATCGCGATTTCTGCGTCTCGATTCATCAAATACTCATCAATGGGCGCCATCTTCGGGTACTTATGCTTCAGATCCGTTGGCGATTGCGCCTTAGCCCCTGTCGCCACCAAAACCAGCAACGCAAAGACGCCCGCCACGATTCTTCCCACGGTTTTTCGTGCAATTTTTTTCGGCATGTCCAAGAGCTCCATGGTTGCGTCTCCCCTCCGAGGACCGCGTCACACTAAAGTTCTGTTAGAAGATACCGACTGGCCGGTATGGTGTCAACACGTTTCTGTGCCTACTACCTAACCGTTCTTCGCAGAGTCTTAGCTAGTTACTGGGACATTGATTTCGCGCGAGGATGGTCTCCGGGGCCGCGCTCCGCGCCGTGGCAATCTCGGCGTTGCGATCGGTCAGACTGTTCACGAGCCACCGAAAATCACGCTGGATTTCTCTCGGAAGTGCCAGTTCCCAACGCCACCCTGCCTGTGCGGATCACCAAGATAGCGGAAGAAAGCTTAGCGCGCCTGTTAAGTCAGATAATCGAAACTAACCTACGACGGCAATCTGAGTCACTACCGAAAATGGCGAGCAAATCACTTGGGTTTAGAGCGAAGCATTACCGGAGGAGGCGGATTGGTCGTCGGCGGGGATATGTTCGAGGACGGGGTGCGGTTGCTGCCGGATTACCTCAATGAACAGGCGCACCAGGTCCGGGTCGAACTGCGCCCCGGCGCACCGTTCAATTTCTGTCAGAGCGGCGTCTGCTGCGCGCGCCTTCTTGTAGACGCGCGGCGACGTAATCGTGTCATAGGCGTCGGCGACGGCGATGATCCGCGCGCCAAGGGGAATGCCTTCCCGCTCGATCTGGTCCGGATAGCCGGAGCCGTCAAAGAATTCATGGTGGTGCTTCACCATCTCGCGCACATTTCGCAGCGCCAGCAGCGGATCCAAAATCCGCCACCCGAGAACGGCGTGCGATTTCATCGTTTCCCACTCGTCCGCATCCAGGGGTCCCGCTTTATTCAAAATTTCCTCCGGGATTCCAACTTTACCTACGTCATGCAGCAGGCCGCCGAGGCGCACCTCCTCCACCTCGATCGCTTTCAGTCCCGCCGCTTGCGCAATCAGGGCCGCATACGTGGATACCTTCCGCGAATGCCCGTGCGTGTACTGATCCTTCGCATCCACCGCGTAGGCCAGCGAAGTCATGGTTTCGACTACTGGCGTCGGCAACTGCTCGAGGGACAAAGATGGGCTTCTCTCGTTGAGCGACTGCGAGAACTGCTCAATCCGCTGATAGATTTCGTTGAACGCTTCCGGCCCGGTGGAAAATTGCCGATGCAACATGACTCCAAGGTAGGCCTCGAGCACATCGCGTTTCCACGTTTTTGAGTCGCCGGGCTCGCGGGGCTCCGCTGTAAATACCGCGTTGCCGCCTTGATGTTTCGACAGGTACATCGAAGCATCAGCGACTTGGATCAATTCCTGCGGCGTTGAACCATGTATTGGGTAAGTGGCGATTCCGAAGCTTGCCGTGATGTTCTTATCGCGCAGCAGCGGATCTGAGGCCACCCAGCTTCGGAGTTTCCCGGCAATCTGCCGCGCTTGCTCCACGCTCGTCTCCGGCATCAAAATCACGAATTCGTCGCCGCCGTAACGCGCCACCACGTCCGAGCGGCGGCAATTCTGTTCCAGAATCAAACCCACGCGCTGCAGCACTACGTCGCCTTCCAAATGGCCATAGAAATCGTTGACGAATTTAAAGCGGTCCAGGTCCATCAGAACCAGGGAGAAGGGCCGGCTCGCGCGTGTGGAGCGCTTCCATTCCGCCGAAAGCGCCTCCATCAGGAAGCGGTGTGTTTTTACTCCGGTTAATCCATCCGTGATGGCTTGTTCCTGCGCCTTTTGATACGTCATCGCGTTTTGCAGCGCGCCGGCGAAAAGGTCAGCCAAGGTTCCCAGCAACTGAATCTCTTCGTCGTCAAATTCGGACGGCCCTGACGATTCCACGTAAAGCACACCCAGCAAATTTTCCGCGCAGTTGATTGGCAACGCGACCGCGGAGACCGATCCGGGCAGCACCGGCCTCGGACCGGTAGGCTCCACTTCTCGCAAGATGGCGATTTTCCCGGTCCGCGCCACTTGTCCCACCAATCCCTCATCCAGCGAAATGTGCCGGCCGATGGCATCGCGCCGTTTGCCCGCCTCCGCTTGCACCACCAGTTCTTTCGCGGAATAATCCAGAATCGCAATGCCGATGTGGTCGTAGATCAATCCTTGTTCGAGTTCTTCCGCCACCTTGGCCAGCATTTCTTCCGGATTGAGCGTGGTAATCGCGTGGTTCGAAATCTTGTTCAGCAGCGCCAGATGCCGCGACTTTTTTTGCTCCTGCGCAAAGAGCCGGGCGTTTTCCATGGCGATGCCTGCCTGGCTGGCCAGCACGCGCATCAACTCCAGGTGACTTTCGTCAAACGCGCGCTCCTGTTGGCTATGAATGGCCATTACACCGACAGCGCGGTCGTAGAGGATCAGCGGCACACCGCAAAAACATCCTGCTGGACGCGTGGTCTTGACACCCAGCTTGTCTAATTCCGCGGTGAAGTTCTCGCGGATCAGCAGTGGCTGCCGCTCGCGAATCATGTACTCGGTCAGCCGGTTTCCGGCGGGCCGTGAGCGTTTCGGCTGCCTCATGTTATCCACCACTTCGAGCTCGTAGCGAATCTGCTCATGCACGCCGTCATATGTGGCGATGTAGAAACTCGCCAAGTCGAACAAACGCCGCATCTCGATGTAGATCGTTTCGAATAATGTGTCGGTATCGAGCGTCGAGTTCATCGCCCGGCCAATTTCATTTAGGATGTGCAATTCCTCGCTGCGCCGCGATGTCTGTTGAATCAGGTAACTGTTCTCCACCGCCATTCCGATTTGGTATCCGAGCGCCAGTAAAAGACGGAGTTCCGCCGGAGTGAACTGGCGGCTATCCGGTGTCCCGAGCAATAACACACCCAGCACTCGCTCTTTCGCCTGCAGACTGATTCCCACCACGGTTCGCAGATTCTGCGCAAGCAAAAGCTCGCGAATGCGTTTGAATGAAGGCTCGGCGTCCAGCGTCCGCCACGTTCCGTCCTTGGCAAGATCGCGCAGCACAACCAACCCGCCCAGCCGGGCAACCAGCTTCACAATCGAATCTTCGAGATTCTCTTCCAACACTTTCGAGCTGAACTCGTCCGTTAGTCCCGTCGTCACCACGGAGATGGGTCCGTGCGCGTCTCCGTAGTGCAGGCACAGCGCGCCGCTCGGAATCCGTGCGACATTCAGCACGCGGTCCAGGGCTTGCGCCAGCATTTTCTGGATTTCGCCGCCGACGAAGCTCGAAGTGGCCAGATTCAAATTCGAGAGCGCAAGCATGTTGCGTTCGACGCGATGGCGTTCCTCTTCGTACACGGCCATCACCATCAGCACGCCGCAAAAAAGCTGTGGCACCACCAGCGGCAAATGAAGATCGACGCTGTTCAACCACGCGCTTCGAGATTGCAGCAGAATTCCCAAATCCAGCAGGCCCCACGCCACAAACGACGCTGCCAGCAGAAAATCCGATGGTGATTCCCGTTTCCTGCCTTCCTGCCAGAAAACCCGCGCCACCACGAATAGCAGCAGCGCCGCCCCTAAATACAAAGAAACCGACACCCACTCCTTCGTGTAGGCCACAGCCCACAAACCCGCGAGAGCAGCCAAGCCCACAACATTGCGGATTCGAACCGTGGCCCTTCCGTAAAGGCGCGCTGCGGTGAGAAAGAGCAACGCCGCCATCGCAAGCAGCCACTCCTCGAGCGCCGAAACCCACTGTCCCTGCCCCAGCCACGACTCCAGCACGCCGCTCAGAGACGTCAGTCCCACAGCCAGCCATCCGCCCGCCCACACCAGCAGGTAACTCTGTCTTTTCAGCGCGTAGACGTAGCTGAAGAACGCGGCCAGAAGCATGGCTCCGGCCAGCAGAACGACTCCGACGATTCCCGCCTGAGTCAACAATTCATAGCTCCAATGAACAATCGGTAGGGTGCTCTGGGAGAATAGCAGAAATTGCCGCGGACAAACTGCCGCGTGCTAGTGCGGTTGACGTTCCACGCAATGCTCTCCCAAGCGAGCTTTTCCTCTCAATTTCGCTGCAAATCGCGCGCAGTCTGCGACCCTGATTCAACTGCAAAGTATAAAAACCAGAGCTTGCCGGCGGCAACGGTACGACCGTACTTTTTGGCGTAATTCCTGACGTACTTCCTACGTACTTCCTGCCCTTTGTCCCGTGTATCGGGCTGCAAAAATCTTCTATTGCTTTCCCACAGAGAGTTTGGCATTCTTCCGCTTGGCATCCCATAGGGGTGAGGATTATGACCGACAGAGCGAGCGAGAAATCGAATTACAAATCCGGCAGTAAGACTGACGTGCAGCAGGGAACTCTGGCGCTGATGATCTTGAAGACGCTGGCCTCGATGGGCGCTCTTCACGGCTACGGAATTGCCCGCCGTATCGAGCAGACCAGCGGCAATTTGCTGTCGTTGAACTACGGCACGCTCTACCCTGCGCTTCTCAAACTTGAACAAGAGGGCTACATCGCTTCCGAATGGGGGCTATCGACCAATAATCGCAAAGCAAAATATTACAAGTTGACGCGCGCCGGCCGGAGACAACTGGAACGCGAAGCGCAAGAGTGGGAACAAACCGCGGCAATCGTCGCGCGATTTTTGTCGCCGGAAGGGGAGAGAACATGA
>DASYYI010000102.1:0-8859 GCA_035933995.1 Candidatus Acidiferrales bacterium | reverse complement strand
TGGTCAATGTAACGGTGGCGTCAGGGACGACGGCTCCGGTGTTGTCCGTCACCGTGCCTGAAACCGTGCCGGTGCTAGAGCTCTGTGCCAGCGTCGCTTTGGGCGCAATGGTAAACAGGCAGAAGAGCGCAGCGAGAAGGGTCGCAAAGAAAATCCCAGACACACCACTAGAATTCTTGGAGGAATTGCACATTTTAGAGCACCTCTCGGTTGTCATTTTTTCGTTTTAGCGTTCACCCCTGAACGCTACACACCCACGAATGGGACACTTAATATTCTGGGGGCACCCAGTTTGTCAATAGAAAAATGTACGAATCTCCGCATCTTCAGAATCCGGATTTCCGTAACGTTCCAAGATTTGTGCTGTCTTCCATTTTGCTTGGGCCTACCCCAAAAGCCTAAGATGAGCAAATCCAACGCACGCCGTATGCCAAAGACGCTCACGCCCGGACCGATCGGCCATACCTCACAAAATACGGAGTTTCGCAATTGATGATTCCAGCGTTTGCAAGACCCGACTGTTCCAAAAGTCATATAATTGTACGCAAAACTGAATTCTCGTTTTTTCCTTGCGCAATCCCCGGGGAAGTAAAGGTAGCCCTAACTTGATGTCAGCGCCCTTCGAAATCGATCTGCGTGCACCCGTAGCCCGAAGCGAAATTCATCCACTCGCATCCAAATCTAGGTGCGGAGTTTCGATGTTCCGAGGATTTTCAGGATCGCGTTGGCCGTTTTCATCTGTAGCTTTCTTTCGTAACTTGTCCTAAAATCCTGCGTTTATCTTTTAATGCTCACGGCTGCAAGGATGCTCATGTCTTACGCCAACTCCCCGGCCACATGGAATTTTTTCGCTCCACGCTCTCTTACGTTGCTTGCTACGTTCCTTTGTGCAGGCGCGGTTATTGGCTGCACCCAGCAACACGCCGCAAAGGCTCCTGGCTTTTCTGCGATGCCCGTGAAAACCGAAATCGCTCAACTCATTGACATTCCCGACTCTTCCGAATACCTGGCCACGCTGAAATCTCGTCGCTCGGCCGCGATTAATCCGCAGGTCGAGGGCTGGATCACGAAAATCAACGTACGCTCGGGCGAACATGTTCGCCAGGGTACCGCGCTCATTGAGATCGATCCGCGAGTTCAAGAAGCATCTGTCAACAGCCAGGAAGCGGCTCGCAACGCCCAAGCCGCCACTCTTGCCAACGCGTTGACCCAGTATCAACGCGCCCAGAAACTTTTCGACGCTGGCATCATCGCCAAACAGGATCTGGATACTTTCCGAACCACTTACGAAAATGCGCTTGCGCAACAAAAGTCCCTCGACGCGCAAGTGCGTCAGCAGCAGGTGCAGCTTCACTATTACAGCGTCACTTCGCCCACCGATGGAATCGTCGGCGACATTCCCGTCCATGTCGGCGATCGCGTCACTACTACCACCTTGCTCACCACCGTTGATCAACCCGGCAATCTCGACGCCTACATCTATGTTCCTGTCGAGCATTCTCGCGAGCTTCGCCTCGGCGAACCCGTCGATCTCCTCGACGGTTCCGGAAACGTCATCGCTCACAGCACAATTTATTTTGTCTCACCTCAAGTGGATGACGCGACGCAGAGTATTCTCGCCAAGGCCCCTATCTCGAACGCTAATCGCCAGTTCCGCACCGACGAGTTCGTGAGCGCGCGCATCACCTGGCGTACAACCAAGGGCCTTGAAATTCCGGTGCTCGCAACGCAACGCATCAACGGACAATTTTTTACGTTTCTGGTTGCGAATGGCGCTAAGGGAACAGTCGCGCGTCAGCAGCAGATTCAAGTCGGCGACATCATCGGCAACAACTACATCGTTCAAAGCGGCATTAAGCCGGGTGACCATGTCATCGTCGCAGGTTTTCAGTTCCTAGCCGATGGAGTGCCCGTGAAGGAAACCGTCGAGAACTCTCCACCAAAGGCGGCTTCTCGTTGATCGGGGCACTTGCTCGAAAGCTACGCCAGAGCTGCGACCGGTTCGCGTAGCGGAAGGTAGAGTTGGACTTTGTTCGTTGATTTCTTCATCAAACGTCCGATCTTCGCCACTGTTTGCGCGTTGATCATCATTCTCGGCGGCGCCGTGGCCATTCCCACGCTCCCCATCGCGCAATTCCCAAATCTCGCTCCGCCCCAGGTTACTGTCACCAGTGCCTACAACGGAGCCGACGCGCAAACCGTCGAGTCCGCCGTTACAATACCTCTTGAGCGCTCCATCAACGGCGTGGAGGGTCTGAAATACCTTACCTCCACCAGCAGCAATAATGGCCTGAGTACAATCACAGCTACCTTTGATGTCTCGCGCGACCCTGATCTTGCCTCTGTCGACGTGCAGAACCGCGTTCAGGCCGCTCTGGGATTGCTCCCTGCCGAAGTCATCAACACCGGCGTGACCATTACTAAGGGCCTCAGCGGTTTCGTTTTCGCCGCTGCCTTTTATTCCGACAACAATAAGTACAGCGGCCTGTTCATCAGCAACTATGTCGACGTCTATGTGAGCGACGCGATCAAACGCGTTCCCGGCGTTGCTAATGTCACGATTTTCGGACAGCGCGAGTATTCCATGCGGCTTTGGCTTGATCCCTCCCGCCTGGCCGCACGTGGCCTCACCGCCACCGACGTTGTCAGCGCGCTTCAGGAGCAAAACGTTCAAGTCGCCGCGGGCCAAATCGGTCAGCCGCCCGCTCCGAAAGGGCAGGCTTTTCAGATCAGCATCCGCGCCATGGGACAACTAATCGAGCCCTCCGAATTCGACAACATCATCTTGAAAAGCGCCGACGGCACTCTCGTTCGCGTGAAAGATGTAGGTCATTCGGAGCTGGGCGCTCAAGATTACAGCAGCAACCTATTCATCAACGGTCACGAAGCGATCGGCTTGGCAGTCCAACAGCTCCCGAATGCCAATGCTCTCGAAGTGGACCGCCTCGCGAGCGCCGAGCTTGAAAAACTGTCTCATACATTTCCGGCCGGTTTGAAATACGGCATGGCTTTCGATACGACCACGGCGGTAGCCGAAGGTATCCGTGACGTTCTCACTACGTTGATTGAGGCCATCCTCCTGGTCATCGCTGTCATTTTTATTTTTCTTCAAGACTGGCGCAGCACGTTTATTCCCGCTATCACGATTCCGGTCTCTCTTGTCGGAACGTTCATCTTCGTCAAGCTGCTCGGCTTCTCCGTCAACACGCTCACGCTTTTCGGCATCACACTTGCAACCGGCCTTGTCGTCGACGACGCGATCGTCGTCATTGAAAACGTCCAGCGGCATATCAACGAAGGCCTTACTGAGCCTCACAATGCCGCATCTGTCGCCATGAGCGAAGTGGCCGGGGCTGTCGTGGCCACATCGCTTGTTCTCGTCTCCGTGTTCGTTCCCGTCGCTCTCTTTCCCGGAACCACGGGCATCCTTTTCCGACAGTTCGCTCTTACGATCGCGTTCTCCGTGGCCATTTCAGCATTCAATGCCTTGACGCTCACACCAGCGCTTTCAGCTATTTTTCTGGGCCATCAAAAAAAGGGCCGAATGGCCGAACGCATCTTTGCGCCGTTCAATCGCATGGTCAGCGGAGGCACAAATCTCTATCGCCACACCCTGCGCCATTTATTCAACTGGAAATTCATCACGGCGATCGCCTTTCTCCTGCTGGCTGGACTCACTTATTGGGTGTTCTCCAAGGTCCCGCGAGGCTTCGTCCCCACGGAAGATCAGGGTTACATCATGATCCTTATCCAAGCCCCTGCTGGAGCCTCGCTCGAATATACTTCCAACATTTGTCACCAGGTCGAAGCTATCCTGAATCGTCAACCCGAAACCGCCGCTGTTTTTTCCGTTGCCGGCTTCAGTTTCTCTGGTGCCGCGTCCAATTACGCCATGGTCTTCGTCAATCTGAAACCTTTCGCACAGCGGCAGGGCGCCGCTCATTCCGCGCCGGCGATCGTCAATCGATTGCGAGGCCCTTTCTTCGCCATTTCCGGCGCCGTCGTTGTGCCTTTCAATCCTCCCGCCGTACAGGGGTTGGGGCAATTTGGCGGATTCCAACTGGAAGTCGAGGATCAGGGCAACTCAACCTTGCAGGAACTGCAGCAAGCCACGCAGAAACTAGTTCAGGTAGGTAACGCTGACCCAAGGCTTTCGGGGCTGTTCACCAGCTTCACGGCCAATGATCCGCAGTTCGTCGTCCACATTGATCGATCCAGCGCAAAAAGTTTGAACATTCCGCTTGGCCAGATTACTGATGCCCTGCAGGTTTTTCTCGGCTCCGTTTACGTAAACAATTTCACATTCAACAACCGTTCCTATCGCGTTTACGTCCAGGCCGAGCAGCAATTCCGCTCGCACCCCGACGACATTAATCAGTTCTACGTGCGTTCGAATTCTGGCCAAATGGTGCCGCTCGATAACTTGGTCAAGATCACCCAGACCGCCAGCCCTCAGGTCATCAGCCACTACAACCTGTTCCGCTCGGCTGAAATTGACGGTTCCGCCGCAGCGGGCCGCAGTTCGGGCGACGCCATTGACGAGATGCAGGCCCTGGCTGCCAAAAATCTCCCGCCGGGCATGTCTTATGAATGGTCTGGCCTCTCGCTGGAAGAAATTCAGTCGGGGAGTAAGTCCGCGGCGCTCTTCGGTCTTGGTCTGCTCGTCGTTTACCTGACCCTAGCCGCGCAATATGAAAGTTTTTCTCTTCCTTTCATTGTACTAATGGCCGTGCCCATGGCCATGCTCGGCGCTTTGCTTTTCCAGTCGCTGCGCGGCAATATTAATGACGTCTACTGCCAGATCGGCCTGGTCATGCTGATCGGTCTCGCCAGCAAGAACGCCATCCTGATTGTTGAATTCGCTGAGCAGTTGCGCGAAAAAGGCATGGATCTCTATGACGCCGCCATCGAAGCTGCTCGCATTCGTCTCCGGCCAATTCTCATGACTTCGTTTGCGTTTTTGCTCGGCGTTCTGCCTCTCGTGCTCGCGACCGGCGCTGGCGCGGCGGGACGCACCTCTGTCGGGACGACCGTCTTCGGCGGCATGCTCTTCGCCACTTCCCTCAACTTGATTTTTGTCCCTGTCCTCTACGTCATCATTAAGGGCTTCCGCCTCCGTCGCCACCAGGCTCAGAACGATTAGCGGTCGCGCCCCTCATAGCCTAACGACGCTCGATACCAGTCGTATAGAAATAGATAGATGTGAGGTCGGTAAGTGGGAAGCGCTTTATGTGCTGCGTGGCGTGTCCGCCGTTGCGGATTCGCAAACCGCATCCCGTTTCCCTGCGGGTCGCAATCCATAAATCGAACGGAAGGAGAAAAATCGGTGCCGGCAAGGATCGCAGCGATATGCCGGTACGTTCAGCGTCCGGAAAATCCACCTAAATTTACCTTCTTCGACCCATTGTTTGGCAATTCGTTGGAGCTCGAGATTTCCGCATCGCGGACAACGTGGATGCCGAAAAAACGCAACAGCCGCCGCGCGTCCGTAAAATCGGCTCTTGCATTTCATGCATCGCCACGGTCGCAGCGCCGCTACCGTCACCAGCCAGTCGGCAATTCCGCGCCGGTGCGAGCGCAAGCAATCTTCGTGTCCGCAAGATGGACAAATCATCTTTTGTCCGCCGCTTTTCGCGCCGCAGGATACATAACCCCGTCCTCAACTTCAACCATTCATCCGCACTAATTCTTCGGTACGAGGGTGCCGCTGCGTTCTGATTGGGGCGCGTCAGAGAACCACGAGAACAATTGCGTTCCCGCCAGAAGAGATTCGCCGCCACTCCGTTGTAGAATACTTTCGGAGGCATCGATGCCCGATTACACTGCTGCTCACTCTCGCGCCGGAATCAGCGCCAAGCTCCCGCATCTTGACACTTGGCCGAACCATTTCCCCGGCTACGAAATCACCATCCGCTTCCCGGAATACACTTCCGTGTGCCCCAAGACCGGTTTGCCCGACTATGGAACCATTGTTATTCAGTACGAACCGCGAAAACTCTGCCTCGAACTCAAATCCTTGAAAATGTATCTCCTCGCTTATCGCAATCTTGGAATCTTTTACGAGAATGCCGTCAATCGCATGTTGCGTGATATCGTGGCCGCCACGAAACCCATCTCCTGCCTCGTCCGCGGCGAATTCACTCCCCGCGGCGGCCTCTTCACCAACGTCGAAGCCCGCTGGCCGCATCGACACAGCTCGCGCCGCATCTCGTAGACTTTCCTCGCCCGGTTAGCGATAATCTCGCGAGCTTGCCCGAGGAAGGCATTTACCAGGAGACGCGATGACCGATTCGCTTGACACTCCACACACAACTACGTTCGTCTCTCCTCCTCCAGAATCCTATCCCTATACGCCTCGCTGGGTGATGCTCGCTCTCGTTATCGCTTTCGCGCTAATCGGCTACTTGATTTACGCGCTCTATCAACAGCGTCAGCAGACCAACATGGCCTTCGAAGCTGCTACCAAGCGCGCCGCCGTGCTATCCGCGCAACTCGATAAGACCAATTCTGCCATGGGCGATCTGAAAGCAGAGCTCCAAGTCACGTCACAAAAGCTAGGCCTCACCGAGGACGAACTGGCCCGCGCACGCGGGATGGCTCAAGCTCTCCGCAAGGCGCAAAATGATCAACAGGCCAATGCCGAAAAGCTCCGGCAGCAAATCGGACAGGTGCAGCAGCAAGCTTCCACGCAAATCGGACAGGTTTCCGACGCACTGAACGGCACCAAGAGCGACGTTGACGCAACGCGCAAAGACCTCGATGACACCAAGAATAAGCTCAGCACCACTATGGGCGATTTGAATGTTCAGTCTGGCTTAATCGCCCGCAATCACGAGGAAGTACAGGAACTGAAGCGCCTGGGCGAACGGAACGTTTACGAATTTAATCTTGTCAAATCCAAACGACCGCAAAGGATCGGTCCGATTCAGCTGCAGCTCCGCAAGGTCAACACCAAGCACTATACCTATACACTCGACGTCGTCGCCGACGATAAACGCGTTGAGAAAAAAGACAAAACGCTCGAAGAACCTGTCCAATTTTATGTTCACGGCGGGCGCACGCCTTACGAAATCGTTGTCTACAGCATGGCGAAGGATCACATTGCCGGCTATCTGACAACACCGAAGGAAGCGGCCCCGGCGAACCCGAACAACCCTTCCAGTCATTAAGATAACTGGACGGCACACAGCATGGCCTGTTTTTTTTGATAATTGAACCGCGCGGGTCTCAGCCAAATTCAGCTTCCAGGAGCACTCGATGAATCATCCAAACATGCAACGCGCAAGCGGCGCAGTAGCACCAGAGCCAGCATTTTTGCCGAGTACCCCGGTGTTGGCGCGCTGCCTCGTTTTGCTTTGCGCCATGTCCCTTTTCGCGGGGTCTGCCGCTGCTCAACAGAATTCGCTTGTCGACCGCCTCCCAGCAAACACGTGGCTCTATCTGCACTGGCGCGGTACGTCCTCGTTGTCCAGCACGAACGATACGAACTCCGTCCTCCGCCTTTGGCGCGACCCGTCCTTCGTCGCCGTCCGTCAAAGCCTCATCGATCGCATGTCCCAAGACGCAAAACAACGAAATCCAAAGTCACAAGGCCTCACGCAGGAAAACGCAAACGACATTCTCTCCTTGCTCGAAAATCAGGCCGTTTTCGGCCTGCTCAACGAACCCGCAACTGCACCGAACGGCAGCGCAAAACCCGCCAGCTCATTCCTGATCTACGACGCCACCGGCAAGCAGCACCTCATTGACAAATTTAACGCCGAGCGCGGGAAAAATTCCGCCTCAACGTTCACGCGCACTCCCATCCTCATCAGCAGTTTCACGGGCTATAAAATTCTCAATGGCAAGAGCACTTCCTATGAGGTGCAAGCAGGTCCGTACTTTGTTCGCACCGACACGCTCGAAACTATGGAAGCTCTGCTGCCTCGGCTGACCGCGCCTCGCCGCATGGCCGGCTCATTTGACGAGATCGCCGCCGTTCCGTCCGCATGCCTCATCGCCGGCCAGGGATCTCTTCTGAATTTCCTGGCTCTTCCTGGCAGACTCAATCCTTCTCAAATGCCGCCGAATGCCAATTTCGATTTCGCTGCGTTCATCAAATCTCTTCATCTGGACCAAGTCCATGCTGTTTGCAGCAATCTCGCATTCGAGGCGCACGACACACGCATGCGTGGTGCTGTCCTTGGCGATACTTCGCAGGGGAGCATACTGAATATCCTTGGGGCTGGCCGCGAAGACTTCGCCACGCTTGCGCTCGCGCAGTCCGGCTCAGCCTATCAATGCTCGATTCTCGATTTCGTTGCGCTTTACAAAACCCTCATGGCTGGGGTTGCTGCTGCTCTGCCTCCCGACAAGGCAGGCTTTGCCGCGGGAATCGATTCCCTGGCGTCGACGCTTTGGGGTATGCCCCCAACAGAGGCCCTCGCTCTATTCACCGGCGAATTCGCCAACATAAATCTTCACACTGACGCAGACCCCACGCGCGCCATTTATGCTTTCTCCATTCAGCGCCCCGATAGGGTTCTTGCTCTCTTGCAGCATGTAATCCCGGGAGCCTCCACTACACAAAAACAGGACGGCGACACGACCTACGTGACCGTCACGTTTCCGCAAAGCCGCGGAAATTCGCAATCTGCCCCCGCCGAGCCCTCCCAGTTTTTCTTCGCCGTCACGCCATCGATGCTGATTGCCTCCAAGGGGCAGGACGTTATTCGTGACGCCGTCGTTCGCCTCCACGCGCCCAAGGATTCCGCCCAGTCCAATTCTCTGTCCAACGACTCCGGTTTCAAGAAAGCCCGAGCAACAATGCACTCCAAGTTATCCGCTTTGAGTTACAGCGATCTGGCCCGCTACAACTGG
>DASYYI010000079.1:0-20051 GCA_035933995.1 Candidatus Acidiferrales bacterium | reverse complement strand
CATACGGAAGAGACAAACGTAGAGCAGGGTGTGACGATTCAGGAGGACATCGAGTTGAGCGAGGCCAAAATAGGCGTCATTGAGCAGTTCCGGCAACATGCCAAGGATACGGGTTCCCCGGAAGTGCAAATCGCGTTGTTGAGCGAGCGCATCAGTTACTTGACCACTCACCTCAAGTCCCACGCTAAGGATCATGCCTCGCGGCGCGGCCTCATCATGATGGTGAACCGGCGCCGCCGGCTATTGGAATACCTGAACCGTCGCGACCCAGATCGGTATCGCGAGATTGTCGAGAGACTTAGTTTGCGCAAGTAATACGGCTGCTTTGGTTGGCCGCTTGAACGCCCGCCCGGAAATGCTTTCTCCGCATCGAAACATCTTGTGGGGCCGCGCGGGAGATTGTGTGCGCAGACCTCATCCCGCAAACCCGTAGGTCGCTTGCCCATTGCTCCTCGCTCGATTCTCTTCTGAATATAACGGAGATTCTTTCTCCGCAACGCAAACGCTTCCGGCAAGGCCGGAAAGCAAAGGATAATTTGAATGACACATCAATCAAGCGTGGAAATCGGTGGCCGCCGGCTGAGCTTTGAAACGGGCAAGATGGCCCGACAAGCCAACGGCGCAGTGGTGCTTCGCTATGGCGACACGGTCATACTGGCAACCGCATGCATGGACAGCAAGCCCACCGAAAAGGATTTTCTGCCCCTAACCGTGGATTATCGTGAGTACACCTATTCAGCAGGAAAAATTCCCGGAGGCTTTTTCAAGCGCGAGGGACGTCCCTCGGAGCGCGAGATTCTGACTTCGCGGTTAATTGATCGCCCGCTTCGGCCCCTGTTTCCCGAGGGATGGTCCACCGAGACGCAGATTTTCAGCATGGTGCTTTCCGCCGACAGCGAAAATGACCCCGACGTTCTGGGCGTCACGGCGGCTGCCGCGGCGCTCTATTGCTCGAATATCCCATTTTTGCGGCCCATCGCCGCGGTGCGTGTGGGATTGATCGACGGGCGTTTGACCGTCAACCCCACCGTCGCTGAACAAAAAAACAGCCTGCTGAACATCATCATCGCCGGCTCCGAAGAAGCTATCGTGATGGTGGAAGCGGGCGCACTAGAAGTTTCCGAAGACACGGTTGCGGACGCTCTTGCCTTCGGCCACGAGCAAATCAAGAAAATCATCGTAGCGATTCGCGAGCTGCACGATTCCGTCAAGCCCCGAAAGGCTGCCGTGACGCCTCCGACGTTCGACGAAGCCCTCGCCAAGCAGATCGAATCGAAGTACGGCGAGCGCCTGCACGAAGCACTCGACACGGCGAAATATCCCAAACTCGAAAGCCGCGAACGTGTCGCGGCAATTGAGAAGGAAATCATGGCCGCGATTCCCGAGGAAGAAAAGGACAAGCGCAAGCTTGCTGCTCGCGCCATCGAACGTCTTCATGAGCGCATCTTCCGCGAGGACATTATCAACAAGCGCCGTCGTCCGGACGCCCGCCCGTTCGACAAGATTCGCCAGATCACATGCGAAGTCAGCTTGTTGCCTCGCGTTCACGGCTCGGCGCTTTTCACGCGCGGCGAGACGCAATCGCTTGCCACGGTCACGCTTGGCACCAAGGACGACATGCAGCGCCTCGATTTGCTTTTCGAGGACGACACATTCAAGCGCTTCATGCTGCATTACAACTTCCCGCCATTCTCCGTCGGCGAAGTGAAAATGCTGCGCGGCCCGGGACGCCGCGAAGTGGGCCACGGCGCGTTGGCCGAGCGCTCGCTCGCGAATCTGATTCCGCCCGAGTCCGAATTCCCGTACGCGATTCGCGTGGTTTCCGACATTCTCGAATCCAACGGCTCCTCGTCGATGGCGTCCGTTTGCGGCGGCTGTCTCGCGTTGATGGACGCGGGCGTGCCCATCAAGGCTCCTTGCGCCGGAATCGCGATGGGCTTGGTCGTCGAGGGCGACAAATACGCCGTGCTCACCGACATCGCCGGCGCGGAAGATCATTACGGCGATATGGATTTCAAAGTCGCCGGCTCGCGCGATGGTATCACCGCGTTGCAGATGGATATTAAGGTCGCAGGCGTCAGCATCGCCATGATGCGCGAAGCGCTTGCTCAGGCCCGCAAGGCCCGGCTCGAGATTCTGGACATCATGGAAGCCGCGCTTCCCGCGGCGCGCACCGAAATTTCCACTTACGCGCCGCATCTCTCCATGCTCACGATTCCCACCGACAAGATCCGCGATTTGATCGGCCCCGGCGGGAAGAACATCCGCGCCATCACCGAAGCCACCGGCTGCAAAATAGACGTGAACGACGATGGGATGGTCCACATTTTCGGCGTGAACGGCAAAGCCGCTGAAGAAGCGCTTCGCCGCGTTCGCGAAATCACCGCCACGGCCGAAATCGGCAAGACCTATCTTGGCAAAGTCGTCCGCATCGCCGAATTCGGCGCGTTCGTCGAGATTTTTCCCGGCACGGACGGCCTGCTGCACATCAGCGAAATCGCCGAACAGCGCATCCGCTCGGTTCGCGACGCGCTCAAGGAAGGCGACCAGGTGATGGTGAAGGTGCTCGCCATCGAGGGAAACAAAATTCGCCTGAGCCGCAAGGCGCTGATCCGCGAAGCTCGCGACAAGCAGAAGCCGTCGGAAGGTGGCGGGGCCGAACAGGCCTCTACAGCGGACGCGGGTTAGCACCGGAATCGGCTCGCACACAGCACAAAATAAAAGGGAGGCGACGTTCTCGCCTCCCTTTTTTTCTTCCGCGGGAACAGTTTGGCTAGACGCGTTCGATCTGCGCTCCCAGTTCGCGCAGTTTATTCTCGATGCGCTCGTAGCCGCGGTCGATGTGGTAAACGCGATCCACGTACGTAGTGTTGTTGGCCACCAACCCCGCCAGTACCAGCGACGCGCTCGCGCGCAAATCCGACGCAATAATCGTCGTCCCGCTCAGCGAAGTCGGTCCACGCACGATTGCCTTTCTTCCATCGACCTCGATGTTGGCGCCCATGCGCACCATTTCGCTCGCGTGCACGAACCTGTTTTCGAAAATTGTTTCCGTAATCACCGAAGTGCCGTGTGCCTGCGTTGCCAAAGTCATGTATTGCGCCTGCATGTCCGTCGCGAAGCCGGGATATTCCTCGGTTGTGACGTCGGCTGCCGTCAGTTTTCCGGGCACGCGAACGCGAAGTTCGCCCGCGCCCTCCGCGCGAATTTCAACGCCGCAGGCAGCCAACTTCTCAATCACGGCAGTCAGGTGTTTCGGTTCGCAGCCGGTAAGCAAAAGTTCTCCGCCGGTAATCGCCCCAGCAATCAGGAACGTACCCGCTTCAATCCGATCCGGAATCACGCGATGGGTCGTTCCGTGCAGCTTCTCCACACCGCGCACACGAATTGTTTCCGTGCCTGCTCCTTCGATCTTCGCGCCCATCTTAACCAGCAACTCGGCCAGGTCCGTCACTTCCGGTTCGCGCGCCGCGTTAGTCAGCACGCTTTCGCCTTCAGCCAGCACTGCCGCCATCAAGATATTTTCCGTGCCGGTAACCGTGATTTTATCGAAATGAATTTGCGCGCCGCGCAACCGCTCCGCCCGCGCTTCCACGTAGCCATGCTCAATCGCAATCTTCGCGCCCATTTTTTCGAGCGCCTGAATGTGCAAGTCAATCGGCCGCGCGCCAATCGCGCATCCGCCCGGCAGCGACACGCGCGCATACCCAAACCGCGCCACGAGTGGTCCCAAGGTCAGCACCGAAGCCCGCATCGTTTTCACCAGCTCGTAGGGCGCTTCCGTGTGCGAAATCTGCTCGGTCTGGATTGTCATCGCCGACGGCGGCAGGTCTTGCGCCACCACGTGCGCCTTCATGTGCGCCAGTAGCTTCGCCATGGTGATGATGTCCCGCACGCGCGGAATATTCTCGAGCTGCACTTTTTCCGAAGTCAACAAGGCCGCCGCCATGATCGGTAGCGCCGCATTTTTCGCGCCGCTGATCTGCACCGTGCCTTCAAGCCGCTGGCCGCCCTGAATCTTGAATTTGTCCATTCTGGTTTTACTTCCTCTTGTTGCCGCGCGCAGGTCCACTTGCGCCTGCAAGGGCTTTGCGTAAGTTGCCATGTGTGGCCGCCAATCTCAGGCGTGCCTGCCGGGCGTTCAGGCCAGCCTTTAACATTATCAGCGCCACTTGCAGATTGTCTCCCGCTTGACGCAACGCGTGTCGCGCGGTCAACACCTGCGTTCCAGTGGCGTTAGTTAGATTCCTCAGCGCCCGCTCTCGTAACTTCTTATTCGTCTTCGCCACCTTGATCATCCAGTTGTCGTAGACGTGGCCAAGCCGAATCATCACGGTTGTTGAAAGCATGTTCAGGACCATCTTTTCCGCCGTCCCTGCTTTCATCCGCGTGGACCCGGCAAGCACTTCCGGTCCAGTTTCTGGAGTGATCGTCACGTGCGCGAGACGCGAAATCTCGCTGCCTCGATTCATCGTCAAGCCAACCGTGTATACGCCACGCTTTCGAGCGTATTTCAACGCGCCCAGCACATAGGGCGTCGACCCGCTCGCCGCCAGACCCACCACGGCGTCCCGCGCCGTCAGTCTTCGCGCGTGCAAATCGCGGGCGCCTTGCTCCTCATGGTCTTCCGCGCCTTCTACCGACTCCGTCAACGCTCGTTTGCCGCCCGCGATAATGCCTTGCACCAGCGTCCGCGGCACGCCAAACGTTGGCGGGCATTCCGAAGCGTCAAGCACGCCGAGCCTTCCGCTGGTTCCCGCGCCAATGTAGAAAAGCCTTCCGCCCTTGCGCATTCGCGCCGCGATTCGATCAACGGCGCGCGCAATCTTCGGAATTTCGCGCGCCACGGTGCGCGCAATCCCCGCGTCTTCGCGATTGATCACCTGCAAAATTTCCCGCGTCGATTTCTGATCGATGTTCCGTGAACCCGGATTTTGCCGCTCCGTCGTTGCGCTTTGCGGGGACGCTTTCTTCATGAATGAAGATTATAGCCGGACGCGCGAACGCCATAGCTCCAACATGCGCTTGTGTGCGAGGTTTGTGCCGTGGCAGTTATCGTGTGGCTGCGTGCTGCGGGGAGAGGCCCAGCCCTTCAATGATCGCGTCGTGCAGCGCCGGACGCACTTGGCGGATCTTATCGTTCGCGGCCGAAGGATACACGCGATTCGTCAGCAGAATAACAAACAGCCCGTTTCCCGGGTCGATCCACATGGAAGTTCCCGTAAATCCATTGTGGCCGAACGCTTGCTGCGACATGTAATGTCCGCTCGACGAATTCGCCGTCGGCACGTCCCATCCCACCGCTCGCGCCGAATCTCCCACGTTCACGCGCTCCGTGAATTGATCGATCATCGCGCGCGTAAAAATCCGTTCCTGTGCGTACATCCCTCCGTTCAGCATCATTTGCGCGAACACCGAAATATCCTGCGCCGTCGAAAACAGTCCCGCGTGACCTGCAACGCCGCGCATCGCGAAAGCGTTTGCGTCGTCCACTTCGCCCTGCAATTGCCTCTTGCGGAACGTCGTGTCGTTCTCCGTGGGCGCAATTTGCGCGCGCAACGAACGCGGCGGATTGAAGTAGGAATGTTTCATGCCGAGCAGCGCAAAAATCTCCTCGTGCGCAAATTCGTCGAGCGTCTCGCCGGTCAGTCTCTCGATAATTTCACCCAGCAACATGAATCCCAGGTCGGAGTACTCGACCTTCGTCCCCGGCTCCGCAACCAGCGGTTCCGCGTGCGCGCGCTTGAGAATCGCGTCCCGGCCCTTCGTGTTCTTATAGAATTCGCGATGCGCCGGTAAGCCAGACGTGTGCAACAGCAATTCCCTCACCGTGACTTTCTTTCGCCAGTCCGCCTGTTGACCTGCATTCGGGCCACTCGCCCATTCAGGCAAATAGCGCGACAACGGTGCGTCTAAATCCACGCGCCCTTCCGCAACCAGCATCATAATCGCCGACGTTGTGACGATGGGCTTCGTCAGCGACGCCACGTCATAAATCGTCGTGTCGCGCACCTTCGGCGATTTCGCATCATAGGTCAATCGCCCAAACGCGTGTTCCACCAGTTGACCATGCCAACCCACCGCCAGCACGCCGCCGGGAAACGCATGGTCCTTCGCAGCGCGGTCGAGCAGGTCAAACGCGGGCTTGAGCCTTGCGCTCAACGCATCCGGCGCCGCCTCTAGTTCCAGCGAATTCGCCGCCACGCGCATCCCGTCGCCAAGTTTCGCGACTCCCGGCACGCTCACGGGAAGTGTCCCGCCAATCGCAATCTGCCCAAAGATCGCTCGCACCATGGCGCGCTGCACCACATCCTGCGTTGCAAACGCTGCAATCCACGTTTTCACATTTGGGAACCGGCTCACAAGATACGGGCTCCCCAGCGATGCAACAATCACTGGCTTTCCCGCCGCAATCGCTTGATTGAGCAGTGCCGCTTCATCCTCGGGCAAACCCACCGTGCCCTTGCGATCTGCCACGCGCACAAACACGGCCGCAATCGCCACGTCGTAACTTTCCGGCGGCGGCAGTTTCACCGTGCCTGCCTTCACAAAGTTTGTGTCCACGCGCACCACTTGCACCGAATCCGTCCGCCCCCGCAATTCATTCTCAATCACCGCTCCCGGATAAGGGTCCGGATCGCCAGAGATTGCCACCAGCAGCACGCGCAGCGGCTTCGTTGCATCGAGCGGCAGAATTTTCTGGTCGTCGCGAATCAGCGTGATGCCGCGGTCCGCGATGTCCTGCGACGCCGCCTTGAATTTCGGCGAACCGAACACGCTGTTTATTCCGTTCAAATCCACCAGCCGGCTTCTTTCAAGTCCGAGTTGCGCTTTGCCGCGCAGAATCCGCCGCACGGCTTCGTTCACTGTCGCCATCGGCAACTGTCCCGATTTCACCGCTTCCTCCAACGCGTCGAGCGCCGCATCGGGATCCGGTGGAATCAGCAGCACGTCAATCCCCGCATTGATGGCGCGCACGGCGACGTTCGGCGGCGAATCAATCTCCGTCACGCCGCCCATGTCCAACGCATCTGTCACTTCGATTCCTTGGAACCGCAGCTTCTTCCGCAGCAGATCCGTCAGGACTCGATGCGAAAGCGTCGCGGGCACATCCGTATCCGGCTCGAGTGCGGGCACCACCAGATGCCCGGACATCACCGCGCCCACACCAGCCGCAATCGCGGCCCGAAAGGGAACCAGTTCCACGCGATTCAGCTCCGCCATGTCGCCCGGCACCACTGGTACCGACACGTGCGAATCCACACTCACATCGCCGTGCCCCGGGAAATGCTTCGCCGTCGCCAGCGCGCCATTGTCCTGCGCGCCGTGAATGAATTGCGTCACGAACTCGGCCACACGCTGCGGGTCTTCACCAAATGAGCGCGTGTTGATGATCGGATTGTCTGGATTGTCGTTGACGTCCGAGACCGGCGCAAAAATCCAATTCAGTCCAGCGGCGCGCGCCTCAATCGCCGTGATCTTCCCCACCGTGTACGCGTCATGCGGATCGCCCGTCGCCGCCACGGCCATCGCGGAAGGGAACGCCGTCCCATCCGCCAGCCGCATCGAAGTCCCAGTTTCGAAATCCGCCGCCACCAGCAATGGGACCTTCGCCGCGCGTTGCAATTGGTTCGCGAGCACGGCGCTCGGATACACCTGGCTCCGCTCGACGCCCGTCGGAGTCCGTTGCGCCTGCAAAATAATTCCGCCGATGTGTTTCTCTTTTACCTCGCGCAGCAGTTCCTGGTACTCCGGGCTTTCCGTTGAGGTAAACCGCCCCCAGTAGTAAATCATCACAAGCTGCCCGAGCTTCTCCTCGAGCGTCATTTTCTTCAGCGTTTTTTCAACCCACGCGCTGTCCACGGGCGCGCGCCGCGGTTTAGAAGCTTTCCTCTTTTGAGCCTTCAAGGCAGGAGTCATGAGCAGAAGAATTATAATTACCGCGATTCCGCGTTCACGCATGTTCCCGCGGACAATAATCAAGGGTTGACGCCTTCATCTCGCGGCTGTATATAGCACACGGTTCAATGCGGCACAACCAAAGCGCGCTCTGTCTGTTTCCTACTCGCATCCACGCGACTTTGCTGTTCATCGTGCTCGCAGTGACGCTTTCGCCCGCGCAATCCGCTAAGCATCTCGCCACTCCACAAAAATCCTCACGCCCCAGCCTCTCTGTGCTGGACTCGATCGTCAACGCCGCGGTTCAAGACGACGAAATTCCCGGCGGCGTTCTCCTGGTCAGCCATCGCGGCCACGTGATTTACCGCAAAGCGATCGGCGAACGCGCGCTCATCCCGCATCGCGAACGTATGACCGTTGGCACGATTTTCGATCTCGCGTCGCTCACGAAACTTTTCGCCACCACGCCCTCCATTATGCGCCTGCTCGAACAGGGCAAAATTCGGCTCAACGATCCGCTTTCGCGCTACATGCCGGAGTTCGCTTCCCACGGCAAAGATCAAATCACCATTCGCATGCTGATGACGCACACATCGGGCCTCGCGCCCGACCCGCCGCTTTCCGCCGCGCTCGGCGGCGAAGACGCGCTGATGCAGGAAATCGACAATGAAACGCTGATGTACCCACCCGGCGATCGCTTCGTTTACAGCGACACGAATTTCATTTTGCTTGGCGAACTCGTCAAGCGTCTCACGGGCAAACGCCTCGACGAATACGCCGCCGAGAATTTTTATCGCCCGCTCGGGATGAAGCACACGCGCTTTCTCCCTCCCGCGTCCTGGATTCCCAACATCGTTCCCACCGAGGAAATTGATTTACCACCCGGCGCGAAGCCCGGCTCCGGCCTCGGCCACGTCCTCCGCGGCGTGGTGCACGACCCGCGCTCGCGCGCCATCGGCGGAGTTGCGGGTCACGCGGGACTGTTTTCCACCGCCGACGACATGGCGATTTATTGCCAGATGCTCCTTGACGGCGGCCGCATTCCCGGAAGCACTCGCCGGATTTTCTCCGCTGCCACTGTCCACAAAATGACCACGCCGCAAACGCCGCCGTGGAGCCCCAACATTCGCGGCCTCGGATGGGATATTGACACGGCGTTCTCTTCGCCGCGCGGCGATCTTTTCCCGCTTGGCTCCTACGGCCACACCGGCTTCACCGGCACATCCGTGTGGATCGACCCAGCTAGCCAGACGTTCATCATTTTTCTAACGAACAGCGTTCACCCTTACGTGCGGCCCGCCACTTCGAGCGTTCGCGCGAAAATTGCCAACGCCGTCGCTGCCGCGCTGAATATTGGCGACACAACGGGCCTTACGTCGAAAGTCGAGCGCAGCATCTACGCGGAACGTCCCTACGGACTCGACGGCATTTATCATCGCAGCGACCACACGCTCGCGGGCATCGACGTGCTCGAGCAGGAGAATTTCGCTTCGCTGCAGGGCAAGCGCATCGGCCTGATCACCAATCACACCGGCATGGACAGCGAAGGCCGCCGCACCATCGACGTTCTCGCGCACGCGTCTGGCGTAAAACTCGTCGCCATCTTCAGCCCCGAGCACGGCATCGCCGGCAAGGCAGATTCAAACGTCGCATCGGGCACCGACGCGGCCACCGGCCTGCCGATTTACAGCTTGTATGGCGAAACGCGGCGTCCCACTGATGAAATGTTGCACGGCATCGACGCTCTCGTGTACGACATTCAGGACGCGGGCGTGCGCTTCTACACGTTCATCACCACGATGGGCTATTCGATGGAAGCCGCTGCGCAGCACCACATTTCATTTTACGTTCTCGACCGTCCCGATCCTCTCGATGGCATCACCATCGAAGGGCCGATTCTCGATCGCGACAAGCTGAATTTCGTAGGATATTTTCCCATGCCCACGCGTTACGCGATGACTCTCGGTGAGCTTGCGCAAATGTTCAACGCCGAAAATAAAATCGGCGTCGATCTGCACGTCATTCAAATGAAGAATTGGCATCGCGAAGATCCCTTCGAAGCGACCGGCCTTACATGGCAGGCGCCCTCGCCGAATCTGCGTTCGCTCAACGCCGCGCTGCTCTACCCCGGCATCGAAATCCTGCAAGCCGCGGGCGTTTCCGTCGGACGCGGCACGGACACGCCCTTTGAACTCTTCGGAGCACCGTGGATTGACGCCTCGCAACTCGCCGCCGAACTCAATCACCGTTATGTCCCCGGCGTACGCTTCGTGCCCACTTTTTTCACGCCCGATTCCGGACTGTACAAGGGCGAGCTCTGCCACGGAATCGCTCTCGTCATCACGGACCGCGCCTCGCTCGACTCGATGCTGATGGGCCTTGAAATCGCCTCCGCGCTCAACAAACTCTATCCCGATCATTTTTCGTTCGACAAAATGATTGAGCTGGTCGGCAACGCGGACACCATCGCGAAATTAAAATCCGGCGAATCGCCACTGCGCATCGTCTGGGATTGGCAGCCGGACCTCGACAATTTCCGCAAAATGCGCGCCAAGTACCTGATCTATCCCGAGTAGGCGTTGCGTGCCCTTAGTAGCACAGGCTTGCCCGCCGTGGCGGACTTCAGCTGGTGGGCTGTCTGGCCTGACGGTTTAATGTAGCGGCCGCCTTTAGGCGGGCAGCTTTGTTTTTTTAGCCTCCGGCCCGTAGAGTTCTGGCAGCATACAATGACCACGAAACCAAAAGCGTGGCTCTCTTGGAGCAGCGGAAAAGACAGCGCGTGGGCGCTTCACGTCATGCGGCAGTGCGGCGATTTTGAAATCACCGCGCTGCTCACCACCATCAATCGCACGCACAACCGCGTCGCCATGCACGCCGTGCGCGAATCGCTTCTCGACGCGCAAGCCGCCGCCACTGGCCTGCCGCTCGTTAAGGTTGAAATTCCTTCGCCGTGCCTCAACGAAATTTACGAGCATGCCATGTCCGAAGCGATGGCACAGGCTAGCGCCGAAGGCGTCACGCAGATGATTTTCGGCGATTTATTTCTCGAAGACATTCGCAAGTATCGCGAAGAGAATCTCGCAAAATGCGGCATCGCGCCCGTCTTTCCGCTTTGGGGCCGCGACACGCGCCTTCTCGCGCAGGAAATGTTAGCCGGAGGCCTCCGCGCGGTTCTCACTTGCATCGACCCGAAAAAACTCGACGCCAGCTTCGTCGGCCGCTCATTCGACGAAAAACTTCTCGCCGATTTGCCTTCGTCCGTCGATCCCTGCGGCGAAAACGGCGAATTCCACACCTTCGCGTGCGCTGGCCCGATGTTCGCCTCGCCCATTCTTGTTGACCTCGGCGAAATTGTCGAGCGCGACGGCTTCGTCTTCGCCGATCTTCTCCCGCGCGCGGCTGCCCCGGGCTTTACTGCGAATTCTGTTCCGTAGGAGCACGCTTGCGCCAATACGCGTAAAGCGGAAGTCCGATCAGCATCACCGCAAGCCCAATCGCCGAGCGCAGTGGTTTCTGCACCAGCACATCCACCGTGAGTGCCAGCGCGCCGAGTATGAAAATTACGGGCACCACGGGATAGCCCCACGTGCGATACGGACGCGGCATATTGGGTTCCGTGCGGCGCAGCACAATCAGCCCGACAGTCTGCGCGGCATAGAAGATCCAGACCAGAAAAACATAGAGCAGGGAGAGGCTCTCGAACGTGCCCGTGAGCGCCAGCACCGAGGCGAGGATCCCCTGGAAAACCAGCGCATTCGCCGGTGTGCGGAATCGCGGATGCACGCCGCGAACCACGCGAAAGAACAGGCCATCGCGCGCCATCGCATAATCCACGCGCGCATTCGTCAAAATGGACGAATTCAGCGTGCCGAGCGCGCAGATCATCATCACCATCGTCATCCAGCTTGCCGCGTTGGCGCCGGTTGCGCGCGCGATCACGTCCGAGGCGATGTGCGCCGATGCCGCCACGGTCGCAAACGGCAGCACGTAAAAGCAGGCGACGCTCATCGCGGTGTAAATCCCACAGACCACTAGAACGCCGACAATCAGCGCGAGCGGAATATTTCGCCCCGGGTTTTTTATTTCAGAGCCGACAAACGTGAGATTGATCCATCCGTCATAAGCCCAAAGCCCGCTCGCCGTGGCGGTCAGCAGCGCGGCGACGACTCCCACTTGGCCCATCGAAGCGGAAACAGAATGGAAATTCGCGATGCTGCCCTTGCCCAAAAAGAACCCGATGATAATCACCGCGATCACCGCCGCAATCTTGATCACCGTTAGCACCACCTGTACGCGCCCGCCCAGACGTACGCCGAAATAATTGATGAACGTCACGAGCGCGATAGCCACCACAGCCAGCGGCTGCGCCCAGGTGAAAGTGAAATGAATGGGCGTGTGCAAGAAGGGAAGAGAAAAGTGCAGCGCCCACAGCGGCGTCCCGACCACGGGAAACAGGAAACTCGCGAACACCAGCAACCCGGAGGCGATGGTCGCGATCGAAGTAGGCGCGCCGATAATCGAGTACGTCCACCCAAATAGGTAACCCCACACTGGCCCAAACGCGCGACTAATGTACGCATACGTTCCGCCAGCCTCCGGGATCGCCGCTCCCAATTCCGCTGCGCAGAGCGCGCCAAAAAGCGAGAGCACGCCGCCGATCACCCATGCCAGCGTCACCAATCCCACTGTGCCGGCTTCTTGCGCCATGTTCGCCGGCTTTATGAAAATGCCCGTCCCAATCATCGTTCCCACGACGATTGCCGCCGCCGCCCACGGTCCCAGCCCGCGAATCAATCCCGGTTGTTTATTCGCCGTGTTCATGTCGAAGTTCGTGTCGAGGCTCATGTCGAAGCCGCGGAGCCGTTTGCTGAATCCTGTTCTCCTGTATTCTGCCGATGCGTCATGCTCACAGCCGAACCCACCGCGAACGTAATGATCGTCCCTGCCAGCACATACCAAGTCCAGGCAAGCGACGTCCAAAAATGTATCGCCGTCATTCCCGCCAGCCCGGCAATCATCCCTGCAATCGCCCCACGCGCCGTAGCGCGCCGGTTCCAAATCACCAGCAAAAATGTTCCCAGTAAACTCCCGTACGTAATTGACGCGATCGTCAGTCCCGCCACAAGCACCGGCCCCCAACGAATCATCCCAAACAATCCCAGCAGTACGCCCCAGAAAATCGTCCACTGTCGCGAACGCCGCAACTGCCTTGCCGAGTTGTTTACATCCACGCCGCGCGCGCGCGAAAAATCGATCATGCTCGACGACGCCAGCGAGTTAAGCGAGCCGCTTGCGTTCGACATCGCCATCGCAAAAATCGCCGCCAGCACAATGCCCACAAGGCCCGCTGGCATTTGCGTCACGATGAACTCCGGAAAAATACGATCCGCGTCGCCGCCCGGAATCGCAAACGGAATGCGCAACCGGTAGACGTACAGCATCACGCCAATCAACAGGAACAGCAAAAACTGCACAAAGACAATCACGCCGCTCGCCAGCAACGCCTTTTTGCTGTCGCGCTCTGATTTCGCAGCCAGCAAACGCTGCACCATTGTTTGGTCCGTGCCGTGGCTCGCCATCGTCAGAAATGTTCCGCCAATGAGCCCCGACCAAAATGTATAGCTCTGCGTCAGGCTGAAATGAAAATCGAAAACGCGCAGCTTGTCGCCTCCGGCCGCCGCCGCATGGACCACGCCCGTCCACCCCGCCGGAATTCTGTGCAGCAACAGAAAAAATGCGACCACCGAGCCCGCAATATACAAACAGAATTGCATCACGTCCGTCCAAATCACCGCGCGCATTCCGCCCTGGAACGTGTAAAACAACGTCAAGAGCGTAATCACCGCCACGGATACTCGGTCGCCCGTACCCAGTAAGATGCTCACCACTTTTCCTATGGCCGCGAACCGCACGCCCTCCGCCAGCGCGCGTGTCACCACGAAAATGCTCGCCGCCGCGGATTTTGTCCGCGTGCCGAATCTTCTTTCGAGTAACTGATAAGCCGTATAAAATTCGCCGCGGAAATATTGCGGGATTAGAATGATGCATAGGATGACGCGCGCCACTACGTACCCCATTACCAGTTGCAGGAATTCCAGATTCGTTGCGTACGCGATGGCCGGCGTGCCGATGATAGTCAGCGTGGAAGTTTCCGTGGCGACAATCGAGCAGGCCAGCGCCCACCACGGCGCGGTGCGGCCTCCAAGGAAATAATCGCGAATCGTCCGCTGGCTGCGCCCGTAGGTGGCGCCGAACAGCGTGACGCCCGCGAGGTACACAACTATGATTACGA
This sequence comes from Candidatus Acidiferrales bacterium, assembly GCA_035933995.1. GTDB lineage: Bacteria > Acidobacteriota > Terriglobia > Acidiferrales > UBA7541 > DAHUXN01. The sequence continues at coordinate 5,860 of DASYYI010000079.1, read as the reverse complement.
CGTCGATTGTGCCAATGCGCATCGCGTGGCGTCCGTTCGCGGTGAACTCGCTCCATCCGCGGAAGCCGCGCGATGCTATCCGCCTTGTTCGCGCCGTGTCAACCACTCGTCTCGTGCGCGTGGCACATGCAGCGCACTTTGGTGGGAGCTTTGAGGAGTCTGCGAAAGCTCGCGCTTATCGCGCTGCCGCCTGCGCATGCGGTTACGCCGCACTTATGTACGGCAAAAGGAGCTGTGTGACGCATGGAAGTCTTCCTCGGCTTTGACGCCGGCGGCACAAAAACAACGTGCGTCGTCCTCGACGCTGCTGGTCACTTTCTCGCCGAAACCGCCGGCGGCCCCGCCAATCCTCTGCGCGTCGGATTCGCGAAAGCATCGTTCGCGCTCGAAGACACCGCACTTCGAGCGCTCCGTGAAGCCCGCCAAGAAACCGAAAGCGTTCGCGCGATCTGCGCGGGTGTCGCCGGCGCGGGACGCCCACGCATCGCGCGTCGACTGGTCTCCTATCTCAGCCACGCATTTCCGCAAGCCGCCGTCCGCGTCACCACGGACATTGAAATTGCCCTCGAAGCCGCCGTCGGCCAAGATGACCTCGATAGCGGGAAGCCTAATGCGGGGATCGTCATCGTTGCCGGCACGGGCTCCGCCGCTTGCGGACGTAATTCCGCCGGAAAAACGGCGCGCGCCGGGGGCTGGGGTCCGTGGATCGGCGACCAAGGCAGCGCCTATGACATTGGCCGCCGGGCCGTCGAAGCCGCTCTGCGTGCCCGCGACCATCTCAGCCCGTCGACCGCGCTCGGCGAAAGAATTCTTCGCGCCGATGAAGGCGACGCGGAAACTCCCAACACCCAAGACTGGGACGCGATTCTTGAGCGCATTGCCAAACATCCCGACGCCGTCTTCCCCAAGCTTTTTCCGGTTGTCGCCGAAGCCGCCGCGGCGGGCGACGCCGTCGCGCAGCAAATTCTCGCCGGCGCTGCGAACTCTCTCGCCAGCCTCGCAAATGCCGTCATCGATTCGCTGGGCCTCGCGGATCAGCCTTTCACGCTTACGAAGTCGGGCGGCGTCTTCGGGCACAGCCCGCATCTCGACGCCGCGCTCGATCGCGAATTGTCGCGCGTCGCCCCCAACGCGCGTATCGCACCGGCTCGCATTTCGCCTGCGCGCGCTGCCGCCGAACTCGCGCGCAAAAGCATCTCAGATAGTGCCGCCGATGGAAGATGAAATTACCGCTCGCATCGCCAAGGCGCGCACCGCTTCCGGCGACGCCCTGCGCTCGTTTCTTCATGATCCCGCCGAGGAAGTCCTCGTCGCTGCGCTTGCCAATCCTGCCCTTACCGAGAGTGACGTCTGTATTTTGCTCGAACGCCTGGATCTTCCTGCATCCATCCTCGGTGCGGTTGCGACGCATCCGTCGTGGAAAAAAAACGAAGGCGTGCGTGTTCGCCTTGCGCGCCATCCGCAAACACCCCGCCGCGTCGCGCTTCAGCTTCTTCGCCAGGTTTTTCTGTTTGATCTCGTGCAAATCAGTTTGCTGCCGTCAGCGCCCGCGGAAATTCGCCGCGTTTCCGAGGAACTTCTTCTCCAGCGCCTGCCGCAACTTCCCGTCGGCGAAAAGCTCGCGCTCGCCCGTCGCGCCTCCGCGCGCGTTGCCGGAGGAATTCTCGCCGAAGGCCATCCGCAAGCCGCGGCTCTTGCGCTCAATAATCCGTTTCTAAACGAAGCGCAAATTCTTCGCGTTCTCGCGCATCCCGACGCCCACGAACGCGTCGTGCACGCCATCGCGCATCATCCGCGCTGGTCGCTCGATTACAATATCCGTATGGCTCTCGTCCGCCATCCGGCCGCGCCCCTCGCCGCGGTAATGCGGTTCCTTCCTGAAATCACCATGCGCGACCTCCACGAACTTTCCGCCGCTACAACGCTCCCGGAAAATCTGCGCGCCTACATCAAACAGGAAGTCGCCCGCCGCGCGAAGCCTTTGTAGCGGCCGCCTTCAGGCGGGCATCTGTGCCTCGCATGACATCGCGAAGACATATAGATCGCATTCTCCTGTGTCGACTTCGAAAGGTGCCCTGCTGTTTTGTTGCTTAAACGTTGTGGGCATGTTACTGCGTGTGCCATTTTGCCTAGCGCCGCAAGCATGATAAAAACATAGCTCATGTCCCTGCAGCCCAAACGCATCAATATGAATTGGTACATCATCGTCGCGGGCGTCATTTTCGTCGCCGCGCTCATCTACTCGTCATTTCGCCAGAGCGTTTATCATTACGAAGTCTGCGTCGATTTCCACGGCCGCAGCCATTGCGCGGAAGCCTCTGGCACGAATCGCAACGACGCGGTGCGCACCGCGCAGGAAATTGACTGCGAGATGCTCGCCAACGGCCGCGATGAAAATATCGCGTGTCTCGATCTGCAGCCTTCCAGTGTCCGCGCTGTCCCCGCAAAATAGCGCGTGGATAACCAACAGAAAGTCGTCGGAATCTTCGTCAGACATGTCTTACAATTCGTGGTTTATCAGACGGGGAGATCTAAAACGTTGTCATTCCGAGCCGCCATGCAGGCACGGAATCTGCTTTTCTATTTCCAGTCAAGCAAGAACATATTTCACTGCTCACCGCTTCGCAAACGGCTCCGGCGCCGGCGTGCCCAGCATCCGCAAATAGGTCATCAACTGCGCCCGGTGGTGCACTTCGTGTTCATTGATGCCAAATAAAATGACGCTCACCTTGCGGCGGAATCCAATCGCGTCATTCACGCGCTCCTTATCCCATTCTTCTTCGCGCAATTTGCTCGCTGCTGCAAGCGTCTCCTGATGCACTCGCGCGATCTGCCGCAATTCTTCTTGAATCGAAGTCGTCGCGGCGCCCAACACCGCCGGCAAACCTCCGGGAATCCGCTTTTGGTAATATGCAAAATTGCCATCCAACGCCACGCGCCGCACGCCCTCCTCAGACACCCAAAGATGCCGCAGCATTTCCCCGATGCTGAGCGCGCCGTTTCCCGGACTCCATCCCAAATATTCGGGGCGCAGCAATCGAAAAACGTCTTCGCTTCGCGCGCGAATGGCCTGCTTCTGTTTCAAGAAGAATGCTGGCAGCGTCATGCGCGAATTATACTCCGTCGCGCGCCGCGCACAATTCTCTCCCTGCGCGCATCGTCCTCTGATAATCGTTGACACGTAACACGTGCCTGCATAGCATCACTTTGACGACGAGAACTTGCGGCGACCGTTTTTTTTTGAAGGGACGGCCTGAGTGAGCGAATCCGAGCGTCGCAGACACGCGCGTTACCCCTGCAAGGCGCACGTCGAAATAATCTGGGGTGAAGTCACTTTGAACGCCACGCTCCGCGACATCAGCGCGTCGGGAATGTATCTGGAAACGCACGAGCAGCTCTGGACGCGTGCCGAATTTTTCGCGAAGGTTCGCTTGCCCGAAACGCTCAACGTCAAATGTATCGTTCGCCGCGTCGATGCGGGCAAAGGCATGGTCGTGGAGTTCACTGAAGTCAGCCAGGAAACGCGGATGAATCTCAATCACCTCATTTGGAAACTCGCCCACTCGTGACTCCGTTCCTGCGGCGCTGTGCAAATTGCGGCGCAGAACGCGCCTCCGGCCGCGCAGACGAAGTGTGCCAGTATTGTCACCTGGCGCCCGCCGAGGCAAATCGAGCTATGCGCCGCGGCCTCGTCAATCGTTTCGGCATTTTTTTGCTGGGCACGATTGCGTTTTTCGTCCCCTGTTTTCTTTATCCGCCCTTGGAACTTGATGGCATTCTGATTTTCATCGGTGTGATTTTCTTCGCCACTATTTTTCTGGCTGTGTGGGTGGAGCGTCGCGCCTTGCGCCGTCAGGAAGTCGAATTGCTCAAGCGAATTTTTCACGGCCTGGTGCCGCTTCCGTGGCTCCTCGGCACTTTGCTCTTCGTCAACGGTGCGCTCGACCGCTCCCCGCCGCAAAATTTCCAGGCCACCGTCGTCAGCCGCTTCTCCATGCCCGGCCTGTTGCCGATGCACCAACTCATCGTCACGTCCTGGCGCGATGGCGGCCTTGAACGCCTCGCCGTCACTCGTCAGGATTTCGATCTCTTCCACAATGGCGACGCCGTCGAGGTGCGTGTTCAATCCGGCTTGGTCGGCATCCCCTGGCTCTTCGGCGTCTACAGCAAATAGCAGACTGGACGACCATTCTTGATGTTGCGAGGGCAGCTCAGGGAATCGCGAGTGCGCCACCCTCGGGCGCTGATGTTTCGTAGCGGATCCCGTGCCAAAGATAAATCACCCTCAACCACTTGTGTTGGCCCACGGCTGGATCGCCCCCGAGGGACGCGTTTGAGACCTGGAATTGCAACTGGTCGCCGTTCACCAGCGCGCCGACTCGCGCCGTGACGTCCACCCGCTGATCGCCGAAGCCGTAGGTCGCGTGGAGAACCCTGAGAGGCTCAGCGGAAAAATCATCGCTGCGGTCGCCGTCGCCTGGAAGGATCAGCGCATCCCTTTCGTTGACCCTTGTGCGAAACTCTTGGCCGTTGAAAAGATAAACCACCGTGAGAGTTTTGTGCCGGTCAGTTGCGGGATCACCGCCCATGCTGTCGTTGTTTATACGCAGACGCAGCTGGTCGCCCTGAATCAGCGCATTGAGGCGGTCCGTCACATCGAAATAGCGGAAATCCGCGCCGTACTGCGCGCGCATGATGCGCAGATTGCCCGAGAAATAACCGTTCTCCGCGGGAAGATTAAGATAGCCTCCTTCGCTGACGACGACATTTGCGGGCCTGCCGTCTTCAACGTACCAGACGCTCAGGGCCTTGCGATGTTCATCCGCGGGGTCGCCGCCCATCGTGTCGTTGTTCACAGGGAGGCTAAGCTGGCCATCTTGAACGCGGGAAGACAGCAGCGCAGTCACGTCAGCGAAGCGGTTGTCCGCGCCATAATCGGCGCGCAAGATTTGCAAGCTCCCTCCGTCGCGCCGATTCTCGGCCCGGGGAGGTTCGGCGCGAAACGATTCGCCGCGGGATGGAAGGTTCAGTATGCCGCCTTCGTCGACGCGGGTTTGCAAATCCGAACCGCCGTAGCGATACCAGACGGTGAGCGTCTTGCGGCTATCCTGAGCAGGATCGCCGCCCATTGTGTCGTTGTTTATGGGAAGGCTGAGCCGGTCGCCCTCGATTCGGGAATTGAGCAGGTCGGTCACGTCGAACGCGCGATCGCGGCTGCCGTAACTTGCGCGTGTGATGCGTAGCCTTCCCCGCTCCTGATCGCGATCACCACCGCGCTCGTGTTCGTCGGCGCTCAACGACAATTCGACGATTTCTTTCTCGCGAAATGTCAGCGTCCTCTCATGTCCGTCATCGTCCCGAACGCGTACGCGCAGCGTCTTCTGCGCACCGACGGCCGGATCACCGCCGAGCGTAGCGTTGTCTGCCCGAATGTGCAGCACATCGCCGTTGATAAGCGAGCGAACGCGGCCGGTGACATCCATCCAGGCATTCCCCGCGCCATACTCTGCGCGGACAACCTGCCATCGGCCCGATTGCGCGGAAAGACCAGCGGCTGAAAATAGCAGAATGGACAGCAATGCAATGACGCGTTTCATGTCAACTCCTTGTGGTTTGTCCGCTCTCGAACCTGGTCGAAGAGCGGCGCGATTTCGCGGAAGAAGTGCTACCAACTAAGACAACACCCGCGAACAGCAAAGTCAAGGAAGCCGACAAGACGGGTTTCAAGACGCGCACTAAAGCGCATTCTTCTTGCATGCAGCGGCTTTCGTGCGCGGCTCAGGACTCAGCGGCCTCGCAAATTGTCGCGCGTTCTTCCCGCTATTGTTGTCGTTCTGAGGGCAGCGCAGAATCTCGCCGT
>DASYYI010000040.1:0-3539 GCA_035933995.1 Candidatus Acidiferrales bacterium | reverse complement strand
TTGATGATTTCGCCCGTGCGCGGGTCAACAATCGCACTACCGTAAGACCAACCGCGCGTTGCTCGTGGCACCCACTCGATCACGTTGTAGCGGACATCCATGGGATCGACGCCGTCGGGCAGCACTTTCACCTGAAACGCGTCTTTGTAGCCTGCCGCAGTGAAGGCCTGGTTCCACCAACTCGCGCCCTCGACCAGCGCGGAACGGATTGGCTCGGGCACCGCGTGATCAACGTAATAAATGATGGGCTTTACGGGCTCGCTGACGGCGGCTGAGGGATCTTTTTTCTCTAGCCGGAAATGAACGATGAAGCGTTTGTGAATGGATTCGTCGACCGGGGTGGCGAAGTCCATGTACTGCATGCCGAAGAATCCGGAGCGCGGGTCGTATTCGCGCGGATGAAAACCGGGCGAAGGCGACTGCACAAATGAAAAATGTTCGCGAACGGTGACGCTTTGCGGGTCTGGCGTTACTTCCTGCACCCATGGTCCGGGCTCTTCAGTGGTGAACGTCAACGTGGATTCCACGTCGGAATTTTCCGGGAAATTTTTGGTGCGGGGCAAGTAGACGGCGCAGCGCGAGGGATCCAGATGGAAGGCGCCCTGCTTCGTGGCTTTTAGCTTCTCTATGACGTTGTGAGCGTCGTGGAGAAAGAATGGAGTGGCGTCGACGAGCACGGCGTCGCCGTTTTCGGCTGCGGCATCGAATCCCCAAAGGACAGATTGCGCGAATGCCTGCTTGACTGCCTGCCGTTGCGCGGCGTCATCCGTTACGGCGCGGTAGCGCTCGTTTTCCGCCACCAGCAGCACGCGAGGGCCGCTGCGCTCGAAATGCACGACCTGCGTGTCGCCCGGTTGGCCGCGATCGAGGCCGATGTCGTTCGAGCCGACGCCATCTGGCAGCGATTCAACGTACAGGAATTCCGTGTTCCATTTGTCGATCTGCAGCCAGATTTTTCCTTCGCGCGCGTCCCAGTAATACGTGAAAAAACCCGGGAGCTTTTGCATGCCCGTCGTCTTCTGGTCGATGCTGGGGAGCGGTTTTGCCTCGGCGCTTGTTTTCGTACTTTGAGCGATGGCGGACAATGCTGTGACGACAAAGAATAACGAGGCTAAAATCAGGGCGCGCTTCATGAATTCTCCTCCGCTACGTGGCTGATGACCGACGGTGTTTATATCAGAATTCACGATGGCTGAATTCGATTTTTGCGCTGCATGGTGCTCACGGCCTTCGGCCTTGTCTTTATGTTATATTGAGGATTCGGGTCCTTTTCGCGAATCGCACATGACAAAATTGCACATGGTCACAGCGAGTGGAGGGCTGGGTTCCGGGACATACACTTACGACGGAAACGGCTTGCGGGTGAAGAAGGTGGCGGGCAGCACCGCAACCGTGTATATCTTCTCGGGATCGAAGGTGATAGCTGAGTACGCGAACGGCGCAGCGCCAAGCTCACCGACGCGCGAGTATATTTACGCGGGCGGAGCGTTGCTGGCCCGGATCGATTCCTCGGGCACGAATTATTACCATCAGGATCACCTATCGAATCGCATGGTGACCAATTCCAGCGGTGGCGTAGCGGCGGAGATGGGGCACTTCCCATTTGGAGAATCGTGGTACAACGCGACTAACGACAAGCTGTACTTTACGACCTACGAGTATGACGCAGAGTCGGGGAACCACTACGCGATGGCGCGGTACCACGTGAGCCGCTTGGGGCGGCTGTCGTCGCCGGACCCGATTGCCGGTTCGATAGCCAATCCGCAGTCGCTGAATCGCTACAGCTATTCGATCAACGATCCGGCGAACATCACCGATCCTTCGGGAGCCGAGCCTGTCTCCGGCTGCACGACAGCCCAAGCAAATCCTAAAGACAAATCGGAGCAAGCCTCTGGCGGCGGTCACTCAGACGTGGACAATTCGGATGCGGAAACTGACGGAGACGCTGGGAGTGCCGATCCTCCGCAGCAGAACGGCTGCGTGTCACACGTTAATCCGTATGGCAGTAGCGGTGACTTCGGAAGTGATTGGGCTGCCGAGTTCGGGGTTGCAGGAGTTGGTACCTTCGACGGCGGCCCTCCTATGGCCGACGTTCCTCCCGGCATGTTCACGGTAACATCCATCGGAGGCACGCAGGGTATCGGAAACTGGATTTGGTTGCCTCCAGATACAATTCAGGATTTTCAGGGTAAAGGCAAAGACCAACAACTTGTCGGTTCGAGGTCTGATCCGGGAGAATGGTTGGAACTTGGGGTTCCAAGCCCCCCAGGCGATTTATCGGACGGTAACAATGGATCATCGTGGTGGGGTACGACAATGGGGCCGCAATCGCCGACAATGGGTCCAGGTAACCGGACCCCTTGGTACAAGAACCCATGCATCACGAGTGCCCTCGGCAAAGGTGCTTTGCAGCTTGGCATCGATGCGATAGGTTTGATTCCTGGAACTCGTGTTGCCAGAATGATTGGGCATCAGGCCGGATACGTCGGGAAGGTAGCCGATCAGGTAGGGAGCAATGTCGCTAGGGCAACTGGAGCTTCGACGAGCGCCGCCAACGGTCTCGCAAGCCTGAGAGATACGTCTCCTCTGGGGCTGCTTTCGAGCGTCCTCACCATTGGTGGATTTGCACCGCCCCCTTTCTCGACTGCTGCTGCTGTAGGTTCAATTGGCGTGGACGTTGCCAAAATTTGGAAGGCGAGCAAAAATTGCAACTAGTGAACGACGTTAAGAACGACATGAAAGCAGTCAAGAAAATGCGCTTGCCCTGGTGGGGCATATTGTTTGGAATTATTGGCTCTACGCTTAGCGCCTTGTTATTTGATCATTTTGGAAAACTTGACCTTGCTTTGCCAACATTTTGTAGTATTGCGGTACTTGGTTTCGCCATTGCCGTAAAGTGGAAACTGAGGCGGTGTGTGTGGTTCTGGATCACCATGGCAGTCATCGCGGCGCTTCATGTCCTGCTGATTTCATCTGTTCCCTGGACCACCAAGTGGGTCCCGGCTCTCGTTATCGCCCCTATCCTCGCAGTAGATTTCTACGCCATACTCTGGATTCTTTCTGTTGTTGGGAAATACATGGAAGGACCGAAAACGGCTGAAAGATGAGGTTGGCTGAGGAGGCCAGATTTCCAGCATCACCGATTATATGCAAAGCGGGCGCAGCGCGACCTATACCTACGATTCACTGTATCGCCTGACGAACGCCGCGACGACCGGCTCGACAGGCTACCCGGCTTGGGGTCTTTCGGAATCGTACGACCGCTACGGCAACCGGACGGCGCAGAGCACCTCATCTGGATGCACGGGAATTACCTGCCCGACGAACTCAGTTGCCGTGAGCACCACAACGAACCAGATCACCACTTCGCCCGAAGCCTACGATCTCAGCGGCAACATGACGAACGACGGGCTGAACACGATAAGCTATGACGGCGAGGGCCGGGCGGTCACGGCCAGCGGAGGGCTGGGATCCGGGACGTATAGTTACGACGGGAACGGTTTGCGGGTGGAGAAGGTCGCGGGCAGCACCACAACTGT
>DASYYI010000039.1:0-4630 GCA_035933995.1 Candidatus Acidiferrales bacterium | reverse complement strand
GCTTGTCGCAGGCCACATTGACCCGCACGACTGGGGAGAAGAGGGCGGCGTGCCTCCCCCGCCGACGGCCACCATCGTCCAGCGCGTCGTCGACCAGGTCCACAAAGTTCCCGGCAACATCATTATCATGCACGACGGCGGCGGCGACCGCAGTCACACCGTCGCGGCGCTTCCGCAAATCATTGAACAGCTCAAGGCGCAGGGCTACTCCTTCGTCACCGTGTCACAACTCCTGAATCAGACGCGCGCGCAGGTGATGCCTCCCCTCAGCGACGAGGAAAAACTTTTTGCCCGCGCCGATTCATTCATTTTCAATTTGTTTCACTGGCTCCGCCTGTCCATCGCGTTCATCTTCGTCGCCGGCATCGCGCTTGTCAGTGGACGCGCATTATTTATTGGTCTGCTCGCGCTTGCCGAAAAACTTCGCGCCGCGCCCGAAGATCATCCCGAGTATCAGCCCATCGTCTCCGTGCTGATTCCCGCCTATAACGAAGAGACCGTCATTGCGGACACGGTGCGTTCCGCGCTCGCGTCGCATTACGCGAAACTCGAAATCATCGTGGTTGACGATGGCTCGACCGATCAGACCAGTGACCGCGTCCTGGAATCCTTCGCGCATGACGCGCGCGTGCGTCTGATTCGCCAGGCCAATTACGGAAAATCCGCCGCCCTCAATCACGCCCTCTCGGAAGCAGCGGGCGAAGTCATCGTCACCATCGACGCCGACACCATTGTCGACCCCGACGCCGTTCCCCGCCTGGTTCGCCATTTCGCGAACCCGAATGTTGCCGCCGTCGCCGGCAACGTCAAAGTCATGAACCGCAATCGCTGGCTTACGCGATGGCAGGCCCTCGAATACATCACCAGCCAAAATCTCGAAAAGCGCGCTTTCGATTTGCTGAATTGCATTCCCGTGGTTCCCGGCGCGGTGGGAGCCTGGCGCGCGCAGGTCATGCGCGCCTGCGGCGGTTTCGCGGGAGACACAGTCGCGGAAGATACCGACCTCACCCTCACCATCCGCCGCCACGGCTGGAAAATTCTCTACGACGAAGACGCCATCGGCCACACCGAAGTTCCGGACACGGTCGAGAGTCTGATTCGCCAGCGCTTCCGCTGGACCTTCGGCACCCTCCAAGCCGTCTGGAAACATCGCGACGCTATCGGCCGTCCGCGCTATGGCACGCTCGGCTGGATCACTCTGCCCAACGTTTTCCTTTTCCAGATTTTGCTGCCGCTTGTCTCGCCCATCATCGATTTTCTTTTCCTGTTTTCGATTCTTCTCTGGGGACTCGCGCAGTTCCACTTCACGCATCTCCCCGCGCTCTGGACCAGCGACGACGTCATTCGCTCCCTGATTTTCTTTGCCGCTTTCATGCTCATCGACTTGCTCACCTGCGTCATCGCCTTCGCCCTCGAAAAAAACGAAGACTGGACTCTTCTCGCGCCTTTGCTTATCCAGCGCTTCTACTATCGCCAGATGATGTACGTCGTCCTCTTCCGCGCCCTCAAGGAAGCTCTGCATGGCCGCCCCGTAGGCTGGCGCGGCGTCGAACCCCAAAAGCCCGAAATCCCCGCCCCCGTCACCCAAACTTGACGCGCTTTTTGCGTCAATCCCGAGCGCATTCTGCGAGGGACCTGCTCCTAGCTTCTCGTTGTCATCCCGCCTGCCCTGCTTGCCCTGACGAAGGAAGGGAGCCACGAAGGGAACCCGGTCGCACGGTTTTGGCGAACGGCAGTGAGGCCTGCCTGCCGCAGGCAGGGATCTGCTTCCGTCTTTGGTCGGAAACGGACGTTCATGCAGAAAAAGTGGCGAAAAAACTCGATTAGAAATGAACTTGCGGCTGATTTTCTTGGAGTTAGCGCAGGTTCTAATTTCCCATAGAAACTCGATTAGAATTGCGGATGCGAAGCTAAGGCGAAGACTGTGGATCTCTGGAAGAGAGCCTACTCGGCGGAGAAGCTCCACCGGAAGCCCCTTGGGGAGCAGCGATAAGCGAGGTCAGATAGTCTAACCATGAAGTACCTATATAACATGGGTTAACAAATTTGACAATGGAAAACCACCGTGCTCCCCGTGGGCTCCTTGCGTCGCCTTGCAGCGGACTTTGGCAAATTACTTTGGCTGCCGCACTTATCGGGCCGCTGCTTCCTCGTTGTCATCCCGAAGCGCTCTTAGCGAGGGATCTGCTTTTTCCTCTTGTTGTCATCCTGCCCGCCATGAGCACACTAGCGAAGGGAGCGGAGCGTTTTCTGCGGAGTCGAAGGATCTCGCCTCGATGCACTTCGTTGTGATCCCGAAACCAGTCCTCTGTCGTTGCGGGATGGCAATGAGGGACCTGCCTTGGTTTTTCGCCGTAACCCAGGGATCCCGGAAATATTTGTCGACCGCCATTACGGTATACTCAGGTCTAAATGCCGATAGAGGCTTTACCCTTCTTAGTTTATGCGGAGCTTAACTCCGGCATTCCAGCAAGCGGAGATGAGTTCCAGTCCCTACTCAAGACTCTTCCCCGAAGCGGAATGCTTCGTGTATGCAGCGCCATAAATGCAGTAATCGGGGGCTGGAGTCGCAAGTATGATTTTCAAACTCAAAAGTCTCTAATTGGTACGTTCCTGCAACCTGACTGGGCTAGTAAGGCGATACTACTCGAGAGACCTGTTTTTCACCGGCTCCAAGTGCTCTTTACGGCCAAAGAGGCGCTGAAGCATTGCCGAGCTGCTGAGGAACCACTTACAGACCGCCTTTTTGACGTTGGTAAGGCACTCCTGATGGGCAGCGATCAGCTAAATTTCGGAATTCCCGAAAGCGATAATTCTCTGGAGCGAGTTGCCTCCATAATCCAAAGCTTTGTCCCGCTCATGGAAGCAAACCGATTCTCAAATTACGTAAACACAATAGCTCGCGGATACCTCATGAACACAGACTTCATAGAACCCCTGCGGCATAGCCCAGACTTCGTCGACGTCCCAGGCGTCTTCGAGAACAGCACTGGAATACCTCTCACGAGTTACTTCGCCATGTTATTCGGCTGCCTATCACGATTCGCCGAAACCAAGATAAAAAACTTCGATAAACTCCTAATCCCGCCGACTTGGTTTCGTGACGCCAAAGTTCCTGCTTCTCAAATCGACGCATTCTATAAGGAAACTGCCTCGACACCGGATGAATTGAGAATCAGGGCCACAGCGACAGGAGTTGCGCCCGAAGATTTCGTTATCTTTCGAGATAAGCCCCTAGTCAAAGACAGTAATGGCTCTTTTCCGATGGATATGACCTATCTTGCCGACAAATTTTACAGTGGCCCATTTTGGCGAGTCAATTTCGCTCTCGCGACCGACGACCAGGAAAGGTTTCACCGTTTTTGGGGGATCGTCTTCGAACACTATCTCAACTGGATTCTCAGCCAGTCATGCAACGGAAAAGCAAATCATTTTTTGCAAGACCCTAGGTACGCCGCTGATCCTCATGAACAAGTCTGCGACGGCATAATTGTTTGTGACCGGCAGCTCCTTTTGCTCGAATATAAGGGAAGCACGTTCCGGAGCACCAGTAAGTACGGAATCAACATTGACGCAATTAAAGACGAGCTCGAACAAAAACTGATTACAAGCGCCGATGGTTCGAAGAAAGGCGTCAGGCAACTCGCCCGGGCAGTAGAGCGGCTCTGCCGATACAGGAATCCAGACTCCATTCAGGGCCTCGACTTGTCGGGAATAACCACGGTATTTCCGATTATGATCATTCGGGACGAGATTGGCAGCGCTCTCGGCATGAACGCATATCTGAACGAGAGGTTTCAGTCGTACAAGGCGAAGGACCTATGGCGGTCGGTCACCCCGCTCTTCAGCTTGTCAGTCGATGACGTCGAAAGTGTTACTCCGTATCTCGCAGACATATCACTCGCCAAGCTTCTTTCGTTCCGCTACAAGAAAGATAAGGCTCTAATGGGTTCTTTTTGGCTACATGTGAACGAGCTCGTGAAAAAGGCAGGAATGCGAAAACCTGCCTTCGTTAAGCTCGCCCTAGAACGAATCGCTCGAAACGCGGCCAACATCTTCGGTCTAGCTCCTCCCGATGCGCTCAAATAGAAGCGGCCTGACGACGGCAATCACGATTGAAAAGTCGGTTAACTTATGCTATACGTAACTATCATGGTTAGAGCATCCAACTCCGCAACTCTCACCTTCACGCGGGGCCTCCGGTGGGGTCTCCGTCGGCCCTAGCCTGCCTTCCGAGCTTCCATAGCCTTCGCCCTGACTTGGCATCCGCAATTCTAATCGAGTTTCTATGGGAAATTAGAACCTGCGCTAACTCCAAAAAAATCAGCCGCGAGTCCATTTCTAATCGAGTTTTCTCGCCATTTTTTCACGATGAATGTCCGTTTCTGAACACCCGAAAACGGCTCGCTTGCAGATCCACCCTCAGCCGCTGCATTTTCTGCTATAATGCGGGTGTTGATGGGCTGCACCCCGCGGCACTGCCGCACATGGGGGCGGCACCGGAGGTCAACATGAGCGTCACTCCCCGTGCGGGCACCGGCAAAATCACCGTGCCTGACATTCTTCAGCGTAAATTTCCCGTAGGCGAATTCGAAAATCAAACGCAGCGCATCACCTGCCTCACTGCGTA
>DASYYI010000034.1:0-15377 GCA_035933995.1 Candidatus Acidiferrales bacterium | reverse complement strand
GTTCAGAGGGCACTGGTGCTGCTGGGGGCCTGCATAACGATAGGACTGTGCGGCGGCGCGACTCGCAACAGTCGAAGTGCAAACCCCACGGTACCCACATTCTATAAAGACGTTGCTCCCATTTTGGAGCAGCACTGCCAGACGTGTCACCGGGCAGACGAGATCGCACCCATGCCGCTGGTGAGTTATGGCGAAACACGACGGTATGCGCGCGAGATCAAACAGAAAGTCACGCAGCGGGTCATGCCTCCGTGGTTCGCCGATCCGTGCTGCGGACATTTCGCAAATGATCCGTCGTTGACACCGGAGCAGATTGCGACCCTCGCCGCGTGGGCCGATGCTGGCGCTCCCGCGGGAGACGCCAAGGATGCGCCGCCACCGCGCCGTTGGGCTGCGGGATGGATCATCCCGCAGCCGGATGATGTAGTCAGGATGCCGGAACCGGTGGCGATTCCCGCGCATGGCGACGTCGAATATACGTACGAAATTGTGCCCACGGGATTCACTAAGGACGAGTGGGTGCAAATGGCGGAGATTCGGCCCTCGAGCCGCAAGAATGTGCATCACGGTGTCGTGTATGTGCGGCCGCCGGGATCGAAATGGTTGAGGCACGCGCCCATGGGCGCGCCATTCACGGCGTCGAGTCTGAAGGATGCGCAAGACAGACGCGACGCGAAATGGACGGACAGCGACGTGCTGCTCGTTTACGCGCCGGGGAGTTCGCCGGATGAATGGCCCGCAGGCATGGCGAAATTCGTTCCGGCAGGTTCGGATCTTGTTTTTCAGATGCATTACGTGACCAAAGGACATCCGGAAACAGATCAGTCGAGCATCGGGCTCGTATTCGCAAAGCAGCCTCCCAAGCAGCGTGTGCTGACGCTGCAATTGACCAATGACCGCTTCATCATTCCGCCGGGCGTGCCGAATTTCCGCGTGGAGGTTCACGGAACTTTGCCGAACGATTGCACGCTACTCAGTTTTTTTCCGCACATGCACCTGCGTGGAAAGAAATTCGAGTACAACATTATTCATCACGGCGGCACCGTGGAGACGCTGCTGCGCGTGAATTATAACTTTTACTGGCAGTTGAGCTACCGGCTGGCACAACCGCGATTTCTGAAGGCCGGAACGGAACTGCAAGCGGTCGCGTGGTACGACAACTCGCGCAACAATCCGCACAATCCTGATCCGACCGCGGCCGTGCGCTGGGGCGATCAAACGTATGACGAAATGATGGTGGGATTCTTCGACGTGGCCGTGCCGGCAAATGTGGATAAGAAGGAATTCTTTGTTCGCGCGAACAGGGGGAAACCCTAGGAAACAGTTAAGGCTGTTTGTACGCGGAAAACAAACGCCTGTCCTCCCAATACGCGCCAGAACGAACACGCGCTAAAAAGCATTCGTGAATCGGGAATCGCGAACTAAGCGCGGAGGTAGTCCGGCTTCCAGGTCTTGATCATTTGCTTTATGACTTTCTTGTCCTTCACTTTTTCGTCGAGGACGCGCCGCGCGAGGTCGGGGAGTTCGGCGTCGCTCGCAAAACGGAGAGCGATGAGTTGACCAACAGAGAACTCCAGAATGCGCGGTTTCAGATCGGCGGGAAGAAGTTTCTCGAGACGCAAGCGCATCTCGAGGCGGATGACGCGATCCTGCACGGCCAGCGCGAACATCCGGGCATACAACGCGACCAACAATAAAGCAATCGAGACCAGGAGCGACACGAGCGCTCCGAACAAAAACCATGTGTGCACAAGTACGTAAATCGAGTACCCGAAGTTCAGAAGCAGAATTGGCAAAGCCACCATATGAAACGCGGGCACGATGCGCGAATGGTTTGCAAATGTTTGCTCTTTCATGAATCACCTCGAAAAATCAAAGCACAATCTGCACGTCAGTTAGACGCGAAAGCTCCCTATTGGTTATCCGTTGGTTCCAGAGCTTTCCAAGCGCTGAAGACAACGCATTGGATGTGAAATCGTGAAACTGGTTGCACAATTCCCTGCGCGACGAGAGCGCTATTCCGGCGGGCCAAGACCGAACGCGCGAGAATGAAACTTGAGCGCAGCGGGGAGATGCGCGGCGAAGTAGCGCCAGTCGTGGCCTCCGGGATAAAGATGGAATTCAGGCGCGATGTGGCGGGAGGCGAGCACGTTGTGAAGAGTCTGCGCGCCCTTCTCGAAACCGTAATCATCTTCCGCGCCGCAGTCAAAATAAATCTTCATGCCGGCCAGATGCGCGCTACGCGCCAGCGTGATCGGATCGTTGCGTTGCCAGAACGCAGCATTGGGCGGTGTGCCAAAAACGGCGAGGACACGCAACAAACGCGACTCCCGGGGATTCGCGAATTTCACATCGGGGAGTTTGCGGAGCAGCGCCGCACTGCTCGCGCTGACGGACGTAAACAATTCCGGATGGCGAAAAGCCAGATGCAGCGCGCCGTAGCCTCCCATGGAAATTCCGCCGATGCCACGATAGCGCCGGCCGGGCCGCGTGCGGTAGGTGCGTTCAATAAACGGCAGAAATTCGCGAATGAAGAAATCCTCATAACGCTCGCGGCCGTCGTATGAGTTGATGTAAAAACTCGTATCTGCATCCGGCGTGACGATCAGAAACTCGCCAAGCTGATGCTGCTCCCAAAGATCTTCGATGAGATTCCACCCGCCGGAACTGACGAGCATCTGCTCGTTTTCGCCCAGGCCATGAAGAAAATAGAGAACCGGATAGCGCCGTGTCTTGCTCGCGTCGTAACTGGGCGGCAAGATGGCGCAGTAGCGCACCGCACGGTTGAGAATTTGGCTGTGCGTCGAGCGGCATTCGATGCGGCCCAGCGCGGCGCGCGCCGGTTGAGCAAACGCGAGGCCGAGGAAAGCGCACACCGCAAGAACCGCGGTGCGCCGCCGGCTATTCATACCGAAGAGCCTCAACTGGATTGAGATGCGCGGCACGCGACGCCGGGTATAGTCCCGCGACGAGGCTGACGACGATGGCGAAAGCGACCGCGCCGAGCGCGAGCCACAAGGGGACAGCGGAAATGTTCACCGGCGGCAGATTTTGTCGGCTGAGGTAAATGTTGGTTCCGAGAGTGACGCCTTTGCCGATCAGCCAGCCGAGTGCAACTCCGCCAATGCCTCCGACAAGGCCCATCACGCCCGCTTCCGCGAAGAAGAGCTGCTTGATGTCGCGATCATCGGCGCCCAAGGCTTTGAAAACTCCGATTTCGCGGCGGCGTTCGAGAATTGCCATCACCAGCGTATTGACGATGCCCAGCGTGGCGACGGCCAATGCGAGGCTGCCGAAGATTCCGAGGAGCAGATCAATCACGGTGAAAAACAAACGGAGATTGCGAGTCGTGTCGAGCAGTGAAAAAGTGGTAAAGCCCATGCTCTTGATGGCGGCTTCTACTTGCGGCACCTGCGTCGGGCTTTTCACGCGGACCGTGAGACTCCCGTAGCTCCGAGTTTTGTTCGAGCTATTCAAAACGTCGCGAAGATCATTGACTTGCGTGGCGCTGAGCGTTTCGGCGACGGCGAGCGGAATAAATACGCGGCTGCGGCCGAAAGCGCCAAAGCCGCCCTCGGGTTCGGTGGAAATGATACCAACGATGCGCAATTTCTCTTCGTGCGGAACCACAGAGAAACCGCCGCCGGCGGAACTTTCGCCGCGATTGCCTGCTAAAGCTGTCTTGGAAGCGCCTTGTGCCGGAAGGGATTGGCGTTCTGCGTAGCGCAAGACGAGGTCTTTGCCAATCAGCGCAGATGGCTGGGCGGAAAGCTCTTTGGCGAATTCGACTTGAAGGATGGCTTCATCCGCGCCGGGACTGGAAAAGAATTTGCCTTGCATTCCGTCGAAAGCGCCGTCCGTGCGCGCAGAATCAGGCATGCCGGCCACCATCGTCGGATATGGCTTATCGTTGTAACGGATTTCCGTCATAAAACGAATCTCGGGATAGACTTCGTTGACGTTTGGAAGGCCGGCGATTTCGCGGCGAACGGATTCGTCGAGTGGGCGCGCTGGCGTCGATGAATCGGCGGGTTGATTCTGCCGCGAGCGGCGTTCGTACTCGCCCGCGTTGTAACGCGACGCGACAAAAATAGCGTTGAACAAACCACTATTGGCCAGGCGCTGAGAAGCGAATTGCTGCAAGCCGACACCGAGCGAAAGCATCGCGACCAAAGAAGCTACGCCGACTGCAACGCCCAAGGTGGTGAGCGAATTCCGCAGGATGGCTTCGCGCAAATTGCGGACGGCGAGCTCGGTTAGGTCACCGATTTTCATGATTGCACTCCGTCGCGGGGTTTCGTTGTGACGCTGATTAATTTTCCGTCGGCAACGGTGGCGATGCGATGCGCAAAACGCTCGGCCAGGGGACGCTCGTGCGTCACCATTACAATCGTCATACCCATCGATTGATTGAAATTCTTGAGCAGGAGCATGATTTCTTCGCCGGTGGCGCTGTCCAAGTTTCCGGTGGGCTCGTCGGCGAGCAGAATCGTTGGGCGATTCACTAAAGCGCGAGCGAGCGCGGCGCGTTGCTGTTCGCCTCCGGAGAGCTCACTGGGACGATGCGCCAGACGCTTTTCCAGATGTACGTGCTCGAGCGCCTCGCGCACGCGCGCCGCACGGTCCGCGCGGTCGACTTCCGCCAAACGCAAAGGGAGTTCGACATTTTCCTCCAGGGTCATGCGCGGCAGCAGGTTGAACGCTTGAAAGACCATGCCGACGGTGAGGCTGCGGTAACGCGCCAGTTCGTGGGTGTCCATTTCAGCAAGATTGCGTCCTCGTACGACGATCGCGCCTTCGGTGGGACGGTCGAGACCAGCGAGCAAATTCAGAAGAGTGGATTTGCCGGAGCCGGAACTACCGAGAAGCGCCAAGAATTCGCCGGTGCCTACACTGAGGCTTACATCGTCCACAGCACGGATGAGCGCGGCGCCCATTTGATAATGGCGCGAGACGTTGTCCGCGTGAATTGCGACTCCGTTGTTACCCTGTGGCATTTACTATCCTCGATGTTACTACGCGTTGGGAAGACCACAAGTTTCCTTTATTTATTAGCGGGCGGGGCAAAGATGAGGAGTTTGGACGCGGATTTTCGTAAGGGCAATTATTCTTAAGTTAAAAGCGGCTGCGCGAAGACCTCAAAATCGAAGCCCTCGCGCAGCCGGTATAAATGGTATGAATTTGTGGGTTAGCTGAACTGGTTAATTAATTGGCCACACCACGAGAGTACGGACGGTCACTCTCGGCGTAGTCGGCAGAAGATTCGCCCGTGGAGGAAATATCCTCCGCCCCGGTATTCTTCAGGATCTCTTTGGCCCTTTTGACCCAATCCGAGTTGTCGCAATGGATGGACAGGAGAATTCCGCCCTTTTCCATGCGACCCTGATAGCGCTTGGCTTCGTATTCCGGGATGCCCATACCCACAAGCGCTCCGACGAAACCGCCAACCGCGCCGCCTGCACCAATGCCAGCCAGTGCGGCCAGAATCGGACCAGCGGCGATAAACGGCCCGAGTCCCGGAATCGCCAGCGCACCAATACCCACGAGCCAACCGAGCGCTCCGCCAATGACAGCGCCGGAACCTGCGCCGGTGGCTGCGCCTTCCGGTGCTTTGGTGTTTTTCTCGGTGAGAAGATCTTTCGAGCCGAGATTCTCAGGAAGAAGCACGGAGACATCCGCGTTTCGGAATCCC
Source organism: Candidatus Acidiferrales bacterium (assembly GCA_035933995.1). Taxonomy (GTDB): domain Bacteria; phylum Acidobacteriota; class Terriglobia; order Acidiferrales; family UBA7541; genus DAHUXN01. The sequence goes on along the minus strand of DASYYI010000034.1, from coordinate 9,685 downwards.
GCGTCCTTTAGCGTTCCCAAGGCATATTCAACACCAGGACGATTCGCGTAAATGCCAAACACTGCCGTATTTTTGCCAGCCATAGTGTTCCTCCAATTTTCTTCGATTTTGCTTACTGCGCCGACTGTTTAGGAACACGGGTTCTTAAAAGGATTCCAAACAACTGCCGACTAGTTCCTGCTGGGACGGCTCAATTCCTGGCTGGGAAGGTCTTGAGGATCGTGAGGATTCTCGGGACCCGGTTTATCATGGCGCGGCTCGGGTTTAGTTGGATCGTTTGATCGGCGCTTGCGCCTCCGCTCAGGTTCCGGACGGAGCGGGTCCGGCTGAGGAATTTCTTCCAACCGGATGGTTCTTGTGGCGTCATGCACTTGTGTTGACATTTGGCCCTCCTCTAAAGCCCCTATCGAATTCCGACCCTCATTTCTTTGCATTTTTTGGCGCTGTTTCAACAGCAATCAGGGGTACGTGTCCCTGCGCTTAAGCCTGAGGCATTGGTGGGTGGCAATCCATCCAGCATTCGCTGTAACAATCCACGAAATTGAATGTACAGGTTTCTGTGGAACTTAGGAGAGGTAGGAGGGGCCGTCATTATCGGGTGGAATTGCAACGGCCCCTTTCGGAGGGTTGTAGGTAGAGGCGAGTGAGTGTTGCGGTCGGGTGAACATTACGCGGCCAGAATAGAGAAATGCGACGAACGATGCTATCGGCGGAAAACTTTAATTCTCCGGGAGATTCTCCGTAGGCGCGGCCGGACTACAGGTTACTCGTTCTACAGCGATTTCGGGGTCTCCCTTTTCTGATGGCGAAGCGAAACGCCCTGCCCGAAGGCAAGGCGTTTCGCCAGACTGAAACAAAAAATTAACAGTTTAAGTGAACTGCAATAAGTTACCGGCCTGCGCGTTGAGCTTGCTTCTGTTCTGCCTTCAGAGTTTCCGCGAATTCCTGAGTTTGCTTCTCGGCGACCTCTCTCGTGACGCCGTAGTACTCCTGTAGCTTTCCAACGAGCTGCTGGCGATTTCCGTCAATGACGTCGAGGTCATCGTCGGTGAGCTTGCCCCATCTCGCCTTGGCTTTGCCTTTATATTGTTTCCACTTCCCTTCAAGTTGGTCCCAGTTCATTTGCAGCCTCCGTTTAGAAGCATTTGGACTTGTCGCCGACGAGGACGAGAACGTCTCGCTGGCGGCGCGGGGACAGCCTCCGCACGCTGACGACAGAAGACACCATCGGGAGACGCGACGGAATACGGAGTAATCCTGATAGGGCCGAGGGGAATCGGGTAGCCAAAGTGGCACGCCTGGCAGTACTTAGAGCCATACAGCAAACCATGACCGTCGATACCTGAATAGTTGTATTGTACTGGGTCCGAAAAGAGCCTAAAAGAGTTGAGTCACAGGGGCGTGTGTCGTGTTAAAACTTGGGAAGGATAATTGCCCCTAGAGGAGGCAAGATGCTGAGTTGGGCGGTGGTATTCCTCATCGTAGCGATCATTGCGGCAGTGTTCGGGTTCTTTGGGATCGCGGCGGCGGCGGCGGGAATCGCCAAGATCCTGTTCTTCATCTTCATCATTTTGTTCTTGGTGTCGCTAGTTGGCGGATTAATGCGCCGGACGTAGCACCGCAAGGACTAGCGGCCCGATTGGATGGAAGCAAGTGTAAGATGGATCGCGGGGACCAGTTCCCCGCGACACCCAGCCTGTCTTGCGAAAGGTACTGATGAAGACCGCTACGATCGTTGGCGTCATACTGATTGTTCTCGCTGTAATTTCCTTCGCATACCAAGGGATCACCTACACAACACACAAGAAAGTGGTGGACTTGGGGCCGATCCAAGCCACCACAACGGAGCACAAGACGATTCCGTTGTCGCCCATATTCGGCGGCATCCTGCTGGTGGGAGGAATTATCCTGGTAGTCGCGGGCAGCAGGGGAAAAGCGTAGGCTTCAAGAAAGACAGAAACCCTCATCGACAGGGCAAAGCTTTAGATCATTCTCCTTAGAACAGAACACTGCACTGGCATCCTCGTCTCTTGGCTCGCAATATCCCACAATGAATCCAAATCTGGATGCCGAAGAATCTTAGCGCTGTTCGGCAGCCGCAGCGGAAACGACCGCAGGCGTTACCGATTTCAACTCATCAATTTCGCTTACTACTCGAGGCCATTCCTTTTTGTTTTTCTTGGTCGCAAATGGCGCGTTCAGGTTGCTGTAGTAGGCGAGTATGTCCTGACGAAGCTCGGGCGAAATCTGCTGGAAGTGGTTTTTGGCCAAGCGGTCGACGAGCTCAGCATAGGTCGCGTCAGCCAGAGGATAGTCGCCCGGTCCGGTGACACTGCCGGTATCGAAATTGTCGTTTTGAATTTGCAGTTTACCTGTCTGCTCTTTCTCGTGAACGGCGTCGCCGTAGTCTTTGATGGTCGCGTTAAAACTGGCCATGAAGAGTTGCCCGGCTTCGGGGGTGGGGGCACGGAACGACAAAGCTCTGAAGGGTCCTATCTTGGGCACGATCCGCAGCAGGAAAGCGAGGAGCCTCGTACCGAATCCCGGCTTCTTGTACTGATCTTTCCAGCTTTTCTTATAGCTGGCCCGTGAAATATTATAAATAAACTTCCGGCGCGTGATGCCGGGAATTTCCTTCCGTATGTCGTCTTTCTTGGTCTGCCAAGCCACCCGGGTCATTTGAGGAATCACGCTGCTCACGCTATAACGAAACGTCCCGATGGCAAGGTCGGAATTGGGGATTATGGATTTCAGGTCAAGCGAATAAGTGTCCTGGAAAGCCCGCTCGAGCAAGTCCTGAGAAACCTCGAATCCGATGTCGTCGTGATAGTTGTCCGAGGCGTAATGGCCTTTGGCGACCTCCAAGACATCGAATCCGAATTCCGTCTTCAAATGCGCCGCGGGATCCTGATCGTAAACGACTACGTTTCCAAACTTGCGACGAAGCTTTGGGTAAAGCATGGGGACAACATGGTTGACGGCGAGGCGATGGCCGTCATTGTCCGCGACGTAGTGAGCGAGGGCACCAAGGGCAAAGGCGTATTCGTTGAGATTTTTGGAATCGCGAATCAGGGCCCGGACGAAGTCAGCGCTGCGGACATAGTGAGTGAGATCGCTAAAGAACTTGTTCCCGAACGGATAGTAGCCCATGTCCTGGATGATCGCCCCGCCATAGGCATATGCGTGAGCCTCTTTCAGTTCGTCCGGGGCCGCGTTCGGGAATCGCTGCAAGAGCAGAGGTTTAATGACGGGATCCCACTCGCTATCGATAATCGCCTCATGAGTAAGGACGGAGTAGCCCTTTGAACCTTGGACCGCAAATATGAAGAGGAACAGGAGGACTGCGGCAGATTTGAGGCTCCGCCTCGTGGCCCACGAGCGGCGCGCCATCTCGGGAGGGAAATTCCCTTGAACTTTGGACTCTTGTGGGTAATTTGTGTCGCGTCTTCTCAGCATGAGGACCTCTGATAATTTAGATGATTTCTGTCGACATTCGAGACTCAGTTCTTTGGCTCACGGGACGAAACCTGGGCGAGGACGCCAAACGGCAAATGGTGGAACATGTCACTGAGGGGCATCAATAGTTTGGTTCCCCGGCTCTTCGGTGTTAATGATTCCCCGGTGAGAACGTTAACCCACGGGCGAGGCGCAGAAGGCAGAACCAGTGCGGTCGAGTGCCAGGCCTTCCGACCGATTGGAAACGTTCCAGCCGCGGCGATATTTGTGAGCAGTCGCGGGACAGCCACGACAATCCAGTCCTGACCAGAGCGGCGCGCGAAGGCGTGCACGAATTCACTTTTCGTCTGAACTTTGAGGGGAAGGTACTCGCCATTCGAGAATAATTCCCGGTGCGCGCGCCGAAATTGCAGAATGCAGGCGGTGATGTAGAGCTTGAGGCGGCCATCGCACCAATGATTCAGCAGGTCCTGGCAGAGTTCAGGGATACCACCGACGTTGCGGGACTTTAGCTCGCGGAGCATTTTCATTCGTTTCTTGAAATCCACAGGCTGTCGGTTGTCCGGATCGGTCAAACGGAGGTTCCATATTTCGTTCCCTTGATAAAAATCGGGAACGCCAGGCGAAGTCATTTTTAGGATCAGCTGAGAACATGAATTGAAAACGCCATAGAATGCGAGTTTTTGCTGCAGGACTTTGAAATCTTTCAAGAATCTATTGCGGCCGGAATCATCGATGATTGAGCACACGAATTTTCGAAGGGCCGCTTCGTGTGGCTGATTCGGACGAATCCAACTCGTATGCGTTTTGGCTTCCTTCGCGGCCTTGATGAAGAAGTCCGCGATTCGTTGCTGGAGTTCCTTACCATCTATAATTGTCGAACATCCCGCGGGCCATATACCGAGCATAGCCTGGTAGAGAATAACTTCCTCGTTGAGAGTCGGTGCGAGATGGCCGCCAACACTGGTCTTTTTGGATTTGTTCCAGTTGGACCAGCGCGTGAGGCATCTCTGCCATTCGCCTGGGATCTCGGAGAGGACGTTGAGTCTGGCGCGCACGTCTTCGCTCCACTTCGTATCGTGAGTAGAAGTCGCATTCAACGTATGCGGATGGCTCCGAACAACTCGGGAATTAAATTCGTGGAACGCGCGCGAACCAAATTGGATTTGACCGTGGAAGGGATTGTTCCCCACTTCGTTGATCGAAATCAGGCTGTGATGCGCAAAAAGTGCCGTGTCTTCCACTCCCTTGGCCATGACAGCACCAGTGAATTGTTGCCATGACATGATGAAGTCCAGCCAGGCGTTGCGTTCCAGATCTGTGGTGAATGAGACTTCGGCGAGGAAAACTTCACGCAAGAAATCCCATGTGGCGCTGCTGACGGCCTCAGACGGTGTGCGATCACGGGCAACGGACAGCGCCTGCTGAAGAAAGACTCGATCCTGCGGCCGCAAAACCACATCCCGATAGTAAGTCCTGTATACCGGAAGGCATGCGGTGATTTCCTTCAGACCTCGCATTAATTCGGAGACCGGAAGATCGCGTGCGCGTGGCCAGAACGCGGCGAGCTTGGCGAGGCGGTACGTTAATCGAGTAACGTCCGTCGGGAAAAGCTGTTCCATTGCGTCTTTGTTCCGAAGGTACCACGTGTCTGTAAACGATGAATTCAGACCGGCGAATTCTCGATATGACTTTTCCAAGCGGCGATACCCGGTCGCGTCAACGAAGACAGCATTGACGGCGTTAAGGAAATCGTAGCCGGTGCTGCCAGAAATAGGCCATTCAGGAGGAAGCGCTTCGCTGCCGCAGGTGATTTTTTCCACGATGGTATAGATCGGCGAGGCGCCGCCGCCCTCTTCAGAGGAAATCGGAATCGAGTTGAGGCGTTCAAGATACTCAAGCGGGTCAAACAATCCGTCAATGTGATCTACGCGTAATCCTGAAACCTTGCCTTCCTGAATCAGTCGCATGATGGACGCGTGCCGTGCCGAAAAAACGACGGGGTCTTCGGTGCGCAACCCAATCAAGTCGTTGATGTCAAAAAAGCGCCTGTAGTTAATCTCATAGGAGGCGAGGTGCCAGTCGGCGAGACGGTACGCCTGGGCGCTTAGAAGAGAGTCAAGGCAATGGAAGGAAGACTCGTCCCCGGCGACGCCGTTCAATTTGCGAAGGGTGTCATCCAGAGCCTTCCGAATCACATCGTCGTCTTGATACAACTGCCAAAGCGCGTCCTTCAGGGCCGCGCGCGCTTTCTCACTCTCTTCAATGGCGTTTTGGGATTCACTGTCACCGCGCGGCAGATTGTCCGCGGCAAGTCTAAATTTTTCGAGCTCATGGGCTTTGGGTTTGTTCTTGCCTTCCAACAATTCGATGGCGAACGCGAAGATTTCCGAATACGTGCGCGGGTTGACGGGGAACCGATTGCCTGCGTATTGAACGAAAAACCCACGGTCGTCGAAGCACACTCGAATATTTTGGCTCACGAGCGCGCGACCATACGCATCCGGCAGAATGGGCAGGATGACGCGACTATTCAGGAGCTCAGCCACCTTGGGTCCTTGCGGCTGCCAATCGATGTCGAAGAAGCGCGCGTAGCGGGATTCGCGGCCATTCTCAAGGACGTCCACCCACCACGGATTTTCCGTGCTAACGGCCATGTGGTTCGGAACGATGTCGAGGAGCAGGCCCATATTGTATTCGCGAAGTCTCGCTGTGAGACGGTCGAACTCTTGTTCTGTACCCAACTCCGAATTGACTCGAAGCGGGTCGGCAACGTCATATCCATGCGAGCTCCCCGAACGAGCCTTGAATCGCGGCGAGGCGTAGAGGTCGGTGATTCCCAGGTTGTGGAGGTACGGCACGAGTTCTTCGGCATCGCTGAAGCGAAAATTGGCGTTGAACTGAATGCGGTAAGTAGCGGAAGGGATTCGCATGCGCCGTCAACCCACGCGAATCGACAGTCTCGCTCCAAGAGAGCGGAACAGAGTGAGCCATCTCTCGAAATCGATTGGCGGGTCTGCTTTGTTATCCCGAATTTGAGGGTACACATTCTTCAAGATATCGAAGTAAATGTTCTGAACAGTCCAGTAATGGACTCGGAAAGGGGCGGTGTTTGCTACACCCACAGCGGCGTCGAGAGTTTCCAGAAGGTTGAGGTCTTGCGGATTAGCACGAAACTGTGCGGCCATTGACTGGAGTTTTTTGCGAAGCGCAAATTCCAGAGTGGTGCCGTCAAGGGGGATTTCCGTGCGCTTGGCCTCTTCCAGGAGCGTTTGCATTTCCTGGATGTTCAAGTTGTCGGACTCGATGGTCTTCAGAAGATCTGAGTTCAAGGTGAATTCCGCTGCCACTTGAAAACGGCGGATCGGGGGCATGCCGAGCGCTGTGACGAAACGCATCAGCGGGGCCCGGTTTGTGTAGAGCTGGCGGTAGACATGCTCGGCTTCTTCCAAAGCGGAATCAAGAATCTGATTGACGATCTTGCGTTGCTCGTCACGGAAAAGAAATTTCAGCGTATATGAGCCGCTTCCATAGGCTTTATCGACGACGCGAACTACCTCGGCGAAATCACCGCGCTCGAAGGCCTCCGTAATTTCCTTGGTGGTGGATTGGTATGCCTCTTCCCCGGTGAATTCGCGAACGCCTCCGGCAATGTTGTGATCGCCCAGATGCACGACGCCAAACGAAATATCGGCGGATTCCGTGGTGATATCGGAGGAGATGCGGGCGTGGCCCACCACCAAGCGCGTTTTCCCAGATGAGAGTGTGCGGAAATCCCGCTGTGAAATACTGTAGCAATATATATGCTGTTCGGAACCGGCGTCCGAGAAGAGCGAACTCACAGCAAAGTGAGCGCCGACACCCTTCAGGTCCAACATGACGGGCTTCACAAATTGCTCATACACGCGCTTGCCGTCCTGGTTCTCTGGAATATTGCTTTTCGCTCGAGCCAGGCGCTCCACAAATTCGGTTTCCAGATTCGTGCTGCCCGTGAGCTGGGAAGCGAGTTGAACGGCGCGGGCCGCATACTGGATTGTCTGCACGGTTTCCAGGCCGGAGAGCTCGTCGAAAAACCAGCCGCAGCTTGTGTACATCAACATAGCGTGGCGCTGGAGTTCGAGCAGTTTCAGGGCGCGCAGCTTTTCGTCGGGCGAGAACGCCCGTCCAGAAACCTGATGCAAGAAATCGCAGACATTCTTTGGCGAGCGATCGAGAATCACGCGAATGTATTCGTCGCGCGCGCGCCAGGGATCCTGAAATACTTCGCGGCCCTGCTGTTCATAGGTGAGGATCAGGGCGTCACGAAGCCAGTCCATCGCTTCGCGAAGCGGCACCCGCCAATTCTGATTCCATTCCGCGTGCATTCCTGAGTTACAGCCGCAATTGCTACGCCAGCGTTCGATGCCATGAGCGCAGCTCCAGGAGCTGTTGTCAAAAATCTGGGCCTCCTGAGCGGGCGGATGTTGTTCAAGAAATTCGGAGTAATTCGTCAAAGTGGCGAGTTTATTTTCTTCGATAAACCGAAGGGCGTAGGCCAGAGCCATGTCTCCATGCGGCTTGTGATGCCCGTAGGTTTCGCCGTCCGTGGCGATGTGCGCCAACTGCGGCCAGTCGCGTGAATCGGAAAAGATGCTCATCAGGCGATTAGCGAAAGTCTCGCCGTTTTCGAGGAGATTTTCGAATGCGATACCACGGGAAACGGGACCATCGTAGAAAAACACCGCGATGTCTTTCCCGGACTCAAGGTGAACTTTGTAGGCCATGGAGGGATCGATCCGGCCGTCGCTGACTTCGTGCCACTCTTCTTCACCGATGCGCCGGACCATATGCGCTGAATGAGGCGAGAGAATGGTGAACTTAACTCCGTTCGACGCAAGGGCTTCCAGCGAATCGAGATTTACAGCCGCTTCCGGAAGCCACATGCCCTCAGGAGAGCGGCCAAAGCGATGCTCGAAATCGCGAATGCCCCAGACAACTTGCGTGTGTTTGTCACGCGCGTTGGCCAGCGGCAGGATCATGTGGTTATAGGCCTGTGACATGGCCGAGCCGTGTCCGTGATGCTGATCGCGGCTTAGTTTATCGGCGCTCTGGATCGACGAATAAACGCTGGGCGCCTTTTCTTCCAACCACGCCAGCAAAGTAGGGCCGAAATTGAAACTGATTTTGGCGTAATTATTCGTGATATCGACGATGCGCCCCTCGCCGTCGAGGATACGGCAGGCTGCATTGGGCGCGTAACATTCCGCGGTGATCCGCTCATTCCAGTCGTGATAGGGATACGCCGAATCCTGTACTTCGACCGCCTCAAGCCAGGGATTCTCACGGGGTGGCTGATAGAAATGAGCGTGGACACATAGAAAACGGTCCTTCAATCGGAGCCTCCCTCGAGACGGAACACAATGAATGATGTTGGCGGAACATCTAAGGTCACGGGGCCTTCGGAATCCAGCATACTCGGCGTTTCGATCCCTAAACGTCCCCATTCGGAATCGGCTGAAGCAAGCAGCTTTTTCCAGACTCCTGGAACCGTGGGAAGCACAAGACTATTTGCCGAGCGCGCGAAATTGAAAGCAATGACCACGCGATCCGCGTCGTGCCATCGCTCGACGATGAGGGCTGAAGGATCAAACGCTGTCACTCGCGACGTCTGTTTGTCGAGATGCGAGAGTGCCGGGACGGTGCGACGGAGCGCGAGCAGGTGCGTGTAAAACGAAAGGAGAGTTGCGTGTTGACCGCGGGTTCTTTGATCCCAATGGAGCTTGCTGCGCATGAAAGTTTCGAGCGATTGTGGATCGGAGATGGAATTCTGCCAATTGAAACGCTCGAATTCCTTCCGCCGGCCTTCACGCACACTGTGGATCAAATCTTCGTCCCCATGACTGACAAAATATTGGAATGGAGAGGACTCGGCATATTCCTCACCCATGAATAAAAGCGGAATGAAGGGTGACAACAGAACGGCTCCCGCAATTAGTTTGAGGGATTCGAATGGGACAATCTGTGATAAGCGCTCTCCCTCCGCGCGATTTCCGACCTGATCGTGATTCTGGCCGAAAACGAGAAAGCGGTGGGAAGCAATATCTTGGGAGGAATTTCCGTGCCTGCGGCGCCGAAAATGCGAATATCGTCCCGAGTAAACGAACCCCTCCGAATAGGCCTTCGCTAAATCATGTATGGAGCCGAAATCTTCGTAATAACCATTGCGCTCACTGGTGACGAGGGTATGGAG
>DASYYI010000020.1:0-15665 GCA_035933995.1 Candidatus Acidiferrales bacterium | reverse complement strand
CCGTCCGATTCTGAGTTCAGTTTCAAAATGCCCATCCTCGACTTCTGCCAGCTTCTGCGCCAGCTCAGCACGCGTCTCTGCCTTGATTGCCGAGGAGCGGCCTGAGACTGTCCGCTTGTCCCGCAGTCCTCGCTCTCCGGGATGTGCTTTGAACCACTCATCGAGAATTGAAACTGCGTTGCGGTATGGATAGAATTTCCTTTCCACCCGCACGAAGTCAGCGGATTTTCAGTTCAAACAACAAGCCTGCCTCGTAGGCCACATCCTCATCTTGTTGGGCCGCCCGCTAACGATTGCCTTTCGTTCCCATCGCGGTAGCTAATCAGTCCCCTTTGAATCACATCGGAACCAACGAGAGGACAAGCGCGCAGCTCCATCACAAATGCAGTGCATGGGAGGACGGTGTGGATTTTTCGGCAGTGCGGAACTTCAGGCTGGCGAGCCTCACCCGAGATGAGGTTGCACGGAAGGTCTTCGCTCAGGATCCGGGATTGGCGGCAAGCAGGGCGGCGAGCAGTTCGTGCTTAGGCGTCGCGAAAGGGTTCGTGACGGTCACTCCCTTCCAGGTAAAGCCTTCCTGTAGGTCCTCGGACAGAAGAAGCCGGCATCCTGCTTCCGCCGCCGCAGAGAGAATCACAGCGTCCCAGATGCTGAGTTGATGATCGGTTGCGAGATCCGCTGCGGCAAGCATCACTTCCCCAGAAGTCTCGATCAGAGGGTAGGCGTCCTGCCAGTTGAGAATCGCCCTGCGTGCTTTTGCTGGCGCTCGCCCGGCCTTGCGCACCAGCAAATTAAACAACTCACCTAGCGTCTGCACCGGTAACAGTGCCGCGCCTTCCGGCAGTTTCTCCACGAGTTCGAGCGCTGTCTCTTTCATGGCGGCGCCGTTTACGCCTTCGGCCTACGCCAGAATGTTCGTGTCCAGCGCCACCCTCACGGCCTATCCTCGTAAAGCTCGTCCCGGCTCCAACGGCCGATGGTAACGACGCCTTCAGATCGCAAGCGCTTGATCAGCGCGGCTCGAGCGCCACGCGTGACGCCGCCGTTTTTCTCAACCGGCACAATCTTCGCGACCGCTTTGCCGTGCGAGGTCACGACATAGCTGTGCCCCTCGCGGACGGCGCGAAGGAGCTTGGAGAACTTACGGTTGGCATCCGCTGCAGAAACAGCCTTTTCCATGATCCCTCCGCAATGTAGTGATATTACCTACTATACCGTAGCAGTGGTCTGGGATTGCGGGGATCGGGAATGCTGAAGTCTGATCAAGCTCAAGGATGGATTACAGCGAGACCCAGAATATCTTCGAAATGATCATAGTCGCGATCTCGGTGTAACAGGGAATGTCCCTGGCGAAGGCAAAACGTGGCAATCAAGCAGTCGATGGTCTTGCGGACGGTGTGTCCCCGCTGACGGAGGCTCCGGAAATTTCTCGCGGCCTCGATCGCCAGGTACTCACCGCCAGTCTCAAATATTTCGAACTTCCGAAGTTCACGCAACACTCGGGTGAACGCCTTCTCGTCCCCGATACCTTGAAGGGTCTCGCACAGAATCAGATCCGTCAGTCCGAAGCGTTGCCGACTAAGCTCGCGATCAAAGTACTCGGTCTCTCTGTTTCGCAGGCCGCGCAGATAGTCGATCCACACCGTGGTATCAATAATCACCATTGGCTTCTACTCCGCAAATCGCCCGCGACGAGACTTGTGCAGATCCCCTTCCCAGCGGATCTTGCCTCGAAGCCGGCGAATGGTGGCCTGCGCCCGTGTCTGAATCAGCAGGCGCAATCCTTCCTCGACCGCGGCCCGTTTTGTCCGTGACCGGCTGCTCCTCATGGCCTGGCGCATCAAACGGTTATCGATCTCGATGTTGGTACGCATCCTTCCCACCTTCCTATGTGTAAGGATATCACATTCTTGTGTACCCCTCATCCGTGGTTCTCATTTCAGTCCCGGCCTACCCCGGCTCGTCTCGATAGAGGGACAACCCGGCCAATTTTGAGTTCTGTTTCAACCCGCACATCCGCGCTGTCTGTCAGTTTCTGCGCGAGTTCGGCGCGCTTCTCTGCTCTGATCGCGGACGAGAGCCCAGAAATCGTTAACTTGTCTCGCAGTCCCCGCTCTTCGGGATGTGTTTTGAACCACTCATCGAGAATCGAAACGGCGTCGCGGTATGAATAGAACTTCTTTTCCACCGGTACGAAGTCGGCCAAATACTCGCTCTCGTTCCCGTCGCGGTAGTGGACCGGCCCGCTCTCCACCATGAGATCTTTGAGCACCCTCGTATTCTGCTTTTCGGCCTCCTGAAGCCAGAGGGCAAAGCTCAGCCTTTGTTCAGCGGTCATTTGCGAATAGGGATTTGTCTCTGCCACCGGGCAGCCGCTCGGGAGAAGCGGACACCATGTACAGTGCCTCCCAGGGCACGTTCTCAGCTCCCGGCCGCCAGCCAAAGCCAGCTGATGAAGCCTTCTCTGGCGCGCCTTCTCCCTCTGCGCGAGTTCCTTGAGCCATGGCACGTCCTTTCGTGTGTATTCGACGCAGCGCGAAGCGCCATAGCGGATGAACTCCAAGACGAATTTCACTTTTTCCAGCGACGGGTTGAGGCACATCAGCAGCAGCGGATACAGCTTCGACTGGAACGTATCCGCGTCGATGATTTGGTAGTAGCTCTTCCAGTCGTCGATCTCGGCCTCGGTGAGCGAGTCGAGCATCACCAGATCGAGCGTTCCCTCATATTCGACTGTATGTTCACCCGCATCCGAATCCTCGATCGGATGGAAATCCTGATCGAGCGCGATATACAGTTCGGTCGCAAGGATCTTTTCCGGGTTGAAGGCGTGGTTCCCGCGAAACTCTTCCAGCGCCTCCTGTGCCTCGGTACCAGCCTGGTTCATCAATGCGTCGAACGCGTCGAGATCGGTCGAGCGCTTGGCCGCAGCCAGGTGGTTGATGTAGGTCGCCAGCGTCTGGTGAATCTCTGTCCCTCGCGCGGCAGGCTCGGAGTCAGCGACTCTCCCGCACTGGACGTGCTTGCGAACGTACAGACTCTCGCATGCCATATCACCATGTCGCGATTGGCTCAACGGCGGGATCGGCCGTGGATCGTCCAAACCAAAAGAATCTGTGGGTATTTTCATGGTGTGCCTCGGCACAGAGCACTTGCAGATGCATCTGTGTGACAGTGTTCCCGCGCCCAATGCGCGTTGAGCTTAAAAACCACAGATGCGCTAGTCCAAAACTAAAGGCCCGCCGCCTCGCAAAAGCGTTCATCGGTTCAAAGGTCGAGACCCCGCGATTCGGACGCGTCGCGGAAGGCGCTCGAGCCTGAGAACAGATAGGCGAACGCGTTGCGAGTGGTCTCGATCCGAGCTAAAACAAGTTCGCGTAACCGGGCAAGGTTCGTGAAAAAGCTGTACTCTTCGTCGTCCCTCAGAATGAAAAACGCAGGGCGAACTGCATGAATCGCGGCTGAGTCATGGTGGACGTGTATCGCCCGAACGTGCTGGCAGTCTGGCCGAGACTGGGCATGGCGTTTTGCACGTTGTAGCGCACCGAGTTGGTCAAGTTGAAGGTCTGCCAGCTGAATTCCAGTTTACGGGTCTCGCCCAGCGAGAAGTTCTTGGCCAAGCCCGTGTCGATGCCGAACATCCCGTCACCGATGATTTCGTTTCGCGTGCCCGATTCGCCCGGCCAACTGTGACGGAACGCAGCCTCGGCGGCGGCAGGATCTGCGAAAATCTCCACACCGTGGTTGGACACTTTGGGGAGTTGCCCATTAACGACTGGCATGGCGAGACCCTCGATGTTCCAGTTGGTGGGCCAGTAGCCGCCATTGTCGACAGAAGTGGGGAAGCCGGTGGTCCAGCGGAAGAGCCCCGAAAACCGCCAGCCACCGATCATTTCATTCAGCCAAGAACTGGCGTTCCCGCCCAACATCTGGTCTCTACCGAACGGCAGGCGATAGACCCAGTTGGCATTGATTTGGTTGAACGCGTTAAAGCTCGACAGACCGCGCAGAGCCAGCGGGGCCCAGGTGTTGATGACGATCCCACCACCGTTGTTGTCGTTGCCGGTGCCGCCGCTGCCCTCCCACGCGCCGATCCGGCCCGCGTCGGAAACTTCGTCGAGAGACTTTGAGAAGGTGTAATTGAACTGGCCGATGAGATTATCGCTCCAGCGAACGTTGTAAGTCACCTGCAGGGCGTTATAGTCGGAGGTACCAATGTTCCTCCAAGCGGTAAGGGAGCTGAACTGATCGTGGAAGAAGCTGTACGGACCAAACTTGCTGTTGGGCACCGAGTACCCGGAAACGGAGCTGGGCGTGTCCAGAATAAAAAGATTGAACGTCTCGTTGTGCTCGTTGCAGGCCCAGAAATCATAAATGGCCTGGGTGGCCGTGAGCGAGCCGGAATCATCGTCCCCGATGCAGTTGAGCCTTTGCCCATCCAAGTAGCTTTGCGTGATGCTGCCCCACGCGGGGAACATATTCTGCCAGAAGGGAATGGACTGAACCTGAGAAGTCGGCACTCCTTGTGCAACTTCTTGGGACAGCATCGTCGCCGCCTTGAAGTAATCCGTGCCGCTGGTCGGGTCAGTCAGGTCGGTCGGCATAGCCTCATCCACCTGCATAGGCAAGCGGCGGGCCACCGTTCCGACGTAGGCGATTTGCAAGGAAGAGTTCTGACCAAGTTCGCGGCTGAGAGTCAAATTGAACTCGTGAGCGTAAGGGGTTTTGAGCGACGAGTCCAAACCCCAGTTGATGGCGAAGTTCGAGTTGCTGGGAATCACGGGAAAGCCGCCCGGTGGCGCGGTCTCGAGGATGCAGCCGGGCGCCCCGAGGGTGGGGCAGGGTGGCGGCAGGCAGGTGGGACAGGTAAAACGAGGCAGGGCTTGGACCGTGCTGCCACTGGCTCCCGCAGCGTTACCGATGTCGCTGGTCAATCCGAACGAGCCGTTCTGATCAAAAGTGTTGACGATCGGCATCCCGAAATGGTCGTAGACGATGCTGTACCCGCCGCGAATCGAAAACTGGTTCTTACGCCCGAAAATCTTTGACAGCCATCCCTCGCCGGGATCCGGCGACCAGGCAACCGCCAAGCGCGGCGAAAAATCGTGGTAATCCCAATTCCAGAAGCCGGGGCCGTGATTCGCTGGCCCGCCCAAAAAGAACCCGAGTTCACCGGCGTCAATGGTCGGCATCCCCTGTTTGGCAAGTTCAGCGGATTTTTCCATCCAATCGCTTAGGTGCTGACCCGAGCAGCCGCCAGTTGAGGTCAAGATGCAGGGAATGACCTCCGCACCGTTGGTTTCGTAAGGCGGGGCTTCGAGCAGATAGCGTAGGCCATAGGTGAAGGTCAGGTTAGGCGTCACATGCCAAGCGTCCTGTCCATAGAATTCGTAATCGTTGAGGGCATAGTTGCGACGAGCGGGAGTGCCCTGAGGAAGAGCCGTGCCTGCGGGGGTGTAGTTGTAAAAGCCGTCGCCCTCGGCCAGGATGCCGTACAGCAGCATGGCCGCAGGATCGTAGCCGCTACAGCCGAAGTTGCTTTCCACGGCAGGAAGGCCATTATTCGCGGGGTTGAGAGGGCTGGACAGGTTGGAGGTACACACGATGCCAGTCGTGTTCAGATACGCCAAATTCATCGACGCGTCGGAAAAAGACTTGGCGAAACTGGTCCGGTTATCGCGAATGATGAACAGGTTAGTGCCGAAGCTGAGGGCGTGGTTGCCCCGAACCCAGTTCAGGTTGTCGTTCAGCTCGTTGATAGGAACGATGTAGGACGTCGAGCGCGTGGAAGGGGTGAATTGGCTCACGCCGGACAAGATCACCGCAGGCAGAAGCGACGCGCCGGCATTCGTATCGGCTTGGCGGATCAAGTCCCAGTGGAACGAGTTCACCTTCGTGGGCGAAATCACTGAGGTCAACCCGACAATCGAGGCCTTGCTGCCGTCGAGCAGCGTGGTCTCTGCTATCTGACCGGGAAACTCCTGCGGTCCGGGTATCCTGTTGTTCTGCGTCTGCCCGCGCCAGAAGAGGCTCTCCGAGCCGCTCCGGGTGATGTGGTAGTCGAGACGAGTGATGAATGTGTCGTATCGCGAATCCTGGTTGGAAGAAAAGCGGTAACCCGCGAGGTCCAAGTCGTTGCCGTTGCCGACGTCGCCCACGCTGGTGTCGTTTGCATTCGGGTACTGCTGCAGCATGGAGAGCACGGCAGCATCGGCCCCGATTCCCTGAGGATCCATGGCCTTGAGCTGGGCGGGATCCAGGGCGAAAGTGCCCGGTGCAACGGGGTAGCTCGTTCCGCTGTTCCCCTGCACCGTTCCGCCGGGGCATTGGGCGCTATTGGCACACTGGTATTCAATGATGCCATCTTTAAGAGTCGTGGTGGGCACAAACCGCAGCTCGCTCTGGCCTTGGGCGTCCCGCTGGCCTTCATAGTTGGCAAAGAAGAATAAGCGATTGTGCAAGATGGGACCGCCGATTGTGCCACCGAAAAAATTCTGCTTCAGCTCGGGCGGCCTGTTCGGTTGCCCGTTGGCCAACTGCGACCCTTTTAGGAACGGATCATTGGCGCTGAAGATAGTGTTGCGGTTGTATTCGTACAGGGAGCCATGAAAGTCGTTGGCGCCGGACTTGGTGACCATCATCTCCTGGGCGCCGCTGGAATAGCCCGAGGTGGCGTCGGCGTTAGCCGTCGTCACGCGGTATTCCTGGACCGAGTCGATCGGGACGTTTAGCACGCCGGTGAAGGCGAAGCCGTTGTTCACATCATTGACGTCGGCTCCGTCGAGGGTAATGTTGTTCTGGTCGCTGCGGAGGCCATTCGCGGCACCGCTGCGCGTGTCGGTGATCGAAGTATTCAACTGGCTGCCGAGGAAGACAACGCCAGCTTGCAGGCTGAGCAGGTTAGCCACATCCCGGCCGGCAATAGGGAGTTCCGCCAACTGTTGCTCCTGAATCACGTTGCCCAGAGATGCATCGGTGCGATTGATGAGGGGCACTGTGTTCCCGTGGACGACGACCGTTGAGGTCACCTTCGCGAGACCCAAAGTGACGTTGACTGTGGAAGGCGTGCTGACTAGCAGGGTGACATCTTGCGCCAGATATTTGGAAAATCCCGAAGCAGCCGCCTGCAGGCTGTAGTTTCCCGGCGGCACCGCGAAAAACTCGTAGAGCCCCTCGGCGTTACTGGTCGTCGTGCGCACCAAGCCGGTGGCGCTGTTGGTCAGGGTGATGCTCGCGCCGGGCACAGCGGCCCCTGACTGGTCGACTATACTGCCGTTCAGCGAACTGGCCGTTTGTGCACGTGCCACCGGTGCCAGGAAAGTGAGCAGGGCCAAGACGGCCACTGCGCACTGGCACCACTTCGTGAGCCCTGTCCCTCCGAGCGATTGGGTGTCTCTAGGCTTACACTCCGCTCCCCTGGCCATTTCGCGATCGCGCATCGGTTCCCCCTTTTTAAGCCCGAGACGGTAGGTCAGCCCCCGAATGCCTCTCGTCCCGCTGGTTGGCCCCGGCCCACCCGTCCCTATGACTTCGCCTCGGGCAGACAGCCGTGGTTCTCCCTTGTGCGGTCCGAACCGACCGTTAGACCATCTATACGGTCGTCCTGTGTTTTTTATCTGCTTCGAGCCCCAATACTCCTTAACCCCTGCGCTGTCAAGAGGTTTTTAATCTTTTCACTTTCTGTGACGGCGCACACGTCTATCGTTTCGAGCCGCGAATGGATTGAAGGGCGCACCGCGAAGCTGGCCACTTACCGAAGATCTTTGACGCCGTGAACGGCTCGCTGCCATCATCAGCCGACGAAGCGCAAGCTTCGTCCTTCCAATATTGTCCGTTTTAGAGCATTTCCATAAATAATGATGTAGCTGATGCTCGGCATTCGACGAGGGATCGTTCTGATTTGAGAAAGGCTTGGACACAGAGGCCTGCTGCCGGCTGGTTGAACGTTGTATTACCCAATTTTTGGTCCTGATTTCGAACTTATACCTTGTGATTCTTGCGAACGATGAAAGCCACATTGAGGATCGGTGTCAGAAGAGAAAACCTCGAGGAGATGCCGCCATCCCCTCGACGGAAGTTGTGGCAACCGTCGTCTGGCCCGTGCTTCCGCCAGTTTGACCTTTTTCATGCTTCGTTCGACCCTTGCTGCTGTTCCTTGTCGAAACCTTTCCTGGTTGCTCGTCCAATTCATTCAAGAGATTTCGCTCAAGGCTTGCTAGGTCGCCCGCTGCTTGCCCGATCAACATCCTGGTCTTAGCTTCGTTGTGGCCGAGTCTGTGTGTCAGTTCGCAAATCCTTGCGAGTTGCTCATCCCGTTCGCTTTGACGATTGCTGGGTTGCGCGCACTCCTCGGCGGCTGCCTCGCTGTTTGGATAGAATTCACCACTGATCTCTTTGGCCCGCTCTGCATCGGTCTCGTGTACGACATATTGAACTCCACGAGATAGCTCAATCGTCTGGCGGCTTTCGCTCAAGAGCCTGGCAGGTTCAGTCATGTTCGCGACCAAAGTCCGCAGGTCGGTCCCTCCGATCTCCAGACTGAGAATGTAAGCGACAGACGTGTGCCTGCTACCGTCGTGGTCGGAGTATGAGATTTTCTCCGGGCTGGTCTTCAGGATTGCTTTGATGCCTGTCAGACGGCCGCCGCTCAGTCGGCGAATCTGCATCAAGCCGTTCGACAAATTCCGAATCGAGCGGTAGCTGCTCGTGTGAAGCCGGCAAATGGCCCCGAAGGTGGGGAACTTCTCCAGAATGAAATAGAGATCGCCCGAAGGCTTACAATCACCGCGCTCCAGATCCGGGCAGCCATCGCCACACGGTTCAGCCGGCTGGCCCTTCTTCGCTCCTTCGGTGTACTCGTAGGTGCCGGGCCACGACTCCCCCTCAGGGTGCCTTTGGGTCCTCCGTGTCGCTTGCATTTCGAACCGAACCCCACTGCCGTTGGCAATCTGCACAAGCTCGCCGTGGCACTTGCGCACGGTGGGCGTCCACCATGCATATTCGGTCCGAAAAACATCTCGTGGATCATCGTTGAGGAAAATGATCCCTAGTTCGGTCGGTTTCTCCCCGTGCGCCTGAGATATGTCCGGCGCTGGTTCCCAAAGGACGTCTTGTCCGCGAAGTGTCTTCCGCTTGAAAACGAAGTGGTCCAGTCGTCGCGGATGACTGTTTCCGTCGCCCGGCTCTGGCCCTTCGCCGATTGCAACCTTAATGGTTGCTGGGAGTTTTTCGAGGGCCGCCCCGCTCTCATCATGTGTTAATCCGAGAATGCCCATTGGACTTTCACCTCCTGCGCTAATGTGTGCGTATGGAAAACTGCGAGTTGATCTTCGAACCCGATGGCAGCTTTAGAACAGCGTGAGTTGGCCTTCGGGTCTGCTTTCACGTCGTGAGGTTCTACGAGGAATCGATTCCAGCGGAGCGAGCGAGGCTAACTGATTCGCTGGCGCGATGGCGGTCTCACTTTCAGTGAGCCCGAGCCCCTGGACAAGCTCTGTTACAGGTTCCACCTCGGATGATCTCACCGCGAAGACCTGTTCCTGTTTCCTTTGAAGATTGGCCCATACCTGGTCTGCTCGTTCTCCGATTCCTTTCTCAGTGACCAGCTCACGGGCCATCGCCATCAGGATGTCGTCTTCTTCATTGATTGCTTGCAGCCCTTCGGAAGAGAACTTTCCTTCCATAGCCAACGAGACCAGTAATTTCTTCCCCATTAGCCGCAAGCAGCTTTCCTGCATCGTCTCGGCGTAATGAAGAAATTTCACTTTTACGGGAAGCCGCTGTCCGATTCTCCAACTCCTCCTGCTTGCTTGGCGAAGCACGTAGATGGAGTATCCGGTTTCGTAGAAGAAGATCGTGGGGAAGTCGATCAAGTCGAGGCCCGTTTGCACCAACTTTGGGTGACAGATGACGGCCTGCACCCCAGCGCGTAGCTGGCGCTCGTACCAGCCCTCCCGCGACTCAGGCGGCACTTCGGTCGTCAAAACAGCAACTCGGATTCCCTCGTTCGAGAGGATGCGCTCCAGTCTCCGCGTTACATCCCGCTTCTGCGTGTAGACCGCGTAAATCTGGCAGCGACGACCATGTGCGAGCTCCCCTTTCACTTCTTCTACCAAACAGCGCTCCTTCGCGTAGACTAGCTTCTCGTCCAAGTTCTGTGTCTCTGCAATCAGGAATCTCTCTCTCTGCTGGGTCTGCGGGTCGAATTCCCAACCGTATAAATTCCCGAGCCGAAACGGCCGATCCGGATACAGCAGCAATGCGTTCAACGCCACGCTCATCACCGACTGATTCCCGCGGTGCTCCTTCAGCGCAATTTTTACATCCTCTTCAAGCTTCTTGTAGGCTTGTTTCAGAGGAGTATCCATTTCAACGCTGACAACTTCCTCGCGATACGGCGGCAGCGCCTCCGAGATGTCTTCGAGCGAAATAAACGCTCCGAGGCTCATCAGGAAGCGGCCAAAGAGAAGCGGCGACGCTCCCGGTCGCCGACGAATGCGTTTTGTTACACGCGCCTCCGAACAGGCGTTGTCTGCGGGCTCAATTACGGTAATCTTTTCGAGCAGGCCGTAGGTCTCGGTAAACGCTCGCACGCCGGCCTCGCCAAACTCAAATCCTTCCTTGACCATCTTCGTTGGTTCCAAACGGAACAGGATGTTGAACACCTCGTCGGCGTAGCCGCCCAGCAATGTGCCGGTCAGCACAGCAGTATTCTGCGCACATGCCGCCAACGTCCCGAGCGCATTCCCCTGGGCCGTGTCTCCTTTCAGTTCGTGCACTTCATCTGCGATGGCGTAGTCGAAGAAGTCCGGCATGTACCGGCCGACGAAATCGACGGGGGCGAAGCGCCGAGTCTTCTTCCCGTCTGCCTGCCACAATGCGCTGTACAACGCATGTCGTGACTTCGCAGACTCGTCGCCATTCCGAGCGCCTAGAATCTCGCTCAGCTTAGCCTTCTTGAAATCGGCTGACAGCAGTCTTTCGCCATCCTCTCCCAAGCAGATCGGACAGCCGGTCTCGGAATTAACGATGCTGCCCTGGTAGCGCCCGCATCGGGCATGCCCGTATGCATGCCGCCAGAAGTAGCTGAGCTTCCCGCGTTCCCGCCCGACAATGAACAGAGCGGGGAATCCGCAGATGGAATCCCATCTCTGGCGAGCAGTGCGAGCCATCTTTCGCAGTCGCAACTCTGTGAGGGTTGTGCGCAGCCCTTCTCGAACAATTCGTCCATGGCGCAGTCTGACTTCGTTGACCCCTGCATGGCCCGCAGAACTCGTGGGAGTACGGAGTCCGTCGATGAAAAAAACACGCACGCGAGGCAAAGTGAGAAATGCTTCTCTCGCCCACTTCTCAACCAGTTGTGGCGGAACCATGGCCAGCGCCGTGAACGGCTTTCGCTTGCTGCGCACGTGGACGGCACCGAGCGAGATTAGTGTCTTGCCAGTCCCGCACTCCGCGATCACCGCTGCACCGCGGGCTTCGTTCCAGCGCTTCACCACCCCCATGATGGCGAGCGTTTGTGCCGGGAATGGCTTGCGCA
This sequence comes from Candidatus Acidiferrales bacterium, assembly GCA_035933995.1. Taxonomy (GTDB): domain Bacteria; phylum Acidobacteriota; class Terriglobia; order Acidiferrales; family UBA7541; genus DAHUXN01. Next base: position 4,126 of record DASYYI010000020.1, on the reverse strand, counting down.
GAAGTTGTGCGATGAGAGGCGAAGGTACATCGTCGAAGCCGTGCAGGGGTGGGAAGGTCCGAAGAATCCGCTCACCGAGTTCGGAGGTCCACGCACGAAGATATGTTGAGATTGATTCGATGTCCTTCGGTAATGGCATAGTCTTTTCCTCATGGTTCGTTAGGTCGACGCAGAAAAGTGGCAGATCGGAAGTGGTCAGGCAGCAGCCGCGACCGCGGATTCTATGATCTCTCTTGGAACTTCGGCAGTTGTCAGATAGATATCGGTATGCCGTAGAAGCGCGGTGAGCGCGATCCCGGCATCGCGCACGATCATCTGAGCGCACTCCACAGCTACAATCTGGCCCTCCGGAATCCGGAAGTCCGGTGGCGCGGTCACTGTCTCACGTGTATCAGCTTCAAGGTTCTCCAACGTCTGCTCCAGCTCGACGCCTGACTCCTGAACTTCGTCCGTCTGAACGGTGCGGTTCACCCAGGGACTGAAATATTCAGGCGAAGAGTCCCAGTAATACGTCTCGTAAATAGAGGAATCGAGGACCTTTTGTTCACTCAGGACATTGATTCGCCGTAGCGCGAGCTTCGCAAGTTCCTCACTGATTTCCACGGCTGCATAATCGCATCCGCCGCTGTAATCGGGGTTGCTGCTCCACACTTTCAGGATGACTCGCATCACCACCTCCTTCATCGGGCCCACTCAACCGCGTCATGTATGGTTCGTGGGATTTCCCCCTGCTGCAAATTCCTCCGTTCTGAGAAACTGCTCGATAACTTCCAGGAGATCGACCCGTTCTCCTCAGGAATTCGGATGAGACGCTCTCTCAGGGCTCTTCCAATCCACTTCAGAAACGTCTGCTTGTTTCCTTTGACCAGAAGCGGTGAGCATCCGAGCCCCAGCAATGGGGTAATCGCTTTCCGCTGAGTGAGCTCGCGCATGAACCAAGGCCCCCACTCCGGCACCACCGGAAGGCCGTATCGGTACGCAACGCGATAGAGCACAAATGCCGGATCGTCGTCGCACAAAATAGTGCGAGGCCCCTCTCGGTCCGCGCCCGGTTTCGTCTTGGCTAATTCGGCGGACACAGCCAACAAGTGCCGGACTGGACGCTTTCTGCCCGGAACCATCACACTCCCGCGAAAGCATTGAGCCTCAGACCCAAGAGAAGCAGCAATAGCCGCGCCGCCCGGAAGGTGAATCTGGAATAACGCTCCTTCGATTACTGCCGCCCATAGCGCCCCGATTTCCGAATCGCCTCCGACCATCGAGATCAAGTGGGCGCCGACTGGGCCTCGCTCATCCCTTGCTGGTTCCAAGATGGCGCGGTCAATGTGAACCCGGACGCGGGTGGTCGTGTCTTTCGTGCGCTTAATGAACTCCAACGTTCCAAAGCGCTCGTATGCGTTTTGCATTGCTGTCCCTCCAGCGGTTGCGTTCTGAAATCTCGCCTCACAAAACGCGGCGTCGGATGCCGGAGCGGTAGGCTGAACACACACTTTTGATCAAGAGGTCGCAGATGGGGAGCACACAGGCTGGCAAGGCTGCCGCGACGAGTGCCGATCCGCCGCGCGCAGATGCTCGCGGCTCTACGCGATCAGATGCGGCGCTACGAGGCTGACAAACTCGCGCGATGTGATGATCTTGGTCTTCTTCCAAAACCTCGGAAAGTGCCGCACGTTTCCGGTCACGAGATAATCCGCGCGGGCTGCATCGGCACATTCGAGGAATATGTTATCACCAGGGTCGCTCGTGACCTGAAGGTGCCGCGCCGGAACCAGAGAATGGGCGCGTTTTCTGATGAGCTTTAGTAGTTGCTCCCGGAGGCCTTTGCGGATCTGGAACTCCGGACGCGACAGTACCTCCCGATATTCCGAAAGAATAGCGGGTGAGATGTACAGTCGCGCTGGCTTAGTGATTGCAAGGAGGACTACGGTCCGTTGCAATCCTTCCGGCTTGAGTGCTGCAGAAACGACAATGTTCGCATCCAGGACGAGTCGAAGCGGAATCATCGGCGCTTCGTTTTTCTTGCGCGCGTCGCCCGGATGATCCTGTCAATCTGCTGCGAACTGAGGTTGTCCGTGCCCTTCGCCTTGGATTCCTCGCCGATGGCCCTGAGAACCTCGGGTTCCGGGGCAGCAAGCCGCACGTAGTCCCGGATGCTTAGCAGCACCGCTCGAGGAGTCCCGCGCTTCTCGATAACGAGCGAGCCTCGTTCATTTTCCACGCGTGTCAGGAGTCTGCCAAAATTGGTGCGCGCGCGAAGGGCCGAAACGACGATGCTCTCCCTCTTTTCTGTTCTCGGCATGGATAAACTCACTAGTTGGATTATACGAACTGCACAGTTGTTTGGCAACGTCTTCGAGCATATCCTACAACAAGTCATTCACTTGGCAAAGAACGGCAGGCGTTGTGCTCGCCGCCCTTGTTCTTGTCCTGATCCGCGCTGGTTTTGTTCACCGCAGATCCTTGATCGCGACCAGAGCGGCTGAATACACCGTCCAGTATTTCCTTGCGTCATCCACTTCGGACTCCCTAATTACTCCGCCCGGCTCCACTCGGACGGCGGGGTAGTTGCTCTCATGGAGAGCTTCGGAGTAGTGCCACGCCTGACCATCAGAAGCGATGAGGTGGTCGCCGTAAGCGCCTGGACACGAGCCATTGCAGACCAGGAATGGAGTGTCGGTCAGCCCGGTCAACTCGTCATAGTGTCCGTTGTCGGCATCTTCATCCACCATGACAATGGCGCCTCGTATTTCAGATCCGTCCGCTGACAGTGCCTTTGCTTCTTCGAGTCTGAAGCCCATTTTCTCGAAGAGATCTCTGTCTCGCTCGGCACAAACGAGCGTTGAGTAACACCGGTCACCCATGATTTGGCTCTCCTCTCTAGTGGACGAATTACTTCAGGGTGGCAGTCTCCCCCGTACAGAAGACCAACGTCAGTTCGTTCGAGAACCGCTCTTTCTCTCGAATGATGGTCTTCCCGTCTTCTTCCTCTTCCGATTTGTCCACCAGCTTGACTGATTGCCAGTGCGCGATGTGTCGCGTTTCACCGACTCCGAAGATCCCGTTGAGCATTCCCGCCGTGCAGAGCAGCCCGACATGGCCTCCGTGCAAGGGCGTGAGCGGCCGCCCGCTGACGTCTAACTGTTGCGCGAAAATCACCGCCGAGGCCTGGCGGTAAGCGGATGATTTCGGCAACAAGTCTTCGATTTCGTCCAGGGGCAGCCCGCGATGGACCATGCGCACGGGTGTGCCCGGAGGCGTTGCGTAAATGTGGTCGGGCTCCGCTGGCAGTGCCGGAAGTTCTTCCACTTTTCTTTTGAGGGAATCCAGCCATAGCTGCACCTGAATAATCTCGTTGTCTCGGAACCGATCCCTTTCCTGGCGAGTGCGGCGTATTCCTAGCAAGGCGACTTGCTTATAGCGGGCGCTCTCTGGTTCCGTGAGGCGGTAAACACGCATGTCCCGGAAATGCCGTGAAAGAACCACGGCGCAATCCGCAATTCGCTTGGTTGGCACCACAAGCACCAAGATGCCGAGTGGTTTCAACCATCGGTACACGTGCTCGAGAAAAAGCTTTTCCATGCGCTGCGACTTCTCTTCGCTAATCTCAAAGTCGTACGGCGGATTCAGGTAAATCAGCGAGAAAGATTCGACCGGGCACTGCACATCAAAGCAGTTCCCGTGAATCACGTCGATGCCTTTGCTGCGAGCTTGCTCCGCGCGTCCAGCGTCCAATTCAACGCCGTAACGCAAAACCTTCTTGTCCGAAGCAATTTGAGCGAACCCTGCACCATCCCCGACGCAAGGGTCGAGCGCACAGCACTGCGTACCCTGGAATGTCAGGAATCTCCGTATCCGCTTTGCCTCAGAGAGCGGTAACGGGTAGAACCCGAGCTTGGTACGTGCCGCGATCCTCATCGGAATTCTCCTTCTGTTTGCTCAGGGGCAGAATGAGGTCTCCGTCCGCATAAAGAAGAGAGCCAAATTACGACAGCCGAATTGGCGTGTCCGCAAATCGCGTCCAGTTAGGCGGCGATCCTTCCCTTATCAGGTTAGGGAAGTGTTGCGCTTCATCCCTCATTTTGGCCATCGGCGGCGTGTTCACTCCTGTGCTCGCAAAGCACTCGAA
>DASYYI010000468.1:0-3093 GCA_035933995.1 Candidatus Acidiferrales bacterium | reverse complement strand
GGGCCCGATACGTCATGGGTTAAGAGATACCCGTACGTTAACGGGGGGCCACTGGGGGGGAGCCCGCCGGAGGATCCTGCCCATAGTCAGGTAATCCCTGAGGGTGGTCGACCACCTGAGCCCGCCGCCGGCCTGCCTCTGAGGCCGCGTTTAGACGCCGTGTGATAGCCTTGGCCGCGCGGTCCACGAGACACGAGTAACCCCCAAGTTCCCCTGTCTCGTGGCGGGGCAAGCCCACGGGAGGGCCGAGCAATGACGAGCTGGACGCGGACCGTCCAAGCCGCTCTCCCGTGGGCGGCCGGAACCTCGCTGCTCCTCGCTGTGCCGCCGGGCCAGACCGTGCTGAGGATCCGGTTCGCCTGGGGGTTCTCCGGCTACACGAGCCCGCTGGCGAGCTACGCGGCGGTGGCGCAGAATGCCCAGGTACTCGGCCTGTGCAGCGTCGTATCGAGCGCCACGCCGCCCAACGCGCGCACCCAGTCGGGCGACGTGGCACCACCGCTTCAACGCTGGCTCTGGTGGGAGGCCCGCGTGCCGCGCGTGTCAGCGTACAGCAACAGCGGCGGTGTGGTGACCTGGGAGAACTCGCGCCCTCAGGAGAATGTCGACGTGCGGTCGCAGGTCGCGGCCAACGTCCCGACAGGCGAGACGCTCCAGATCTGGGCATCGTGGGCGCCGGCCTACGTGTGGGACTCGTCCGGCGCCGCCTACCTGTGGTACACCGCGAGCGTCCTCACCAACACGACCGTCGGCTAGCGAGGCGCGCCGTGGGGCTCAACTTCCTCAACAACACCCTCGCAGGCGCGGCGCCCACCGACCACCAGACCGCGCAGATCTACACCAACACGTCCGGCCTCGCGCAGCTCGTAACGGGCATCGACGTGCACGGTGGACTGAATTTCGAATCCGGTACGGGCGCGTTCGTGCGGTGGGCCACCAACTACCTGGAGGGCGCGTGGCTCGGCGCGCCGCCCAATCCGGCGCTGGTAGCAGGCCTGGAAACGCCAGGCTGGCTGTGGTGGCAGGGCGTATCGGCCGACGCCGCGACGACCATCGCCTACGAGCCGTCGACGGCGACCGCCCTCTTCGGCGCCCAGATCTTCATCAATCACGCGTGGCGCGGCCAGGCCCTCATCGAGCCAGGTGACAGCGTGTGGTGGTCCTGGGCGACCCTCGCGGAGACAGGCGAGACGACCCACGCATCGTTCGAAGGCGGCTTCACCGTCTGGTGGGACTACGCACTCTTATCGAACACTTTTTAGACCAGCGCCACGGCGTAGACATCTGCGATCGCGGTATTACGCTGTGAGCATGGCAAGCACGTCCAAGATCGTGATCAGCGTCCAGGCGGCCCGCGGTTCCACGCGGGTCAGCTACTCGACCAAGGGCCGGTACGTCAGCTTCATCACGAACGGCTACCAGCGCCAGCTGCTCCAGCAGTCGCTCCAGCCGACATCGTCGCTGTCGGCGTACTGGCAGTCCGTTATCGGCCTGGTCCTGGCCGACATCGAGGCCAACCCATGACCGGCCCGACGATCGTCGCGCTCATCACCGCGCTGGCCGGCCTGGTCACCGCGGTAGCTGCGCTAGCCAAGGCGCTCCAGGCCCACCAGGCGCTGGCGGTCCTGGCACGCCGCCCCCCGAGCTCGGCCACGCGGTCCGCGCGGCAAGGGCCAGACGGCGCTGTGCGCCGCGTATAGAGAGGTAAGGCGAAAGGCGTGACTTTCTATCTCGCCCAGGTTAGTGGCACCCTCAACGGCTCATTTCCTTGGTCGATGAATTCGGTGCTGGTAGCGACCGCATCAGAAGCTGCTACGTCAACCAGCTTTGACACGGCGGTACGCGGAATCTTTACCAACGCAACGTTGGCGCCCTACATCCCGACGACCGTTAACATCACTCAGACGAGCGTTTCAACGGCCTCGTCCATATTCAAGCAGACCACTAAGACGAGGGTATCGAGCACCACCGCCGGCACGAGCACGTCCATTGCCTTGCCGTACCACACATGTGAGATCATCACCTTCCGCTCGGCGTACGCGACCAAGTGGGGCCGAGGCCGGTGGTACTTCCCGCCCCTCGCCACCAACGCCCTCGCCGCGAACGGCTACAGCCTCATCGCGGCGGCCCAGACGGCGCTCCAGACGGCGCTCACCGCCTACTTCACCGCGTCGATCTCCAACTACCAGCACGTTATCCTGCACAAGCACGCGACGGCCGGCGGTGGCCGAGCGGCTTACACAACGGACAGCGTAACGGCCTGCGACATTCCATCGAGCTTTGCCGTGCAGAGGCGAAGGGCTGATAAACTGACTCCGAGCCGGCTGTCCGTCACGGTATAACTGGGAGCGGGATAAGACAGTCAGCTTAAAAAAGAAAGCCTGGGGCCCTTCCCACTCTTAGGGTTCCAGGCTATTCTTATTCATAGAGCACGAACCCGACTCCCAGAAAGGTTCCTCTCATGGAACGCTCATTGGTCATTACCGCAAGCCGAACCGACGCTAAGACCGTCGGCGTGCATATCACTGTCGGCGTGGTGAACATCGCCGACGGGAAAGTCCAGCCGCGCAGCGAGACGCTTGTCAGCAAGGATCTTCCCGAGATCTCCTCGCTCGTGGGGGACGACGATCTCGCGTTCTGGGCATACCACCTGGCAGGCCGTATATGCGACGAGCTGGAGCAGGTGGCCTACGCGATCAGGCCGTCAAGCATTAGCGGAACTGATGCTCGGAGCTTAAGAGCATCGTTTTGGCGCATGCTTTGATGCTTCCGTTGTCCGCACAGAGGACATAAAGTAGCCCCATCGGCCGCTACTGCGGCCGATGGGGCGCCTTTATGGGACCAGCCCCCCAGCAAACGGTCCCAACCCGATATTAGCGCGTTACGGGTGCGCGCCTCGCCCATTAGGCCAAATGGGGGAGTCCACCTTATCAGGCACGCCGTTGAACGGCGGGGCCCGATACGTCATGGGTTAAGAGATACCCGTACGTTAACGGGGGGCCACTGGGGGGGAGCCCGCCGGAGGATCCTGCCCATAGTCAGGTAATCCCTGAGGGTGGTCGACCACCTGAGCCCGCCGCCGGCCTGCCTCTG
>DASYYI010000466.1:0-28790 GCA_035933995.1 Candidatus Acidiferrales bacterium | reverse complement strand
GAGAGGCCACGGGAGCATTCTTAAACTGCAATTTGGACGACCCATCTAAGCCACCCTGCCGACACTTGATCTGCTTACTGTGCATGGAAGGTGCGGGCACGGGCAAAGACCTATCTAAAGTGATACATTCTAACCCTCTGGAGGGAGTATGACAAAGTTTGGGATGGAAATCAGTCTAGCGATTCGAGAGATACCCGAGGTCAGAAAGGCTCTGGACCAAGCAGTTGTTGCCCGAGGTCAGGAAGGCTTTGGACCAAGCACATTGTTGCCCGAGGTCAGAAAGGCTCTGGACCAAGCATTCAAAGACCGTGACGTTTTAACGCTGTGGATCGTTCGCCTACAGGAAAGTGAACGCGAGCTGTCCAATCTGTTGGGCACTCCGTCCACGTGCCCGTGCCCGCTTCACCCGCACCGTTGGCGTCAATCGGTCACAAAATCCACCAGGAAGTAGGTCCCCACCGCCAGTCCCGCGACGAGTGCCCACGTTCCCCAGGTTGACGATGTATCACCGCCGGCGCCGCTTCCATCTCCAGCGGGAGCTCCGGCATCGGGGCTAGCCGTCTCCGCGCTTACGGAGCTCCCCAGGATCCGCGCCACATACGCTTGAGTGGAACCCGGCACGAAGGCCAGCCAGTTGCTTCCCCCCGCCGCGAGCGCGTTCGCCACGCAACCCGGCCCGCAGTTGTAGGCCGCGAGCGCTTGGGCGATATCGCCAAACTGGTTAATCAGATTTCGGAGAATCTGAACTCCGGTAGTAATATTGGTTTGAAGATCGGAGAGGTTAACGCCCGGCGCGGTCGAGGGGAGAATCTGGAAGACGCCGATCTCTCCGGCCGCGCCGCGCGCCGCCTGGTTAAGGCTCGACTCGGCCTGGGCGACGGCCACGGCGAGCGCGGGATCGACGCCCGCAGCCGCAGCCGATGAAGCGATCAGGTCGGCGATGGCGGGAATGGCGCCGGGCATAGGTCAACTCTGTTGGGCGACGGTGATCGTGATGTGCTCGTCCATCCAGGTCGCGTCGGCTTCGCCCGGCGAGTTGGCGTGCCCGTTCATCAAAATCAGGATTCGAGGGCCTGGGATGCTTTCGAGCAGCGCTTTCACCGCGAGCTTGGCGGCGTGAAGTTGCGCCTCGGCTTCCAGCGTGCTGTGTTCCGGCGAAAGCGAAAGCGCGTTGAGCGCGGCGGCGGCCTGGTCCTTCGGCACAGCCTTGTCAAAGTGCGCGGTCCACGCCATCACTGATTCTCCGGCCTCGCGCCCTTCGGTGGCGCGATCGTGCGCTTGGCATCCGGGTCCACGTACCCTTCCAGAAAAGAAATCCGGCCTTCGAGCCGGGCCACTTCCTCCGCCAGAAGCCGGTTGGACTCTGACAGGTCCGCCTGGCTCCGGGTGAGCGTCGCCCCCAGGTTCCCCAGTTGGATCTCCACCGAAGTGAGCCGATGGTCGAAGGCGATATAGCCTCCGATGATGATGCAGACTACGGCGGCCAGGTGAACCAGCGTGCCGACCGAGATCGTCCAATCGAAATGAATGCCATTGACGCGCTCGTGCAAGCGGAAATCACGGCGGTTCTGCCGGTCATCGGGTTGGTCGGATGTGGACAAAGGGTCTCACTGGCACTCCGGTTTATTTCGCTGGCGGCGCCGTCGGGCTTGGCATGATGTGCGCGAAGATGGCGTACACCACGGCGAGCACGCTCGCCACCTGCGGGTGTGCCGAGATACCCTGCTGCACCTGCGGAACGAATTGAGCGAACACCAGGCCCGCGATCGGAGCGATGCTGGGCCACCACTTTTTCAACATTTGAGCTTCTCCTTTCGGGAGCTTTCGCTCCCAACCCTGCTTTACTGCGCTTGAAACGTTGCGGCCACCGCCTTCACGTCGGCGCTGCCGGCCGACTGTCCATTGAGGCCGATGCTGATGAGCGAAGTCACCGGGAGGCCGGTGGGCGCAATCCCGTTTTGTTCCGCCAGGATTTTTGTGCCGGCAGTGTCTACCAGAAAGAGATTGCCGATCACCCCGCCGCTGTATGAGATTTCATCCGTCACGTCGGCGATGGCGTTGCCGGTGACCGCGCCCGGCGCCAGGCGCAAGCTCTGGCCCCGTTGCTCCGCCGCCTGCGACGTCAGGGTGATCAGATCCTCCAGCCCGCTGGCTTGGGGCGCCTTCCAGCCCGCCTCGAAACGCAGCCCGCCCGGCCCGGGCGTTACGGCGATCTCGTCGCTCGTGATCACGGCCGCCCCGCCAAACTCGACGTGGGAATACGCCGTTACGGTGAGGGTGATTTGATTCGACGGTCCGACGGTGCAGGGCGCGTTGAGGTAGGCCGTCAAGGTTCCGGCCGCGCAGGGGCTAGGCGTCTGCGACGATGCTGCAACGGGCAGCAGAAGAAGAAGCCATGCGGCGCCCTTGATGTTACGGTTCATTTTTCCCCCAGCTTTAATCCGGCCCAACCAGCCTGATGTGAAGAGCGTAAGTCAGCGCCGTCCCGCTGCCGGCGGCGTATCCCGCGGCGGAGTATTTGATCTCAACGCCTGACTTCGCGTAAATCGTGGTCTGCCCGCGACCCGTTGCGCCGGTAGCACTGACGCTGCCGGTTGTGGTCACTGCGGTAACGACTTCAACAGTGCTCGTGTCCGCGTCCGTGTAGTTAGCTTGGCAGCTTGGCAGCGTGGCTCCGGTGGGGGTGTCGGTGGAAACGATGTAACACTCAAACCTGTAAAAGCCGTTCGCTCCCGGAATATATGGAGTTGGGAACGAAGTTGCGGCAATGCTGGCGTTTTGCCCGCTGAGGTCAACGCTGGCAACAGTGGGTGCGCCGGCGTTCGTCCAGGTCATCGCGACCGACGCCCCGCCCTGGCTGGTGAGAACCTGGCCCGCAGTCCCGGCCGTCGCCGGCAGATTGAAGTTGTACGTTCCGGCGGCCGCCTGCGGGAGGATTGAAATCGTCCCGCTCGTGTTCCCGTTGAGGTTGATCGACCCGAGCCCTGTCCCTGCCAGCCCTAGCGAGAGCGTCCCCGGAGAGGTGATTCGCATGTCCTCCGTAAAAGAGCCGCTGCAAGCCGTCCCGGGAGTCGTGGTGCCTCCGATGCGAAAGGTCCAAACCAGCGCGCCGTTCACCGTGCTGCTGCCGCCGAGCGGGTAAGTCTGCTCCTGGTAGTCTACGCAGTTGTCGGCGCCGCCGCCGCCCGTGTTCCACCCATGCCCTTCAAACTGCAGCGCCGGAGATCGCTGCGTGATGGCGCCGGCCGTCGCCAGGGTGGGGTTATTCAGCACCAGCATCGGAAAGGGGTTCGCCAGGACGCTGGGATAGGAAAAGATGTTCGCCACGTCGGGCGTGTCGGTGATTCTCGACCCGCAGTTGATGGCGAACGTGCAGTCCGTCGTCGCCGCCCCGCCCCGCGAGTAGAGCGCGACATTCGTCAAGCCGGAGGGAGGAGCTCCAAACCCGGAGAAGGCGGCGTCTTTCCACAAATTGATCGGCGCGATCGTTCGCGCGTCAATCACCGTCGCGGCTTCAATCGTTCCGTCAAAGCTGACGATCTCTCTCGCCGCGGCGCCTCCCCCGGTCCCCGGATTGTTGTAAGAGACATTGTAAATGAAGGGCACGAAGCCGCTTTTTGCAAACACGCACGCGTTGTCCCCAGGCGTCGCGGTGTTGTTTCCCAGGAGCTCGCAGTGACCGTTCCCGACGATCGAGCCCTGAGAGGTTCCAGGCGTGTTGACGTTCGCGCCGATGGCCTCAACGCCGTAGGGTGTCCCAGTCCCCGCCGTCGTGCCGCCGGAAGTGGGTGTGACGGTGAAGCCGTCGAGCCCGCGAAAATAGAGCCCGTCGAGCAGGATTCCCGCTACGCTGGGGTTGTCGGCGTTAACGTTGCCGGCGGCGATGGTGCCGGCGTTCACGCTCACGTCCCGGATCCAACTGTTCGCGGCGCCGAATCCGCCCTGATAGCCTTCCGCGATGAGCGCCGCGGGACCGGCGCAGCGGCGCGTATCGACGTTGAAAATCCCCGCGTCTTCTTCGGACTGGAGGTTTGCCGCGGCGATCGAGTTGGCGACGCCGTTGCAATCGATCGACGTGCGTTCGAGGCGCGTGCCGAACTGGGCGGTTCCTGTCGTCGGGATCCCATTCCCGAGAACCACCGTCGCGCCGGTAAGGTTCACGGACGGGGGAGACTGGCAACTGGCGACGTTGGCTCCCGCGCAGTTCGCTCCAAGCGAAGAAATCGTCCAGCCCAAGCCGATGGCGACTTGCTGGTTGAAATCTTCGGTGCCATCTGCCCCGCCGGCAGCGGTGATGTTGAGGTTGTAGAAGACAGCCGGCGACGGGCAGGCGCCGGCGCCGGTTCCTGGAGTTACTCCGGTCAGCGTTCCGTTGCCGCCCGCGACGGTGACTGACAGTGACGGTGATGGCGCGGTGTCGGTGGTTCCGTCAAAAGAGCAGGTATAAGTTAAGAAGTACGTGCCATTCGCCAAGCCGCCCGCTGCGGCCGAAGGCGCCGCGAGCGCAACGGTTGGTGTGGGGATGAAGTTCGTCACTGCCGAACGAATCGTCGTGCCCACCGTGGTTGCGCCCTTCAAGCCGCGGCCTGAACCGATCAACTCTGAATCCGTCGGCATCCGCATCGCTGTGGCCGGTCCAACCCAGGGCGCGTTAGCGCGATCCAGCATCAGACGCGGGATAACTCCATTGGTGTTGAACGGATCGCTGGCAAACGTCTCGACCACGTGGTCCCAGATCGTCGCCACAGAGTTTGCCGAGAGCGAGTTCTCGGCGGCCACGGCGCCTGCGTACTGAGCGCCTTCCGCTTCGAGGTAATGGGCTCCCCCCTGGCCTTCCGGGTTGAACGAGGGCGCGGCGGTCTGCGACGGCGAGAAGGCCGTCGGGAAACTCAGACTGATCGCGTTGGTTCCGCTGCCCGATGCCTCAAAGAACGCCACGATGCCCGGCGCCGTCCCGACGGCGTTCACCTGCGGCGATGAAAATTGGCCGGAAGCGCCTACGTTGCCGCCGGTCTGCGACAACGCCGAATTACCCAGCGCGGTTGCGGCTGTGAACAGCGGGATGATGTTGGTGGTGCCGCTGCCCGTGATTCCAGCTCCACCGGAGCCGTGGAGCACACCGGCGCAATCCACGTAGGTTACTTGCGTCCCGCTGCCGTTGTCCCATTCCTGTTGTGTCCCGGCGCTCGTGCCGCATCCGGTGTGGATGAGCGGCTGGGTGGGATCGAACGGGTTGATGTAGTGGATCGGCAGGTTGAGCTGGATCTGCTGGCCAAACGCCGCCGGCGCCGGGCCGAAGAGGCAAACTGGCAGCCAGATCAGCAACGAGAAGGCGAGTTTTCGGATTCGACTGTTCATGAGAACCATTAGAGCGGGCTTCGGACGTTGAACGGATAGAACGGTCCCTCAGTGTTGACCTGGATGGAACAGGAAATGTTGGTTCCCGGCTGCACGTTCCCGGCTTGCGAGGTGGTCGCCACGCCGTAGAGCTGAGAGATGGCAAAAATTGAAGTGGCAAACAACGGAATGATCGGCGGCCCGGAGTAGGATGCTGCACTCGTGGCCGGAATCGGCAACTGGAAAACGGTGGTTGAGAAATTAAATGTGGGATTGGACGAGAGGTCGAGATAGACCACCGCGGCATTGGGGTTGTAGCACTGGATGCCGGTGATGAAAAAGGGCGGACCGGAGGTGCCCGTGACCGAGAGAAGTAGGAGCGCCCCGTAGGTTCCAATCGATGAAGCGACCGGGCCGGCGAGCGGAGAGGCTACATAATTCGTCACCGGCAACGGCGCGCCGTAGCCCGTGTAGACGCCCGAGACCGTTCCAGAAGTGGCCGTGTGACATGGCACAAAGGCCAGCCTCTTGAAAGTGAAATAGCCGTTGGAGTAGAGCGTTCCGGTAGACTGTCCCAGGAACGAAGAAGCGGAGAGAACGAACCAGGTGGCGCCGTCGTTCGATCCGTCCAGCTCAAAAAAAGGAACGAAATTGCCGTTTAGAGAGCATCCGGTTGTATTCCAGGTGAAGGTGACGGTGTCCGCCACTTGCCCGCTGTTGGGGATGCAGTTCGTCAACACCGTCGCGGTGCAGGCCGGGACGTAGGCATCGGTGGCGGTAGCTGAGGTGGAATAATTGATGCTGAATGAGATCGGGGCGCCCGGCAGGAGTTGCGCGTGGACCTTGTGCGCCGCCGGCGTCGCGAAAATGAACAGCAAAACGATCAGCCCTGCGATCGCCGCCGCCGTGCCCCACCGTAGCAGCGAGAATAAAGCCGATCCTTCACTGCGCTCAGAATGATCCGGTCTCATAGAAACCTCGTGGGCGGGTCAAGGTCTTTCGGATAGAACCAGCCGTCGAGCCGTCCCTTGACGAGCTGGCCGGCGGGAGGCACTCCGATGGCGGGCGGCACGTTATTATTGAACACGGTAAGCGCGATGACGTCGTTCTCTGTCATTCGCAACGGACCGAAGGGTGAGGGCTCGATGACCTCGCCGAGCGACGAGAGCAGGTCTTGCTGATCGCGCTCCGGGATGCCGTTGCGCGTGATCTGAAAGACCAGGTTTCCGTCGCCGTCCGTCCACCCGCCGCCAATGACTTGATTGGCGAGGCGATTGATCACGCCGCTGCGTCCGACGCCGGCCACGATGCTGACAATCGTCGCCGTCACGCCCAGGGCGGGCATACGGATCGTTCCACTCAGGTTGAAGGGCTCGCCTGAGCTCGGCATCTCGATCCACGGCGGCCGCTGCACCATGCGGTAGCCCTCGGGAGAGGTTGCAGGCTGCCCATCACCGAGCCCGAGCGACGTAATGGGCGGAATGTCTTTCGGGTCCGGACGTCCAGGAAGAACGAAGCCGCACAGATTCAACCGGCCGCTGTTCGCGACCGTCGAGAGATTGGCGACTTTGACGAGGATCCGCTGCCCAGGCTCAAACAGATAAGGCCGCTTGAAGAAAAACGGCTCTTCCCCGGTTCCCGCCTGGCTGCCTTGGAAGAGCGGCCCATCCGAGAGCGGCCGTTTGCGGAGCGGGTCGTACAGCAAGACCTCCGCGCCCTGGGGCTGAATGCTGCTGGCCGTGGCTCCCCACACCTTGAACCACCCAGGCGCGACGGTGAAAAAAGAGTCCGTCGACTGCGCGGCGAGGCTCCACGGGATCACGGCAATGTAAGGCCGTGAGCCGATCAGTTTCATGCGCTCGCGGCGGCGCGGAACGAAGCCGGGAGTCATCATGCCGCGATATGTGAGCCAAACGCCCATATAAGCTGCCATGTGTTGCCGACGAGCCGAGGCTACTCGATCTTGTCCGGCGGCGGCGGAGGAGGCTCAGGTGTTGGCTCTGGCTCTGACCCCTTCGCTCCCTCGACCTTGTCCAGCGGCGGCGGCGGCGGCGGCGGAGGAGGCTCAGGTGTGGGCTTTGACCCCGTCGCGCCCGTGTAACGAATCTTGGGGTGCGGATTCCCTGGCGTCCAGGGTTTCGGAGCGCGTGGCAAAGCGCCGGAGTAGGGCGCTAGCTGCTCGGGGCGCACGTCGATGACCTGTCCGTCCAAGGATCCACTCATCAGCTCTACGTGAACCCTCGTCCACTGGGGGCCGCGGCCGTCCTCCTCGATGCCGACGATGGAGGCAATCGCGCCGTCGAGCTTGAAATTCGTGCCAGGGATCGATCCGCCGGTGATTTGAACTTTCTCTCCGAGATCCATAAAGTCTCCTTTGCGAAGGTGGCCGTTCCCCGTTCCCAGGCCAAGCTGGTTGTTGCACCAAAAACTTACGCTGCCATTTGCATCCGCCCGCTCTTCGCGGGAGGCTCCTCCAGGAGCGCGTGTCCCCACAAATCGATCTCGACGTTGTTGGTGGTCACGCCTGCGGTCCAGGCCACGGTGATGGCCGTCCCTGCCGCCGGCGCCGCCGAGTAAGTGACTGAGATCGCCCCGGTCTGATAGTTGATGGTGCCAGTGATGGCCCCGGCCCCGCCGGTAATCTGTCCGTTCTTGCCCGCGTCGGTTCCCACCACCACGCCGGGCGGATCGGTCACCGTCACAGACCCCGGAAGAACCGGCCCTCCGGTGGACCCGGTCGGGGCAAGTGTTCCGGTGAAGGTCACCGCCGCTCCGTTGCCGTTTCCGATCACGACGTTCGGCTGCACGATCGTGCCGATATCCACCGCCAGGATGTTGAGCGAGGTTTTTCGGCCGAAGCGGTATCCGCGCCCGTCGTCGATCAGCAAGCCGATGGGAAAAGGAAGCTGCCCGTTGCCGACAAAATCATTGAAGGCGACCGGCTGGTCCGAGAAGTTGAATTGCGAACCGGTGTCTTGAAGCTGCAAGGCCACTCCCGCGGGATAGTTGGCCGTGCCCATGATGAAGATCATCTCCCATTCCCAATCGTTCGCGAGCTGCTTGGGGAAACTGGCCTTACCGCCCGTCGGGACCTGGAAGGCGCCCGCCACGCCGCCGAAGACGTAGTGGAACGGCGCTCGAAACCGGCTGTCTTTCGTGATCGCGCCGGCGCCGCTACAGACCGGACACGTCATAGTCTGTCCTGTGGCGACGTTCCCTACCGCTCCGTTGCCGGAGCAAGCAGGACAAAGCTCTTTGGTTTGCGCCTGGCTCATAGTGTTCACCTCATCGCCACGTTTAGTTAGATCCGGGATCGCCGCCCGTGTGCGAGCTCGAAGCCCGAGCGGGCGGCAATCCGCAGTCGCGCATGAGGTGGAAGGAGGAGGCCCATGCCCAGGACCACCACCTCACGCAAGCGAGCTACTGCACGCTCCGGCCGAGGACTCCTTTCAGGTGGAAGTACGCCTGAATCCCGGTCCCGCCCACGGCGGAGGTCGCGGTGGTGTAAGTCGAAAACGCGCCGCTTCCCAGGGTCGGGTCGAGAATCAGCCCGAAGTTCTGCCCCTGGTCGATCGTGATGCCCGCGTCCTTGATCTCCTGGCCGGTATCCGGGTCAAGCAATCCGCTGGCGATCAAGGCATAGAAGTTGTCGGTCACGGGCCAGCCCGTGGTGGCGAAGGTCGAGGAATTGGCCGGAGCGGTCTGCGCGGCCGCGCCGCCCGACACCTGCACCTGGATGGCGTTGTTCTGCGGGATCAACGCCAGTTGCGCGGTGCAATACTTCTTGGTGGTGTCGCCGATGGTGAGATTGACCAGCGTGCCGAAATTCCACATCACCAGGTCCTTCGGCAGGATGTCTTCGCGCACCAGGCGGAAGATGCCCTGCGTCATGAACCGTTGCGGGTTGGGGAGCTGAGTCCCCGTCCCGATCAGGTTGGTGTGGAGCTCGGTCAACTGGAACGCCGTCCCGCCGATCGGAGTGTAGAAGCCGCCGATGCCCTGCTGGAAGAGCGTCTGCGCGGTGAGCGCGGTGGCAACCGCGGCCTGGTAGAACGTGTAGAGATCCTGCCGCAGAATGTCGAAGGTCAACAGCGGGCCGTTCGACGGTGTGGCAGGGCTGGCGGGCATCGCGCCCTGGAAAATGGGATTCCGCCGGCGAACATGAGGCCGGCCGAGTTCCTGTTCATCGACTTCGATGAAGTTCCTCATTTGGTACCTCTCAAAAGGCTCCGGCCTCAGCCGGGCTTGGATTCCAGGGCCGCGAAGCCCTGGGGTTCTCCGCCGTGGCGGAAAAAGCTAAAGGTGGAGCGGACCCAACGGACTCAACGCGGGATCCGCCCCGGAGTGAATCTCAAGCGGCGCGACGGAACTGCGCCGACCATCCCATGCCCGTCTTCACCGCCGCCGGCGCCGCCTGCACAACCACAGGCGGAGCCTGGGACATGCGCTGATGCCCGGACGTGAGATCAGTTTGCGATCCGGTCGGCAAGTACGCTTGGCCGGTCCGGTAGAACTGCCCGAGTCCGGCAGTGCCGGGCGCCGCGGAGCCGATCGGAGCCGAGAACTCGATGATCTGCTTGCCGGTCTGATCATCGATGACGCGCCCGACCAGGGCCACGCCTCCGCCGATCAGCCAGCCCACAGCTCCGTTGGGGAAGCCGGCAGCATTCAAGCCCATCGCTCCCAGCACCGCGACGATGATGTTCATCACGTAGCCGAAGATGCCGACGTCCTTCGACCCCAGCACGAGGTTCGGTAGCCAGACGGTTCCCACTCCGCCCGCCGCGCCACCCACCACCATCGCGCCCACCTTCGGCCAGGTCTGTCCGGCCGGAAGGATGGGATTCTTCGCGTGGCGGTGATGACGCGTCTGGTGCGGGTTGCCTCCCGAGTGGCGTCGCGCCAGCGCTCCCGCTGAGGCGCCGCCGTGGCTTTTCTTTTTTGATTTGCTTTTTGCCATGCTGCTCCTTTCGCGGTGAGGGTTGAAACCGAGACCCGTGATCACCGCCTCAAGTGGATTGGTGCGTTTAGGACGACGAGGACCGTCCGAGGTTCCCCGTTGCGCCCGTTTCTCTGGGCGCTTGGACTTGGGATTGCCGACCACATAAGCCTTGGCCATGATTCGCCTCTCTAAAACGCCGCGCCGATGGTGAACCCTCCGCCTACCAGGTGCCCTTCGCCTGACGAGGGATCGATCAGGAAGCTCATCTTCCGGTCGTAGTGATCGATGCCGGCGCGGATCTTCGCCCAACTCGGGACCCGCCAGGGCTTGAACACGATCTCCGCCACCGGCTCGATGATGAGAAAAGAAGAATTGCGCAGCACCTCGCAACTTCGATCGCGATAACGCTGCTCGCAGTCCACCGGCCCGCCCGGAGAGAGCCCGCGCGTGTCTCTGATGTCGGGCGGATGCCGCACCGCGCCGCGCCAGTGGCCGCTGTCGGAAAACAGCAGCAGGTCCTGATGGTCTTCGGACAACCCGAGCCACGGCCCCGGCCGCTCGGGACTACCCTGCCAGTCGATTGCGTTGACGGGAGGAAACATATTGCGGTCCGTCGTGGGCGGCAGATTCATCGCCGCCGGATCGAAAATCAGCATCACCAAGCGGCCGAGCCGCGTGTATTGCGGCTTGCCATCCCGACGGTCGCGCAAGAGCCGCCGCTGATGCTCGATGCGCTCCGCCAGGCCGAACGGCGGAGGCTGCACGATGCCGAAAGTTGTCCGAAGCCGTTCGAGTAGGCTCACGCTGCGCCTCCATGCTTCGTAGCCCACTGTTTCTGACCCTCAGCTTCAAGTCGGATATCCCTGCGACGTTCCGCCTCCAGCTCCTTATCCTCCGGAGACTTCCACCCGTAAAAACGGTCGATTCGACCGTCAGCCAATTCCAAAAGGGCCGCGCTCAAGTGGTCATTCTTCAACATCTCGAACCTTTCGAGATGGGTCATAAGAGCACCGCCGCTGCAATGGCCGCCGCTCCCACTCCCCAGGCCCAGACCGGAACCTGGGAGATAGCCTGAGAGACGGTAGTGCTTGCTCCTCCAGCCGCCGCCGGCGTCGAGCTCGTGCCGGGAGGGTTTCCCGCCTGCTGCGCGTACTGTAAGGTAAGTTGCGTTGCCTGCGTGATGGAGTCCGGGTACCAGCCGGATCCGCCTGCGAACTTCGACTGAATGCCGGGATCAAAGGGAATCTGCGGCACGCTGTCCGGCACCTGGCTGAGATCCGCGATCTCCGCCGAAATCACTTTCGTCAGGTTCTTCGAGCCGGCTTGGGCGGCTTGGGTTCCCAGTTGCGCTTCAGACTGCTGGCCGATCTGGATCGCTTCATTCATGCCGACCAGCCCTTGCGCCTTCGACATCATCCCGGCCTTGACGAGCGTGAGCAGGTTATCGGCAAACGCCTCGAAGATTTGTTCCACCTTCGATCCGGCAATACACGTCTGTCCGCACCCACCGCCAAAGAGGCTGAGAACCAGTGTGGCCACCAGGCCGACGGCGAGGCCGATGGGTCCCAGCAGACTCGAAGCGGGCAGGATGTTGGCCGCGGTGGCAACCCCGACGCCGACGCTGAACGCGCTGGTTGCCGTCGATGAAATCGCTGCGGCAGTCGGCAAGCCTGCGCCGAGGCCTCGCGAAGTTGAACGGGGGCCATCGGTCAGAGGAGTGCCGGCCGCGCCTCTGGAGCAGCCGCACGTGCCCACTGGGCGTTCTGTGGCCCCCGAACCCGATCTGACGCGGACAACCACGCGCGCCGGAAGCTGTTTCGATCTCATGCCGAATCGCGGCATCATCAGTTCTCGATTCCAGGCCGAGCAATGATGTACGTTCCGCCGGCCAGGAAAATCCTCTTCTGCAATTTGTTGAAATAGGCCAGGGGCGGCTCGCCGCCGTCTTCGCCCAGGATGTGTTCGAGCACCATCGGGGTCTTGCCGTCGTAACCTTCCTCCTCCGAGCCAGGAAAGTGCTTGGCCGCGAGATAGGAGATCGCCACGCACACCCCGAGCGCCACCAGGTCCTTCGAGCCGTCGGCGCCGAAGAGGGGCAGCATCCCGCTCACATCCTGCTTGCCGCCGATGAGATACATCTGGTCGCCCGTGGCGGCTGAGGTTACGCGCACGCCGTCGCCGTAGGCTTTGAACTCGGTGGACTGCGGGATTTTCTGCCCGCCCGAAAAATCCACCAGGACGAACGTGCAGCCGAATTCTTCCGCCAGCTTCTGCCAGACCTGGCGCGACGGCCGCTCCGGGTCCTCGATACGCAGCTTTTCCCTCTCCTCGCTCAGCTCGTCGGGAGAGGCAATCCCCTCCAGCGCCTCCCCGTAAGGCTGGATCACGAGCTCCACGAGCCAGCCGAGGTGAGCGAAATCGTCGCGGCGTGCGTCCGGCTCGTCAATCACGGCTGGGGGCGTTGAAACCCGCTTGCCCTGGAAGAGTTCATATACTCGCTGCGCTTCCTGAAGCTCGTCCGTGTTCTTGCGCGAGCCCGTCCGCACGGTGGCCTGCGACAGCTTTTTCTTATTCTTAGCTTTCACGTCGTCGCCACTGGGCTTTTTCCTTTGCTCTGTTAGGCGCTCGATCGTTTCCTGAGCCTCTTTTTTTGAGTGGCCATGAAACGCCGCCATGCGGTCTGACATTCTTAAAACGCCGCGAGCAACCTGCAATTGATGTGTCTCCGCTCCGGAGAGCGGATTCACGTAGCGGAACGGCTTCGCCTTGCGATAGATTCCGCCTCGCGCGGCCGCTTTCGCTCGCATGTGCGCGAATCCCTTGGCGACGGCGTTCAATCCCGCCACGTAAGCGGCTTTTGCTTCCGACGTCCTGAACTTGTTCCCAGTTTTTTTGCGGCTGAGGTTTGGCACCAAGTGGACGCGCTTTTTGTCGGCGTACTCCTCGACCGTCATGTCGTCGATCGCGTCGGCGCGGTCGTCGTCGCCCACCACGTCGCGCAGGAATTGGACCGCCTTGTCCTTCAAACGTTCGAGCTGCTGGACCGTCTTCGACTTCTCTTTAGGATTGCCGTTGACGGCGACCGGCACCGTGGCGAGCTCGCGCACCGCTTCCGCCATTGCCTGCTCGGAGGGCGACCCGAGCTCAGGGATTCCGGCTTCATCCACCACCGCGAACTTGTAAGCCTCGATGCAGGCCGGCTCCGGGTTGCGCTCCGACTTCGGATGCAGGATCGAAATCAATCGCCCGGCGCCTTTCTTCCGAGGTCCAGGCGGGAAGGCTATTCGCACTTCGTGCCCGCTCGGATGCGTGATGGTGCGCACCTTCCAGCCGCGCGGGACCGCCGCGATATCCTGATGTCGAAAACTCAGGTTGCCCATATCAAAACCCTTGCACCGTTCTGTGGTAGTCTTCTCTGGGAGGGCCCTTTGCATCCTGTCCGCGCCATGCGCGTGTTATAGCGAATAAACTTCGCACTGGGTAACAAAGGGTTCCTCCTCCTCGTTTTCCGCGTCCTCGACCTCCATCAAAACTTGGTCTTTTTCCTGCTGCCAAACACTCGTAAGTGGATTGGAGTGGCGACGCTAGGGGAAGCGAGTTGGCGGCGCCTGGCCTCCTTCTTTGCTTCTACGGAGGTTGCACGGAACGGGTGGCCGATCCACCCACCAAATCCGTCAACGAGGACATAGGTTTTCTTGGTTGGATTTGTGCCGCGACCCGGCATCCCGCGATACTTCTTTTTGCTCCGCTTGAATCCGCCGCCCCCACCCAACCCGCCACGGCCATAACTGGCGGGACTCTTCGCGCGACGCTCGCTGTAATCTCTCGAAGCGCGAATCGGGTGGAAACCCGTTCCATCCCAAAATCCCATCTCGACGTTCTTCCCGCGTCTCACCCGCGCCTGCGCTTTCACGTTCTTCAGGTGATGGCGCATCACGCGCGTAACGTTCGCCGCGAGCTTGCGGCGCGACGCGCCGCGCACCGTGACCACCGCCAGCGGCTTGCGCTTTTTCGGATTGCCTTTCTGCCGTCCAAAAATCTTGATATGCGCGGTTCGCATTCGCTGCCTCTCAGATGAACTGCTTCACTCCCCACACCAGCGCCAGCGCCAGAAGGCCGTAGCCTAAAACCTTGTCGCCGCTAGGGGTCGTCGTTGTGTCCGTTCCGGTCTGCCCAACGTCGAGTGTGCTGCCGGGCGGCACGCCGTAGGATTCGAGCGGCCCGCCTGCAATCGCGCCCGTCGAGTAGACGCCGGCGACGCCGAAGCTGAAAATGTCCCAGTTGCCGCCGAGGTTGGCGTTGAGCCAGTCAATCAGGTCGCTCACCGTCGTCGGCTGTTGGACGGTGCCGTAGAGCTGCGCGGGACTTTGCGTGATGATGGATCCAAGCTGCGCATCGGTCCACTCCACGGGTCCGGGGACAGAATTAAGAGTGTCTAAAACGCTTCCAGAACTTGCGAACAAGCTATACCAGCTCGCCGTGACACGAATGTGATCGCCCGGATTGAGCGCCTGCGAGCTTTGGAGCAGAGCGTCGCCCAGCGCTCCCAAACCTCGAACGCCGCGCTGGAACGCAACGAACGTGCGAGGCCGTGGCTTTCCGAATCGCGGCATCATCGCGCCTTCTTCCGAAACACCAGCAGGTACAACCCGAGCGCTGCCACGCCTGCGATGGCGAGGTCCGGCACGTTGAAGCCGGCGAGCGAGGTTGAGCCTTCCAGCCACCCGGTAATTCCCGTTGCAGCCGTCGCCGTAGTCCCGGCGCCGGCGCCGGCCGCCGAGGGAGACGCTACCGTGAACGAAACCGGAGGCGTCTGTATGCCCACCGGCTTGGGGGTTGGCGGCTTGGGCGTGGGAGGCGCGGGAAGTTTTCCCGCCGCCGCGGCCCAGATCAACGGCGTCGAGTTGGTTCCGGGCGGCATGTTCCACGCCGCCACCTTGCCGGGATGCTTTTTCATCCACGCCGTCCACCCGCCGGTGGAAAGAAACCCAGGTGCTCCCCAGTTAGCCACCATCGAGTAGCCGGCTGGGGGCTTGCTGTTGGGAGCAATGCCGATCGCTTTGAGCGGGAGGCCGTCCGTCGTGTAAGGCCGCGGCTTCCCCGCTCCGTACAGCACGCCTTGAATCAAGAAGGGATCGCCGATCGCGCCCAGCGGCCGAGTTCGATGTCCGCAACCGAATCGCGGCATTCCCATAAAAACCTCCGTTAGCGGCGCTTTTTGCCGCCCGCCAACATGGCAAGCGCGGCCAACAGTACGCCGCCCACCGCGAGGGTTGAATTGCTGAACGTCGTCCCGAAAAGCGATGTGGTTCCGCTGAACCATGAGGGTGAGGACGGCGGCGCGCCTGGGGGTGAGCTAGCCGTGTAGCCGGTCGGCGGTCCGAAAAATGAACTGCCCGCGACCGGCGCTGGAGGCTGGAGGACCTGTTGAACTGCCGCTGGCGACACGGCGCCCACGGCAAGAATGTCCCCGCTCGTATCCACAGGGATTTGCGGCGCCAGGTTAGAGAACGAAGCGCCCGTGTCTTCACTCGGGGCCGGCGGCCCGGCGTAGCCGCCTGGCGCTCCGTAGCCCGTCGTGGACGAATCTACGTAAATCTGGCCGAGACCGAAACGCGCCGCGCGCGATCTCACACGAACTCGCACCAAGCGGCGCCGTCCGAACGCGCCGAGGCCGCGAAGGTTGGTGCGAACGTCAACCGGGAGAGGCGCGGCGGACGTGCGATAGAACGATCCCATTCCCCGGCCGCGCAAGTCGGTTCCGGCAGGAGTGGGAAGCGGAGCTCGACTGATGGCGTAGAACTCGCCGAGCGGAACGGGCCAGTGATAGCTCCCGAGCGTCGTCGCGCCGGACGGTCCCAAATCTGACGGAGACCCATAGAAACTGCCGAGTCCGAAGCGCAGCAGGTGTTTCACTTTCGGAACCGTGACGCGAAATCTCATCACTCTTGCCGGCATAGGAACCTCACTTCTTCACAACCAGCACAAGGCCGAGGCCAAGAATGAGCAGCAATCCGATCGTGCCGATCGATGAGCCGCCCCCGGAAATCGTCAACGCTCCACCCTGTCCGTATTGGCCGTAAGGAGACGACCCCGGAGGCAGAGTGACGTAAGGATGGAATGACGGCTGATTGGCCGCAGCCACGATCTGGGCTACTCCCGATTCGATTCCCGGCGTCCCTTGAATAATCGTCGAAAGGTCGGACGAAGCATCGCCCAGCGCGCGAGCGCCGCGACGCACCCCGAAGCGCAGGCCGGTCAGCCGGGATCTGCACGGCGCCGCCGGCGCGCCGGAGAGTCCGTTCAAGAGAACGGGCCGGCTCATCGCTCCGATTCCCTCGGCCGCTTCCATCAGCGGCCAGCGCTTGACGCGAAACGCCAGCTCCGGCGTGCGGCCCCATTCCGCGCCGGGGCGCGCCACGTCAAGCGGAATCCAGGCGTAACCGTTCGCGGTCTTGATAAGCGCCTCGATGTAAATGTGGGAGAACGCCGCAGGATCTTCCGGGTCAGCCGCCACAGTAACGGCGCGTGTGGGATAACCGATGGAGCCCAGCAGCGACGGCAGCAGGACGGCGTTGATGCAATCGCAGTCGCCCGAGCCCGATTCGATGATCGACCAGGCGGGCTGAAGCATCTCTTTGCCCACCATGTCGCGGAAGAACCGGGGCGCGCGCATGCCATCGATCACGTTGCGCCAGTCGAGACACCAATCGAAAAGCGCGCGGACCTCGGCGAGATCGTTGAACGGCGGAATGCCGGCGCGCCGGACGATTTCAGTCGCCAGCCGGCGGACGCGCGGGTCCGTCAACCCTTCGTCCACCAGCGGCCGCACGATCTCGTTGATGGTTTTTGCTGTGCCGCGATCGCCGTCGGGAAGCGGAAAGCGAACCTGCGACCACGCGCCCACGCCTTGCACGTTCAGCATGAGCGGGAGAATCGAACAGTGTTATGAGCGGTGTCAAGGCTGTGCGCTTGTAATATCTAAAGCGGTGAAAACTAAGCAGTTTACAAGCGAGCTGCGAAATATCACGGGAACCCCAAGTTTTCGCTTGACACCGCTCTCGAAGATAGGGGAGACTGACGCCAGGGATCGCATAGCTTGCGTCACATTTCGTCCATTCGATGACCATCGAGGACCTTTTCTCAGCTCCACTCACTCCGCTCAGCGAAACCGACTGTGCCAGGCTTCTCGGCTCGGTCATTTCCGCGCTGCTCATTCAGGCTGACATCGCAACCGTGCAAAGCGCCGTCAGATTTTGGGCCTCAGAAGGCTCCGCCGGCGCCTGGGCGGGATTTAACGACGTCAAGCAGCAGGTTAAGCAGATGCGTGCGGCCGCGCAGAAATCGAGGCTGACAAACTGAGATGATTCAGGAGAAAAAATAATGCCTAAAGCTGACACCATTGCGCCTGCGAAAGTAGTCGAGACCGTGACCACGCGCGAGATCGTGGAAGAGCCGTCCGCAAAGCCGAAGCGCAAGTGCTCGCCGCGCTGCCTGCAACTGCGGCAGGAATCGAAAGGGTTGCCGTTCTTCACGAAGCTCCAGCTCCTCACCGACGACGACTGGAATCATGCGCTGGCGCAGGTGAGCCGCTACCACTCGAAAACCGGCGAGCCGCCCGAAGACGGCGACCCCGAGAAGGCGCCGCGCGGAGCGGCCTACACCAAAGTCAAGTTTTCCGCGCCGTTCTCGATCGATGACATCGCGCGCGAGTTGGGGGGAGGAAATTACTGGATTCTGCTCACCTATGACAGCCAGGTGGCGTTCTCTGGTTACTGCCGCATCGAAGGCGAGCCGCGCACGACGGGTGAGGCTAAGAGCTCGCTCGAAGGCGGCGACGAGGGGTGGAAGCAGTTCGTCGTGGACCTGGTGAAGAAGCAGATGGATCAAAATCAGAATCCGAAACCTGACCAGGCCGTGAGCGACATCCTTGCCACCATGAAGACGACGAACGAAAGGTACGCCGCCATGCTGGAACGGGCGCTCGAAAAAGAGAAGCCAGCAACCGATCCGATGGCCGCGCTCTCCACCGTCCTGGACGTGGCCAGCAAAATCAAAGAGTCGGCGCCAGCGAACGGGGCCGCCGGCGAGTCAGCACTGCTCGACAAGCTGAGCTCACTCGGATTGCTTCGCGGCTCATCATCTCAGGGCGATCCGCTGGACCTCGTCTCGCGGACGCTCGAAAAGCTGCGCAACTTCGGATTGATTCCGAACGCCACCGCCGGAGGCAGCGGGGCGGCGGATTGGAGAGTCGCGCTCGCGGAAAACGCGCCGATGCTGATGCAGCACGCCGAAGCCATCGTCGCGCGCATCACCACGGCCATCATCGCGGGGCGAACGATGACGCCGGCGGGGATTGCAGCGGCCAATCCCACCGCCGCCATCGTGGGACAACAAGCGCCGGACGCGACAACTGGGACCGAAGGACAAGCAGGGCAGGGACTGACCGCGGCGCAGTCGCAGCAGGCGGCCCAGCAGATCGTTGAGAGTTTTCTGTGGACCAGGATCAGAGACCTTTTCCTGACCGGATATACCGCCGAACAGGTAGCTGGGTTCCTGCAACTCTACTCGCCTGAGATGGCGACCCGGCTTTCCGCCGCGACCAAAGCCGACCTGGAGATGCTGATAGCGGGACACCCGCTTCTGCACCCGATGGTCGGGCATCCGAAGCTGCCGGCGTTCCTGGATGAGTTCGTGGCCTACTTCAACGCGCCGCCCGAAGGCGACGACGGCGACGAAGAAGAGAAACCGGAAGCCGCATGATGAATCCCTGGGCGAAGAAAATCATTGAAGCGGGCCACCGCACCCTGGCAGTGAGGACGCACCCGGACGTGGGAGGCTCTGATGCGGAGATGGCCCAACTCAACGCCGCGCGTGACGAGCTGGTGGAATCCCTGGGCGACGGACAACTGAAATCCGTCGCTCTGCCTCACGTCAAACTGCAAATCGAAATGGCGCATGTCACGGCGCTGATGCAGGGCAGGACCATCTGGTGGGACTCGCCCGAGGGCGGGCGCATCGAAATCGAGTTCCGGCCGGTCGAAACGCTGCTCGAAATTCTCGGGGAGACTGTGTCCGAGATGGTCAGCAAGCTGATGAAGAAGCGCGGACGCTAACTTCCTGTCAGGAGCAACCGAGATGCCGCAAAAAGAGTCACAACTCGCGCTGCTGCCCGCCGAAAGCGACGCCGACGGTGCGGGAGAAATCTGCTGCTGGGCGCTGGTCGAGATGTTCGGACATCAGCGGATCGTCGGCCACGTCTCGCAGCAGCAGATCGGTCCGGCCTACCTTTTGCGCGTCGATGTACCGGACCTGACGAAAGACGGCAAACTGATTCGGGCCGGATTCACGCGCTACCTGGGCGTCGGAGCGATTTACAGCATCACGCCGATTGATGAAGCGGCCGTCCGCGAGCTCCTGCCGCGCGTCGATGGCGGCCCGGAGCCGCGGCGCTGGCGGTCCTCGGTGTCAGGCGGCAGCTCGACTTTTCTAAAGAGATCCGGTGCAAGCTCCGCCAGCTTCAGGAGATACTTGCCTTGCGGCGTCGTCTTGCCGTTGCGCCACCGGATGTAGGTGCTCAGGCTGCAATCGAGACGGCGCGCCATCCCCTCCTGCGTTGCCCCAAGCCGTTCTTCCAGCATGCGGATGGGCTCTGAAAAATATTTTGTGTAAATCTTCATTTTTTGCTTGACATGGACTTTTCTTCTAGTCCATAGTATGCGCTGTCAGGCTAAGTGAGTTAGACAGGCTGAATTATGATGCCTCAATCCAAGCCAGCAACGCAAGCGCTTCTTGCAAGCTCGTCGCCAAAGGGCGCCGCCGTGAACGGCGACGGCCTGCCCCGATATGATCGGGGCCTGCGCGACGCCCGCGAGCTCTTCCGGCTCGATCGCCGGGCGCAGAAGCGCATCGCCAAGCGCATGCGTGTCAGCCAGGCGGTGGTGAGCCACATCCTTTCAGGGAAACGACGGTCAGAGCGTGTGCGGCAGGCGATCGAGCGCGAGGCGGTGCGGATCCGGGAACGGCTGAAAGCGACGCTGAACGGGAGCGGCAAATGAGCCAGTACTTTCAGGTCAACGGCTACGAGGGGCCGGACCGCCGGCTGTGTCGGTCCTGGCAGTGGGTGAGGGAATGGAGCGGAACGGCTCTGGTGCAGCGGCGATGCGCCGAAGCCGCGACTCACAGCACGCCGCACCGATTCGTCCGCGAGATGGCGCCGAGCTATGAAGGTCCGGAGCGTCGCCGGGTCAATGTAGGGGTGGAGGTTGTGCCATGACCGCGCTCGCAAAACGCAAGACGGGGCTTCACTTTAAGACGCGGCTTTACTTTGAGACTTCAAGCAGAGTGCGCGGGAAGCGTCTAGTCATTCACGGGACGCCGTGGGTTTGCACGGTCTGGCGGAAGGGCACGCGGACGCGTTACGAGGTTCCCTGGCACGCGATTTTCCGGCTCGCGGTGAAGGCTCAGATGGACTCAAAGAAGCGGCGGGCCGATCGGCCCTCTCTCATTCGCAGGAGGTAGGTATGGAAATCGCACTCTGGATTCTAGTCTCTGCCGCGGGGCTCTTGGCCATCATCGGGCGCGTGGAGCAGTGGTGGAATGAGCGGCGCGAGCGTGAGCGCCGCTATGAGGCGGAGTGGGATCGAAGCCACGGGCTGTAAAGTTTTCGCTCGCTTGCCCCGCCCGAATCCCGATTGGATCGGGATCACGGAGCGGGAGCCGCAAGGCTAGTAATCAAGGTGACCAAGCAAATCCCTGCTCCCCTGCCTCCATCTTTCACTCCGCGACAGAGAGGCGGGCGGAGCAAGCGGGCGCGAAGGAAAGCCGTGAAAACACTCTGGCCGTTCATCGTTATTACGCTCGGGGTGTTCATACTCATCCAATGCGCGATCAACTTTATGGTGGTTAAAGTACTTCGTCGGCTGTCCAAGCCGGAGAATCGGCGTCGCGAGCAAGTGGAACGGATTCGGCCTGGGCGAAAAACTCCGGGCGTTGCGGGCGATGGAGACAATGAAAGCGTGAGCTGCGAAAAGTGCTACGACTCCGGGCGGCTCAGCGTGATCGGCAACGACGGCCGCGCGCATGAGATCGACTGCCGCTGCGGCGCCGCGCGGCGGCGTGGAGACGCCAAAGGATGAGAACGCTGATTGCCCTTAGCCACATTACGCTCGGGGTGTTCATACTCATCCAATGCGCGATCAACTTTATGGTGGTTAAAGTACTTCGTCGGCTGTCCAAGCCGGAGAAAAAGAAGGACTCAAAATGAAAACCGCGCTCTGGATTCTGGCGGTGATGATGCTCGTGCTTATCGCCCTGCAGCAGATTGATCTCCGCCAGCGCAACCGCACTCTGCGCGAGGCAGCGGCTCTAACCGATCGCGTGATCGCCGACAATCTGGCGCTGATGCACGAAATCGCCAAACTGCGGGCTACGGCTCCCCCGCCTACGGCCAGTCTCCCGTGTTCGGCGCCGCAGGGCTGTGGCTGGATCTGGCTGCCGCTGCCGTGGGGCGAGAGTGGGGATGATCTGGGGCCAGGAGTCAAGAGTCGGGTGCGAAGTCGGACTGACTGAAAAGTTAGCGCGCCAAAGCGGAGGCGCCGCCGTGCTCGCTTGCCCCGCCCGAATCCCGATTCGATCGGGACCACGAGTGGGAGTTGGAAATTCCTCTGTGGCTCCCCCGTCCCCCTTCTATCCCCTTCCAGAACCAGAGGGCGGGCGGAGCAAGCGAGCACGAGCAAAAGTTCAAGGAGGCTGAAAATGTCGAGCGTGTTCCATCCACCTTTCACCATGATCCAGGATCCGAGTTATGTCGAGAGACTGAAGCAGAGGCAGGAAGCGATCCAATGGCTCGCCTCTACGGTGCATTCCATTGGTAGTTCTTTCGGAATTAACCCGCCGGGCGTGCAGGGCTGTGGCTCCAGCTTGATGCAGGCTATCCATGAGTTCAGCGCTGCCTTGGGAAACTATCTATCTTTGGGGCTTGACGAAGACATCGAGGCTGTCGAGCATCCGCGCATTTTCCCCGTCTCTTTGGAGATGCTGACCCAGGCGGAGGACGAGGTTGCCTGGCTCATCAGGAAAAAAGAGGATGTCGAAAAGTGGAGCGGGCTTCCAGAGAAATTTGATCCAGCCAAACTGCTCAAAGCCCTGTTGTTGCCAGACATCGAACGCGATCTGGGCGTTGCCCAGTTGAGAGTGTCGGAAATTCAGGCGGCTCTCAAAAAGCAGAAGGCCGAAACCCCCTCCGATACAGTAATGCCCGGAGCGAGCGGCGCGTGACCAGCCAGCTTCTCAGTCCGAAGCATGCTGCGGCTTTGCTCGACGTTCACGTTAAGACAGTGCGGCGGCGAATCCGCACGGGCGAGCTGGCCGCGATTCGACTCGGGCGCCTGGTGCGGATCCCGCGTTCGGAGATCACCAAGTTTACGAAAGCGGATCGGGTGGCACCCATGGAAGAGCCAGGTCCGAGGGCGCGCGTGCGGCGGCGCCGCCGCCCCAGCAAGCAACAGTTGGCCGCAGAGACGCCATTGGGCGGGCTGCAATAACCCAGCAAACTGACATGACAGTCCAGGAAGCCAACGCGATCCTCACCCCGCCGCTCAGCTTCGACAACCTGCGGATTGCCGAGGCAGCTAGTTTCCTAGCCGAAGTGAAGGAGGCGGTGGAGAAGGCGCGCTTGTGCATCTCCTGCCCAGGGCGTAATGACAACGTGCTCGTCAAAGGGCAGCGATGTTGTCGATGGTGCGGCAGTACCGGCCAGCAGCAACTGCGCGGCCCTCGCGTCGGGCACGAGGGCCATCAGGACGCGAAACAAGGTTGCCGGCTCAAGCGATGCTCGCACTGCGACGGGCGCGGCTGGCGATTCTGCTCCTGCCTGACGGCTGTGGCCGCCAGGAGCAAAGAAGTGGCGATGGCGGCGATCGAACAGTTGTACCAGGCCAAGTAATAACTGGAGCGAGACCCTTGTGGGAAGCGGAGTTTTGTAAGGTTTGCGCGCAGGAAGGCAGGAAGCAAGTCGCTCACCGCTCCAATCCGCCGCTGTGCCGCTGGCATTTCTATGGCGAGCATCCCGAGCTCGCGCCGGAAGAGATCTCGCCGGCGCCGTGGGAGGACCAGGAGCCGGCGCCTGAGCCGGTAGCGTCGAACGCTACGACGGCGGTGAGGAGCGCGCTCAAAGACCTGCGAGAGCGCGAGAAACGAGGAGACAAAATGCCAGCGCGAAAGCATCTGGACGTTGACGCTCTCAAACGAGAGTATCAGGCGGGCGCTTCAACCGTGGAGTTGGGCGAGAAGTACGGCGTGAACTCCAACACGATCGGGTACCACTTGAAAAAGGCGGGCGTCAAGATGCGCCCAGCCTGCCGCCGACTAGGCAACGGAGCACCAAACCAAACAGGCGGGCGCCACCGCGCGCTCAGCACACTTTCGGCGTCGCGCGCCCCGCGCAACGGCGCCGGCGGGATCGAGAGTGAGATCGAGGCGCTGCTCGATAGCAAGTGGAACGGATTCGGCCTGGGCGAAAAACTCCGGGCGTTGCGGGCGATGGAGACGATGAAAGCGTGAGCTGCGAAAAGTGCCACGACTCCGGGCGGCTCAGCGTGATCGGCAACGACGGCCGCGCGCATGAGATCGAATGCCGCTGCGGCGCCGCGCTCCAGTCCATCGATCCGCAACTGCGCGAGATGTTAGACGAATTGTTCAATGCAGCTTCTGCGCTTCGCTCCGAATGACAGACACGTCGTACTGGTCCCAAATCGTGGAGCACCTTCGGCCGCAGCTCAACCCGCAGACGGTGCAGACGTGGCTGCGCCCGACCTATCAGGTGGAGCAATCAAACTCTCATCTCACCGTCAGCGTTCCTACGGCAGAGTTTCGAGCGTTCATCGAAGACACTTTTCACGACCAGATCGCCGACGCGATTGCCTCGCTCAAGCTGCCCTTTCGGGAGATCCGTTATGCGACAGCAGAAGAGCTCGAACCTCCAGAGTCGGCCGAAGCGATTGATGCGCGGGCGGCCGAGGAGAAGGCTGAGCGGGAAGCCGAGGAGACAGCGCGGCTGGCCGCGCAGCCGTCTGAGTGTCCGATGGCGCCGGAGGCGGCCTGGCACCAGGAAGCCAGGCGCTACCGCGAGTTGCTTAAGGAAAGCTCTGAGGCGAGCGACAACTTTCATCTTGCTTGCCTTATTAACGCTTGCGGAGCAGCGCTATCGAAATCAGTCTACTTCATGCTCGACCGTCAAACCTTTCCGAACTGCTACACGGTGATCGTGGGTGACTCCAGTTGGTCCAACAAAGGTGGCGCCGTGCGCTTTGCCGAGGACCTGGCCTTCGAGATCTCGCCCAACATCACCCCGATTTATTCGCTCGATTCCGCCGAGGGCCTGGCGGACAAGATCCAGCAGAGCGTGGCGCAGTCTGAAGCGAAAAAGCGGGCCTCGGTGCTCATCCTGATTGACGAGTTCAACGCTTTTCTGAATAAGGCGTCACAGAAAGGCTCAAAGCTGATCCCGGACGTGAAGCGCTGGTTCGATTCTCCGCGGGTGCTACAGGTCAACACGCGACACGGCGCCGTGAACGTGGAGAATCCTCCCGCCGTCTGCCTGCTCGCGTCGAGCGAGACGGAAGACCTGGCCGACATGGATAAGCGCGACATTCGCGGCGGCCTGGGCAATCGCATCACTTACGTGCCGGGATCTCCCAAAGCCCTGAACTCGCGCGTGCGGCGCCCGGACCGCGCGGGGTGGGACCGGCTGGTGGGCGACCTCTCGTCCACGATGAAATTCTGGCACGAGCGCGGGTCAACCGAGTTGCGCTGGTCCGCCAAGGCGCAGTCGCGCTGGGACAAATTCTACTCGAGCATCCGGCAGCGCGGCGGCGATGATCCACTGGTGGGGGCGCTCGCGGCTCGCCATCGGGTGTACGTGGTGAAAGTGGCGATGATCTATGCCGGGCTCGATCGCAGCTTCGAGATCCGCGAGGACCACCTGGAGGCGGCGATCGCCTGGTGTGATTTTCTTCTGGAGGGCCTACGGTTCATTTTTCGAGGACTCGGATTGAAGCCTTGGGTGAAAGAGTCGGTGGAAATCGTGGACTACGTCAAACGGCAGGGTGGGGCGGTGGAGATGCGCAAGCTGCGCCGGCGGTTTCACCGTCTGGGCCCGGAAACCTTCGAGCGTTACATGCGAAGCCTGCTCGCCGATCAGCGCCAGCCGGAACGGGAATTGGTGGAAGATCCCAGGCTCGGGCGTGCTGGAAGGTACGTTAATTGGGTGTGTCTGAACCCGCTCTCCTGAGATTGGAGAGAGAAGAGGGGGGGTACCCATGTTGAACGCGTTGAACGCGTCCGTAAGCTCTTTAGATTTTTTGCCGTTTTGTTTGTTTTCAATGACTTCTACCGTTCAACAAAATGTTGAACGTTTCGTTGAACGTTAGAGGTTTTTGTGGAAAAAGTTGTTGAACGGTTGAACGCTTCGTTGAACGTTTGTTGAACGGCTCATCTCGATGAAAATAGTAGAGTTGTTAACGAAACGTTCAACTGTTCAACAGGTTTTGATTCCTCTCTCAATTCACTTTAGAGATTCGAGGTGCGAGGAGGCACCTACCGATGAAAAAATCCGTCCCAGAAACGCACAGTGACCAATTTCGCAACCTGCCGCTCGCGGCGATCGCCATTTCGGGGGCCAACCCGCGGCGATACACGGATCAGGCCGCCCTACAGGAGCTCGCCCGGTCGATCAGAGAGAAGGGCGTGCTCGAACCCATCCTGGTCCGGCCGGTACCCCAAACGAAGCCAGGAAAGAACGGGCACAAAGCCGGGATCCGCTGGGAGATCGTCTGCGGCGAGCGCCGCTGGCGGGCGAGCGCCACGGCGAAGAAATCCAGCATCCCGGCCATCGTGCGCGAGATGGACGATCGCGCCGTGCTCGAATGCCAGGTGATCGAGAACCTGCAGCGCGCCGACGTTCACTTCCTGGATGAGGCAGAGGGCTACCACCGGCTCAGCGAGATGGATAAAGGCTTTACGCCGCAGGTCCTGGCGGAGAAGGTGGGGAAGTCAGAGACTTACATCCGCCAGCGCCTACAGCTCCTCAAGCTTGAGGAGTCGATCAAGAAGCAGTGCCTCACCGACCATCTCAACGTGGCCGTCGCTTCGCGCCTGGCGCGGTTGCAGCCCAAAGACCAGGTGTCCTGCCTGAAAGACATCAAGCAGTTGGGGTACCGCACCAGCGAGCCTTCGGCGCGCATGGTGGAGCAATGGACACAGACCAACGTCCTGCTGGACCTTGGCAAGGCTCCCTTCAAGACGGATGACTCCAACCTGCTGCCGGCCGCGGGGCCCTGCACGCTTTGCCCGAAGCGGACCGGGTTCGCGCCATCACTTTTCCCCGAGGTCAAGAGCAAAGACACCTGCACCGACCCCGTCTGCTTCAAGGCCAAGACCGAGGCTCTGATCCAACTCCGGGTCAACGAGGAGCCCGATACCCGGAAGGTCTACATCGGGCAGCCCCACTATGGCGAAAAGTTGCCCGCCGGCGTCACGACGTTTTGGAACCGCTCCGGCAAAGGTGAGTGCGAGAACACGCGGCGAGCGGTGGTGGCCCACGCCGAGAGTTGGGACACGACGAAGAAGGCCGGCGACGTGATCTGGATCTGCACCGACAAGAACTGCGGCAGGCATCGCGGCGGCTCTTCCTCATCGGGATCGAGCGGCGGCAGCCACAAAGACCGCTGCCAGGTCCTGGACGAGGCGGCGAAACGCAACCACGAGCTTGCCAAGCGGCGGGCGGTGTGGGCGGCCACGTGCGTGGCCGTGCGGAGCCATCTCGTGGTTTCGGACTTGCTGGGCATGGGTGAAGACGATCTCCGATTCATCGCTTCAGAGCTCGCGCACAACTTCGATTACCACCACATCAAAGAACTGGACGCGGCCTGGGGGATCGAGGGTAGCAGGGACTCCGTTCAGAAACGGATCGGCGCGGCCGACAAGCTGGAGCTCCTGGCCATCCTGTTCGACATGGCGTTCGTGGCCTGGCGCGACAGCGTGCCCTACCGCGACGGCCGCCAGGGTGGCGACGCGCTGGCGGCCCAGGCGAAGCGGTGGGGCGTGGACGTGAAGGCGGTCGCGGCGCCGCTCGACGAGAAGTATGAGGCTATGATGGCGCGGCGCCGGGAGACCCGTAAGAAGAAGGCTGAGGCCGAGAAGCGCAAGCACAGGGGCCGCGGTGTAGAACCCAGGGCACAGAAAAAAGCCGAGGCCTCGGCATGAGAGCCGCCATCTACGCCCGAGTCTCCACCGGCGACCAGTCGCCGGAGATGCAGGTGCGCGAGTGCCTGAAGTTCTGTGTTCGCCGGGCCTGGACGTGCGGCTCAAACACAACGGCAGCGCCGCTCGAAGCAGTTAATCCAAGCGCATCAGGCCATGCGGCCCATGCCTACATCGACCAGGGCGAGAGTGGCGCCAAAGAATCTCGCCCTGCCCTCGACGCCCTGATGGCTGCCTGCCGGCGCCGCCAGGTGGACGTGGTGGTGGTTTGGCGCTTCGACCGCTTCGCGCGGTCGCTCCGCCAACTGGTGAACGCCCTCGAAGAGTTCCGAGAACTCAGGATTCAGTTCGTCTCGCTCAAGGAGCAGATCGACACCACCACGGCCAACGGCCGGCTGCTCTTTGGGATCTTCGCCTCAATCGCGGAGTTTGAGCGGGAACTTACCCGCGAGCGGGTCCGCAGCGGTCTTGCCAACGCCCGCGCCAAAGGGGTCCACCTCGGCCGGCCGCATAAGCTCTCGCCTGAAGTCCAACTAACCGATCGGGTGCGCCAAATGCGCCTTCAGCGTCCCCGGCCTTCCTGGGCTTCAATCGCCAGAACTCTAGGGGTTAGCCGTCGGACCGTACGAAGATCGCAGGAAGGGGCGGGCAAAAATCCGCAATAGGTTTTTGCCCGCGATGGTCCGGTGATGATCTGGAAAAATTTCAGGCTATACTTTGGCGACGGAACCGAGGCGGTCTTTTTGGCGACTTCGATGGAGTCTGCCATCCGATGCGGCCGGCGCCTGGCGAAGCGGGCGCGCGTCGAACGGAGCCCGGAACCCGATGGGCGAAAACCTCTTTTGGACGAGACTTGTATCTGACTGATTCTCAAGGGCAATTTTTCTACGATCGGAGAGGGGCGAAAACACTAGATTGTGCCCGTGCTAGGTAGACAATGCTTGCATCTGACTGATTCTTGAGGGAGGAAACATGGAAACAGGCGAATTCTTCATTGACCCTAAAGTCGAAGAAGTCATGGACAAAATGCTCGCTGGTGAGAAGCCTCAGTGTGAGCTTTGCGGCAATCCGGTTGTGCCGTTTTCATCTGGGGGCGTTTTTGGCGAGCGAGAGGCCACGGGAGCATTCTTAAACTGCAATTTGGACGACCCATCTAAGCCACCCTGCCGACACTTGATCTGCTTACTGTGCATGGAAGGTGCGGGCACGGGCAAAGACCTATCTAAAGTGATACATTCTAACCCTCTGG
>DASYYI010000465.1:0-61863 GCA_035933995.1 Candidatus Acidiferrales bacterium | reverse complement strand
CCTGGCTGGCGCCGGAGAAGAGAGTCTTGATGGGTTTATGATCGGCCTCGCGGTCGGCCTCCTTCCCTCTGCCGCCCTTTGTCTACCGCAAATCATCGGATGGTCGCCACTCCCGGCCGGAATCGAACCGAGTGGCCTCTTCTACAACCGCGACATCCTCGGTGAATTGTCGGCGCCGGTCTTCGTCTGGTTCATGCTGCGGCGTTCTTGGCTGACGCTCATCCCAGCCGTGCCTCTGCTCCTGTGTTCGTCGCGGGTCTCGTGGGTTGCTGCCTCTCTCGGGTTAATCTTTGCCCTTCCGGGCAGGGTGCGGAAGATCCTCGGCATTGCCGCGATGGCATCGGTTGTCGCAGCGGTGTCTGTTTTGTGGTCGGAGAGACTGCGTACCGTCAACGAGCGTCTGATGATCTGGAAAATCACCCTGCGTCACGTTACGATCTCCGGCCACGGCATCGGTTCGTTCGATGCTGTCTTCCCGATGTTCGTGACGGCGCACAGCGATGTCTTACAGGCGGTGTTCGAGTTGGGGATCGGGGCCGCGTTTCTTCTGGCTCTCGGCATTTTCCTGTGTCTCAGAGAGACCGATCGGGTTGTGCGAGGAACCTTCGTCGCCTCTGCGGTCGAGGTTCTGGTCAGTTTCCCGCTGCATCTCCCGGCGAACGGTTTCCTTGTTGCAGTCGTGGCGGGCCATCTGGCTCGCCGTCGTTCTGCCTTTGGCGTCGGCAAGTCTGCATGCCGACAGGGTGATGGAGCGCGCTCTCCTCTCGCATGATCCGGCCCTTGCCGAGAGGGCGGTTGCAATTTTTCCGATAGATCAGCATCTTCGGCTGATCGCGATGTTCATGCGGGCGCTGAAATGAGTAACGCCGACGCCTTCACCGATATGGCGCGCCGCATCGAGGCGTGCAGTCCCGCCGAGTTCGGTGGCGCCCTCGTGCTCGTATCTCCCGACGGCAGGCGCGTCGAGTTCCTGCTGACCGACCCCTCGGCGTCCAGTAATCTCATCGCCTTCTGGGGGTTCACGAAGGCACGGATAGAGGACGCGTCGGCCGAGGGCATGGCGCAGAGCCAATCTGGGTTCCCGCCGTTTCGCCGATGATTACCCGTCAGGAATTGGTTGAGAAAATCCGCACGGCTTGCGCATCAAGCCCCGATATGACGCTGCGTGAGATTTTTGAATTGCAGCGGGAATTTTGGCTCGGTGCAGGCATGACGCACCGCGAAATAGACGGGTTGTTTGACGGGTGTGTTGACGCCATAGAGAGGCACGTTAGTGAGCGAGCGGGCGCTTGACGGCGCGTGGTCGCCGAAGAAGGTCGCCATCGTCGAGAAGGCGTTCTACTCTTTCGCGCAGAATGTGCGGGTAAACTCAAAGGAAAGAGGCGGCAATTACCCGGTCGCCAAGCATTTCTATACATCTCAGAAACGGTTTTTCCACGCGGTCTTTCACAAGGCGCTCGCCACCGATCGGCACACAGTCAAGGTGCTCAAGAGCCGCCAGCTGGGCGTCACCACCGCGTCGGAGATCCTCGATGTCTTCTGGCTCGGGTTCTTCGATGGCATCCAGGGCGCGTTGATCTACGATAGCAATACGCATGCCGCGAGCGGGCGGAGGCGTATCGAGAATGTTCTGAAGAGTCTGCCAGATAACTACCGCTTCCCTCGCCTTCTGTCGCACAATCGGGACAGCATCACCCTCGAAAACGGCAGCAACCTTCTTATTATGTCCGCCGGTGTGCGGCAGACTAACTCCTCTGGTGTTCTCGGACGATCTGAGGGGCTGAACTATATTCACGCGACAGAGATAAGATCGTGGAATAATGAAGAGGGTATCAAGTCCCTGCAATCGTCGAAGTCGGACTTCTTCGATAACCGCCTATATATATGGGAATCCACTGCGTCCGGTTTTAATGACTGGTACGAGATGTGGGAAAACTACGACGATCTTGACGAGATACGGGAATTTATCGGCTGGTGGGCGAAGGATGACCAGCGTTGGAAACGTTCTAATCCTCGGTTCACGAAGTACGGCATTGACCCGCCCTCTGATGAGGAGGCGAAGCGGATCAGGGCCGTCAAGGAACTCTACGGCTTCGAGATCGACCAGGAACAGCTGGCTTGGTATCGCTGGTTTGTCGATCCCGCCCGCGAACGGACGGATGACGAGCCGGAGGATTCGTATCTGCTTTCTGATCAACCCTGGACGGAATCTGAGGCTTTCCAACACTCTGGCAGCAGTTTCTATCGTTCGGATCGTCTACAGCAGGCGGTAGCGGCAGCGATACCTGTCGGATACAAGTCATATCGTTTCTGGCCGGGGAACAGCATTATCGACTGCGATTTTCAGCAGGCACAATATATCCGCGAGACGGAGTTAAAGTTGTGGGAAGAGCCGGCCGGAGAGTGCGTCTATATTGTCTCTGGCGATCCCGCGTTTGGTCGGGACGAGAACAGCGATAATTCCTGCGCCGAGGTGATCCGTTGCTTTGCCGACGGGTGGGATCAGGTCGTCGAGTTTGCCTCCAGCCTGATAGAGCCTCACCACTTCTCGTGGTTGCTGCTGTCGCTCGTCTCGTACTATGCGACGCCGCCGCAGAACGATGTGATGATGATCTGCGAGTTGAATGGCCCCGGCGAGGAGGTGTGGCGGCACTATAAGACGACCCGCGATCTGATTCGTGATGGCTATCTCAGGACGCAGGCGCGGCAAATGGGCATCGGCAACGTCGCCGGTAATGTCTCAAGCTACGTCTACACACGTTCCGACAGCGCGCATTTCGGCAATTCGTATCAGTGGAAGACGAACACGCAATTGAAGGTGCAGGCGATGGAGAGCCTGCGGAACAACTTTCACAACGGGCTGGTCTCGATCCGCAGCGTCGACGCCCTCAGCGAGATGAAGACGATCGTGCGCGAGGGAGACAAGATTGCCGCCGGCCGCAAGGGCAGGGACGATCGTAACTTTGCTCTTGCGATGGCGAACCGGGCGTGGGAAGAGCGAAAGCGGTCGAAGCTGGTGCGGGAGAATCGGACGAGAGCGGCCGACAAAGTGCGCAGGACGGCGAGTCCTGTAGATCGGCTGGCGCTCTTCAACCGTAACATGCTTCAGGATTTTTTCAGCGTCAGGCAGCGCCAGCGGCAACAGGCGAGGATCGCTGCGATGCAGAGGAGTCGGTGGTAGCATCTAACTCAGAGCGGAGAAACGAGAGATGACCTATGGTGAAAAGGCGGTCGGCCTAAAATTCAACCCGTCGGGAGATTCTAACGTCGACGTGATAAAGCGGCTCTATGCGCAGATCATTGATATCTGTAACACAGATCGGGCGGGCGCTGCCGGAGAAAAGGCGCGTCTGTTTAGCGTTGCTATTACCGAGGCGCAGACTGCCCAGATGTGGGCCGTCAAAGCGGTGACGTGGCAAGAACAATAATTCTCCTGAGATGTCCGTATTCCGCCACTACAGATGCCCGGATTGCGGCGGGACGTTCCGCCACTTTCATCGGTTGCGCGATGATCCGCCGCCAGATTTTTGCGAGTGGGACCCAAAACTGAACGGCGGCCGTGAGGGTTGTGGCGTACTCTTAAACGATGATCTGGCTCCGGTGTTCGTGCCGCAGGCCCCTGGCATCCGCAAGAGTCCCTACGTTAAGAGCGTCGATCAGGTTTACCGCAACATGGAGACGTCCTCGATCGACCGTGCGCGGGAGGCTGCTGACATGGCCGGCGTCTCTGAATCGGCGATGTCACATCTCAAGATCACCAACATGAAAGACCCCTCCAGCGTTCGCGAGGGAGAGAGTTCGGCAATCCTTCCGCCACTGCCGCAAAATCCGATCGGCGCCGGGTTCAATCCGCTGACGATGGCCGGCGGTCAGGCGATGTCTGGCGCCGCTTTTGCGCTTGCGGCGCGGGGCGGCGACGGCGCCGGGACCGGCGAGGGTATGCGGGCGAAGATTTCTTCGTCGCATAACGATCGCGCGTGGGCGATGCAACAGCGCGGGCAGATGCGCCCCACTTACTACCCGAAGGGGTAGCGATGCTGATCCCCGATTCGATCAAGGAACGCCTCAAGCTGGCGGAGCGCCTCAAGGAGGATTGCGACGCCGGACGCGGTATGCGCTCGACGAGTTACAAGAACTATGGGCAGTGGCTTGAGAGGGGATGGGCGTCGGATGACGGGCAGGGCGGAATGGCGCTCGCCAACGTCCTCTTCTCGCATAACGATCGGGTTGCGGCCCACCTCTTCAGCCCGTCCGATCTGCGGTTCACGATGGCGTTCGACCGCCGCTACAAGAAAGACTGGATCGAGCGCGGCACGGTAGCGTCGCGGGCGATCACCGAGGATTGGCACAACAAGTCGACGGACCTGCTCTTCGGTCATGGCGTCAAGGTGGCCGTCGATTATGGGGCCTGTCTGATGCGTCAGATGGCCGGCAGAGACGAGGAGGGACATTACGAATCGCGGGGCTGTCGCCTCGTTATGCCGTGGTGCTTCGGCGTCGCCAACGAGGGCGTGAACGGCCTGGAAGGCCAGGAGTATTTCTGCGAGACGACCTACCTCAACAAATACGAGGTGTGGCGCCGGATCAGGACATTCCCTGACGCGCTGAAAATCTTCGAGAAGGTCGTTCAGTCGGCCGACCGCAATCAGGGAAATGCGATCCCGACATCGTTCATGCACCAAGTGCTGTCGACGGCCGTGCTTGATCTCTCTCCGGTGTCTCGGGCGAGTCCGACTCCAGGCGGCTGGATTCAGACGACAGGTGGCCCAGCCTTCCCGCCGATGACACCGCAGGTCCACATCGACCTCTATGCGATGCACGAGATATGGGCGTGGAACGATGTGACATCGGACTACACGACGCTTGTATATATCGAGCCCGACATCCTGATCTCGCCGCGCTATATGAGCACGTCTAAGGTTGTTCCGGGGAAGACAACAAACCTTTTCGTCCCTGGTCACCACGGATATACGCTGATCCAGCCGAATTACGCGGCTGAATACTTCTTCGGATATAGCGAACTCAAGGATCTGATGCGGCTTCAGTCATGGTTGACTGAGCATCTCGGTGATATTCGTAAGTTGATGGGCCAGCAGTTCGATCAGATACTCGCCATTTCCGGGGATATGATCCAGGACGAGCAATACGCCACGATGAAGGCGCAGGGATTGCTCAATCTCGGGATGGGCGGAAGCGTCAACAACATCACGCCCCGGATACCGGATCAGGCGCTGCCGCTGATTGGCGAGATCCTGTTCCTGATGGACCGTATCTCTGGTTTCCAGGGCGTCGTCGGTGGTCAGGGGGAGACCGGAGTGCGCGCCGGCACTCATGCCGAGACGTTGATGAAGATGGGCTCGACCCGTCTTCGCGACAGATCGCTGCTTGTCGAGAGGCAGGCAGCGATGGCCGGCGACGAGACGTTGGCGATGTTTCAGGCGAAAGACGACTCGACGTGGTGGATCAACGAAGAGGACGAGAGCACCTACTTCCAGCTTGCCGACCTGCCGCCCGATCGACGCATCGTCGTCGACTCGCACTCGTCATCGCCGATCTATCAGGACGACCACATTCAGCTGGTTGCCTGGGGCGTAAAAGCGGGACTCCTCGATCCGATCACCGCGATCGAGATGCTGCCGTTCCAGAACAAGGATCTCATCATCGAGCGCGTGCAGCAGATGATGAAGCAGAAACAGGCTGAGTTGGCGAAGGTCGAGAAGCTAGACCCGGAGGCGTTCGTCAAGGCGGTAACCGGCCAGTCGGGCGGGCATCATCGCAGGGCGGCGTAGTCTACCGCCTCTTCTCTTCTAGCCACTCGATTATATCCCCCTCCATATAGCGGACGAGCTTGGTGCCGAGTTTGTAGAATTTCGGACCCATGCCGCCATTGCGCCATCTCTCCAGCGTATCGAGAGATACGTCCAGAACGCTCGCCAGTTGTTTGGCTGTGTACGATTTATCGCCGGGCCGTCCTGGATGGGTAAAACCTGCCATGTCGTTTAATTGCCTACTATAGCCGGCATAACCAGTCAACGCCCCTCTACCTAATTCCTCCTCCGCCCGTCAATTGCATAGTTACCGGGGCACGTCTCGATCCTTCGTGATCTCCCCGGCTGTGCAACAGAGAGATGGAGTGATGGCAATGCCCGTACGGTATCGTCGGCACAAGATGCGCGGCAAGCGGCGCTAGTCGTGCCTGAAATCCCGATGGCGGGCGGTGGGGCACCGCCTCAGCCGCAACCGCCACAAGCGACAGGGCCGACACCCGCGACGACTCCCGTGCCAAACCGGGGCTCGGAGCAGATGGCGCTGCTCGCCATTGGGATGCACGCGCAACAGATTCAGAAACTCCTCGCTCAGATCCCGTTCGGTTCGGACGCCGCTCAGGCGATCAGCGAGGGACTCAACAAGATTCGCAAGCATGTGCCGCCGCCCGGCGCCGTCGCGCCAGGGTTGGAGAAGGCGCAACTCGACATGATGCAGCTGTCGCAGCGGATGAATGCGGTTCGCGAGGCCCGCGCCCGCCAGGAGCAGGCGGCTGCCGCTCAGGGTGGAGGCGGCGGAGTGCCGCCAGGAGCGATGCGTCCGCCTCCGCAACTCATGCAACCGTCAGCAGGGATGTAGACGATGGCGTATTCGATCTTTCAGGACTCGACCACGAAGCTGCCGAAGAAAGATGGGCAGATCGTGAAGATCAACTTTGAAGAGTCGCAGATCGGCGCTCGCAAGGATCATGTGCCGACGCCGCTGCCGACCGGCGGCTCGACGGCGATCCGGCATGTGCCGAACGAAGGCGGCCGGACCTGATAGCCGATGCCTGAGATCGACGAAAACCAGCTGGCGACCTTCACGAACCTCCAGGGGTTCGTGCAAAAGGCGCTGGCGAGCCCGCAGCACCGGCAGTCCCTGCTCAAGATCCAGAAGGATCTCTACCCGGACGTGCCAGTGCCGGAGATCGACGCCGCCAACCCGATCCTCGAAAAGCTGAGCGCCCTCGAACAGAAGTTCGAGGATGACCGCAAGGCGCGTGAAGAGGCGGCGACCAAGGCGGCGAAGGACGCCCAGGACAGCGAGTGGACGACCCGGTGGAATAAGGGTCACGAGATGCTCGCCGGCCGGTTCAATGAAGAGGGCGTCGCGGCGATCGAGAAGATGATGCACGAGCGCGGCATTGCCGACCACGAGGCGGCGATGGCGCTCTTCGAGAAACATAACCCCCCGCCCCCGCCGCCCCTGACCGGCTCGTCCCGGTTCAACTGGTTCGAGCAGGTCGAGGGCGCTCCCGATGTGAACATGCTGCTGGAAAAGCAGGACTATGACGGGTTTCTCGGGCAGGCGGTCGACATGGCGCGCCGGCAGTTCCGGGCAGCTGGCGGGCAGGGGTAACGTCGCCCGCCATGCAGCTTGCCTACGCCTCAGTCACCCAAGATAGACCGGATTGCCTCGGCGTCTTCGGGCGTGATGAACGGCCTGTAGCGCGTCAGCATCTTGACGCACCACGCAACAATATCGACCACCTCCTGCCCCGGTCCGTGATTGCTTACGAAAAGAGCAAGATTCTCGATCGTGTTGTTGGCGCGATCTCCGTCTTTGTGATGGACCGTCTCGCCGGGTTCGAGCGGACGCCCGATGGTTTGCTCCATTACCCAGCGGTGTTCCATCACTTCGCGTTTCTTTCCGTCTCCGGAGATGTTCGCGGGTATCGAGAGCCAGACGTAACCGTTGCTCTTGACGTGTCGCCCGGTAACTCCCGCGTTGAACCGATGCTCTGCGAGAGTTCTCAGCCACGCGTTCTTGCATTCCCTAGAGCAAAGCTCCTGCTCGCGATAGATCGTTCCAGAGCCGCCGCGGCGGGTACGGTAATACTCCTGTCCGCACTGTTTGCAGATGCCCTTATTACGCTCATCCGAGTCCGCCCGGCGACCGAGAGCGGAGCATTTTATCGAGCAATACATCGGGTCCTTGCCGAACTTGGTGCGGTATTGTGTCAGATATCCCGGCTTCATCGGGAAGCGCACGCCGCATTGCCTGCAAAAGAACCAGTGGGTGTCTTTCCGTTCGTAACGCCCCGCGAGACGGCCGTGGACGGCCTCGTGGGCCGTCTGACAGGAGCGAGCACAAAATCTCTGGTTTGCGTGCGACGGCTTTACGAAGAAGCGCGCGCCGCACTGATCGCACGTTTTTTCTACTCGTATCGCTTTGGGCATCGGGTGTCTCCGTTTGTTGACGAGACGATGATACCCGAGACCGGAGCGGTATGTCAAGTAGCAATATGAGGTAACAGGACATGCCACTTCCTGGGCAGGGTGTAGTACCAACTGGGAACTTGTACTTGGAACTGACTTCCGTGACACGGAGGGCTTTCGTTCCCGTATTGTTCGTCCAGATATATTACGCGACCCCAACTCTGTTCTACCTGCTGGGTGGAGCAGAGAAGGCGGCGGGCGGCGTCAACCAGATCACCATCCCGATCCAGGGTCAGTCGATGGTGCAGGGCCAGTTCACCGGCCCCGCGGGCGGTTTCAATCAGCCGCAGATCATCCCGGCCCTTCAGAACGCTCAGTTCTCTCTCGCTTATTGGGTGGTGCCGGTTCCGCTGTACTTCGGCGAGCGTATCCTTCAGGCGACGGATACCGTCATCTCGACGCTCA
Organism: Candidatus Acidiferrales bacterium; assembly: GCA_035933995.1. GTDB lineage: Bacteria > Acidobacteriota > Terriglobia > Acidiferrales > UBA7541 > DAHUXN01. The sequence continues at coordinate 53,212 of DASYYI010000465.1, read as the reverse complement.
AGGCGCGGATGAATGATGTCTGGAACGTCACGGTGCAGAATTTCGCGACGCTCGCCTTCCAGGGCGTCGGCTCGACCAATCCTCTATTCCCGAACGGTTTCGCCGACGGGTTTGACAACGGCACGAACTACCAGACCTATGGCGGCATCAACCGGCTGGCGCCGGGGAATACATCGTGGCAGGGGCAGTATTACACCGCCGCTACCGGAGCGGGGTTGCCTGGGACTGCCGGATACACCCGCGCCACGATGTCGAACGCCATCATTCAGTTCACGTTCAAGGCGGGCGGTGAGCCTCCGTCTCTGGTGGTGATGAACCCCGGCGACTTCGCGACCCTCAACACCGATTTCATCGGCACCGAGCAGATTTTCGGCCGCCCCGGCCCCGAATACAACATGGCGACGCCGGTCAGGTCTTCGTTCCCGAACCTGAATGTCGCCGGGGTTCCGATCTATGCCGACTCGTTCTGCCCGGCCGGGCAGATTTTTGCGGTCAACAGCAAGTACACGAAGATGTACATCGACGAGGATGCGGCATTCGACTTCTCGGGGTTCTACCCGTTGATCCCGCTGGGCCAGATCGGGCAGCAGGGGGTCATGGTAACTGGTTACAACGTTATTACTGCGAAATGTGTCGCCAATGCTACGGTTGTTGGCGTAGCGAACGCGGCATTTACTGCCTCTGTTTAAGCAATGCTTCTGCAATTTCATACATCTCCTCGTCCGAAAGAGTGCCTTTCATGGCATTGACGGTGTGTAACACGAAGCGGCAGTTGTCTGGGTCGTATCCGATTGTCGGATTGATTCTGTCGATGCTCGGTGAGTACGGCTTAGGGCCTGGGCCTCTCTGCCCAAGGCGGAACTCAATGCCGGTCAATTCGCATTTCCCGGTCCAACGAGATGCGGCCCATTCCTCAGTCAGAGAGAACGAAATCCGTTTCTTTGCAGCACGCTCTTTTGATGACGAAAGAAGACTGCGCCAGGGAGCCGCCAATCTCTCTTTCTGGAACTGTCCGCGCCTTAGAGCGAGTCTTGCTTCTCTGAATTTTGTCGCGCTGGCGCGCACCTGGGCACGAGCTTTGTCGGGATCTCTCCAGTACTTAGCGCGGTTGTACGCCCTTCGTTTTTCGACGGGCACGCGCTGGTTCTTCGACTTCCAGAAGCACGGCCGAGAGCAATACAGCGCCCGATGGTGCGCTTTGACGAACTCATTCCTGCAGATGGCGCAGATCGCCGTCTCTCGTTTCGCCGATGGGGGCATCGCGTTCCTCCGTCATTGTGTGTCACCAGTATACCTTGCTGACCTAAAGGGGGTCAAGCACCCATGACGAACAGGATCGCCGGTCCCGGCATCAACCTTCCGATCGACTCGGCCCTCTATCCGGATGCCGTGTCCGGTGGAGCGCGGACGTTCGGCTGCTACACCTTCGAGCTTCCCGCTGGCGGCGCAGTTCTGGTTCCCCCCGGCGACTGGATCATCTCGAATACGGCAGGCGTGTCCTCGATCGAGTGGTTCGACGGCAACATCACCGGCCAATGGATTCCGTACAACCCCGACACCACCGATCTCGGCAACACGCAGGGTATCGGCGAGCGCATCTACAGCGATGGCGTGAACTTTCGCGTCGCCAACCTCTCCGGGTCGGCTTATGGCGGGCTCGTTACCGCCGCCGGCAGCGGTTACGTGCAGGCGACGACCACGATCACCGCAGGGGCCGGGAACTCGACTTGGGTTCCGATCATCGGTGGAGCATTGGCTCGCACCCTCGTCTCGGGCGGGGCCAATTACTCGAAGGCGCCGCTGATCGTTATCCCGACGCCGCAGGTAAACCCGGCTGCCGCGACGCCGACCTACGGCATCGGCGCCTACGGAGTCGCCACGATCTCGGCCGGAGCCGTCAATGCCGTGACGCTGACCTTCGCAGGGGCCGGGTACACGGTAGCGCCGACCTGCTTTGTGATCCCCGATCCGTTCGATCCGAACATCGCCCTGATCACCCCCGCGGTCGTGACGCTGGCCCTGACCCACGCTGGACAGCTGACGGGTGTCGTCATGCTGAACTTCGGCACCGAGCAGGGGTCGGCCCCGACCCTGACCGTGAATGGCGCCGGCACGAGCGCCACCTGCACGACCAACCCGGCGGTCTTCGTCGCAGCGGCGACCGACATCATCACGATGCAAAGGTGCTGATCCGCAGGGCCTAACCCGGCGGCTTCTGCGATGAGGCCGAGATGCTTGTCGCCTATGAAACCGCCACGCAGCAGCTTTTGCAGGCGCCGTCCTCGCCCAACCCGCTGATCGGGACGACGCAACTCGACCTAGCGATCAACACCGCGCGCCTGCAAACGGCGATCGAGGGCAAGTGCATCCGCGACTACTCGACGCTCGCGATCACCGCCGGGGTACAGCAATACGCCTTCTCGTCGATCGCCTTTTCGGGGACCGTGCCCGGAATAGCGAGCGTCATCGAAGTCGAGATGGCGACCTACGGTGTGACAGCCGGTAAGGCGCGCATCAACGCCCGAGAATGGGCGTGGTTCAACAATTTCGTGCTTTCGGTCGCGGTTCCTGCCCCTCCGAAATACTGGTCGCAGTTCGGCCAGGGAGATGACGGGACGCTCTGGATCAACGTGCCAGATGCCAATTACACGGCATACTTGACGACAGTCTGCTACCCGGACGATCTTGTCGACGACACGACGCCGGAGGCGTTGCCGTATCCCTGGACCGATGCCGTGCCGTTCTACGCGGCGTGGCTCCTCTTCATGTCGCTACAGAAGGAAGCCGATGCCAAGGAGATGATGCAGAATTTCGAGATCCTGATGGCGCGGGCTCGTGGTGGTTCGACGCCAGACGTGCTCTCACATATTTATGTGCAGGCGCCCGATCCGACGCTGCCGAACAAACTCGGGATCTCGCCACAGCAAAGAGGCGGGCCGGCACAGTGACCGTGCTCTCAGCTATGGGCAAATTCGCCGAACAGTTTGCGCGCCGCCTCGGCGTATGCTTGCGCGGCCTCTTCTTTGGTGGCGAAAGTGCCGAGGTGTATGTGCTGTCGATTGCACACGATGAGGGCGGACCATCTATTTTTCACACGTCTTACGCCCTTTATGCCGGATGTATTGTTTTTCGGCTTTCTCGTGTTGGCTCGGTTTTGCGTTCCGTTAGCAATGCGGAGGTTTGCCCACGCATTGTCGGCTCTGTTGTGGTTTTTGTGGTCCATGAAAGCGGGTGGCTGCTCTCCGGTCATATAGAGCCAAGCGAGTCGATGCTCTTTGTGGTTTTTGTAATCGAACCTGATCAGGCGATACCCGAACGCATCGACGCAGCCAGCGCGATCTCCAGCCCTTATTCGACTTTTGTATCGGTCAACCCGCCATCGAAAAACACCAGTCTCGGGGTCATAGGACAGGATCGATTTCAGGTACTCTTGCGTCAGCCGTGGTCTGTCGGCAATATCTCGCGAAACCATCATGCCCTCCGTCGGCAGGATTGGTTAGGGGTCCGCGAGCGAGGCAAACGCTCGCGTGACTCCGATCCTATCATCGGATTACGAGCCTCGCAATCTTGGGGGATGGCCTAATGGCCGTTCTCAGTGATTACTCTCGTATGGTCAAGGGTTTGCTGCATGACCGCGGAGACAAGCTGCTGCAGCTTGATGACGTTGAAATTTATATCAATCGCGCTCGCCGGGACATTGCGCTCAGGACTCAGTGCATCCGTATCCTGCCGCCGATCTCTGGGCCTCTCGTCAGCCTGACGATCACAACGCCGGGTAGCGGCTACACCTCACCGACACTGACCATCTCTGCCCCGGATTTCCCGAGCGGGTATACTCCGAACCCGGCAGGATTGCAGGCGACGGGAACGATCTCTCAGACGGGCGGCGCTCTGTCTGGGGCGGTGCTGACCAATCCAGGGAACGGATATTTCCAGCCGACCGTGACGATAACCGATCCGACGGGGACGGGCGGCGTCGTTACGGCGCAGACGATTCCGCTCACGGTTACGACGTTCGGTCAGGAAGTGTACAAATTTTCGTCATTCCCCATGCCGGCTGGTGTAGATGCGCCGTTCGCGGTGTTCTCTATAGCGATGATATTCAATGGGTACAGATACACATTAGTTAGCTATCCATTCACTGACTATCAAACATTTATTAGAAATTATCCACAGCAATACTTGTACGTGCCGACCCTGTACTCACAATACGGGCAGGGATCATTTGGCTCATTGTATTTCTATCCTCTGCCTTCTCAGGTTTATCAATTCGAGGCAGACTGCCTGTGTCTGCCGATAGATTTAACGAGCGACAGCGATGAGGAGGCCCTGCCTCCGCCGTGGCAGGATGCCGTGGCCTTCTATGCTGCTCATCTCTGTTATCTCGAACTTGTTTCGTTTAATAATGCAAGAGCAATGCTTGATCTTTATAATGAAAGAGTGTCTCGGTACAGCATGGGCGCTAGGCCGAGGTATCTCGGGAACAGTTACGGCCGATGGTAGTACATTATCTTCTTATATAATAAGAATCTGGATGAGCGAAATCTCCGTGCTTTTCATCAACCGCCCGAGTGCGCGCCTCAATCGCCTCTTCTCGACTCTTGAAATAACCTATGATGCGGTGATTGATAAAGGTCACCCACCTTCCACGTCGGCGTTCTTGGCAAACGCCAGTGATGCCGCTCGTGTTGTGGCGTCGGAGTGGACGATGCGCTTGATTTTGCGACGACGTAGCGGCGCGCAGGTTATGCCAGCGATTGTTAGATTGGTCCATGTCGATGTGATCGATTTCGTGCGTCGGCCATTTGCCGGTCATCCACAGCCACGCGAGGCGATGCGCCATGTATTCGTGGCCGTTAATGCGCATCTTGAATCTGCCGGTTTCTTTTTGTTGATACCCGCAAGTGTTGCCCGCCCTCGCTCGCCGATTGAGGTTGGCGCGGTAGCGAAACACCCCCGTCTCCGGATCATAATCGAGAATCTCGCGCACATACTCCGCCGTCAAATCCTCCCGCGCGCCTTTGTGTGCCACCACTCACCTCCCAAGCGCGGCGTTGATCATGATGCGCCACGCCTCTTCCGGGTCTATCGGCCTTGCTGGGCTACCCTCCGCCGCAACGATGTGCAGCAGCATATCCCCTGTCGGCTCACGCATCGTCTCAATTGCCGCGCGAGCACACCGCTCCCAATTCCGCCATTCCTGACCCTTTCCGATATAGACAGTCGGAGGGGTGGAATATTTGGCTCTCTTGTTGAGACCGTCGATCTTTGCAAGAGCCCTCGCGACGCGCTCGACCATCTCAGGAATCTTGGTAGAAGTGTCGTCAGCCATCGTCGGTCTTCCCTCCTATGCCGATGGGTGGTCAGGGGCGGGTTGAGCGTACCCCCGCTCACCCGTCCCGCCCATCATAGCACAGGCCGTATGGCATGAGCGAGCGCGGCGCATCGACCGTTGCGACCGGCGAGGGGTTGACGATTCCCGGCGATGCCGGGTTCAAACCCGGTGTTCCGGCCAATCTACTTCCGGTCCCGTTTCAAAATTTTATGGGCGGCGTCAACACGCTTGTCAGCCGGGCGGCGATCAACAACGCGCAAGGCTCGTGGGTCGACGGCTGGATGACGCTCGGCCCGGATAGCATCCGGATCATCCCGGACGCCGACCCTGATCCGATCTATACGACCGAAGGCCCGACGATCGTCTGGTACGGCTTCGTCAACCTCTCGAATGTGTTCTACGCTATCGTGCTGCGCGTCGATGGTTCGGTGGTTGCGGTCAACATCGACAACCAGATTGTCACGACGCTGCTGGCGGCCGGCACGATCACGACCGCTGGACCGCTGACGGCGGCGTTCCGGATCTCGCAGTTTTCGAGCCAGTACGTGTTGATGGTTGCGCCGCAGCCGAACGGATACTGGATCTGGGACGGCACCAACATCTACACCGCGGGCACGGTCGGGCCGATCGTCTCGATCACCGATCCGGGGATGGATTACGTGACGCCGCCGAACGTCACGATAGGCGTCCCTCAGTCCAACGGAACGGTATCACCGGTTTGTACCGCCGAGGCGTTCATCGAGAACGGTATGGTGACGAAGATCGTCATCACCGGGATTCTGGTTACGGATCTCGCGATCGACGCGCAGATCATCGTGGCATTCTCGGGTGGGGGCAACGGCACCTCCTCGGCCTTCGGCGAGGCTGTCGTCAACAACGGGGTGATCGTCTCAGCGGTGATCACCAATGGTGGCAGCGGGTACGGGCTCTCGTCCAGCCCGTCGCTGCCGACCGCCACGGTGACCGACCCAACGGGAACGGGCGCCATTCTCTACCTTCCGCAGGGCATTGGCGGCGGCATCGTACCATCGCTCGGGGTGCAGACAGGCGGTGTTAATTATACCGATCCTGTGGTCGACATCTCCGGCGGCGACGGATCTGGCGCTACCGGCGAAGTGACAACCCAGAATGGGGTGATCACCAGCTATGACAGCTGGAATAACGGCTCCGGTTATGGCGGTACGCCGGGTGTGAACTTCCTCTCCTCGACAGGCGTCGGGGCATCGGCCACGCCACAGGTGGCAAATGGTTCGATAGTCGGTCTCAACCTGCCGGGCGAAACATCGCCGGGTGGCGGCACGGGGTCGAACTACTCCAATCCTACCTATGTCACATTCACCAATGGCAACGGCCCCGCGTCGGCGACGATCGCGCTGATGCCCTACGGCGTCTCGGGAACGGCGATCGAGGTTTACAAGGATCGTGTCTGGATACCGAACGGCCGGGCATTCCTGTCCGAGCCGGTCACGACCCTGCCGCCGGCCCGCACCCTCTTCTCGGCTGCCGAGAGCCCGGTCAATTTTGGTGGTGACGGTGGCGCCTTCCCGGCGACAGACTACTTCACCCGCATCGGCTATATGCAGGTGGTGCAAACTAACGGGTTTCTGTATCTCGTCGGCGATAACTGCCTGAATTACATATCGAACGTCAATGTAAGTTCGACCCCGGCAACGACAACGCAGCCCGCCGGGCCGGCCGTTACGACATTCTCGAATGTCAATGCGGACCCGCAGATTGGCTCCCTGTGGCCGTCGAGCGTGCAGGTCTTTAGCCGCAACATCATTTTCGCCAACCCGCTCGGGATCTACATTTCGATCGGCGGCGCGGTAACAAAGATCAGCGAGCCGTTCGACGGTATCTATTTCACGCAGAGCGGAACGACCAATAACACCGAGTTCGATTTCCCGTCTGCCGTGGCGACAATCTTTGGTCGTCCCGTCTACCTGTTGCAGTTTCCGATCATCAATCCGCTGACGAACGGAGCGGAGACGATCCTTCTTATGTTCGACGGGCAGCGTTGTTTCACAACGCATCAAGGATTCGTGCCGACGTTTATCGCCACGCTTTCGCGGTTCTCGAACCTCTTTGCCTACGGCACCAACGGCACGAGCATCCACCGGATGTTCGCCCAAGGCTCGATGAACTTCTACAAGATCCTGCAATCGAAGCTCTATGCCAACCCGACATACTGGTCGACGAAGGTTGCGAACGAACTCCACCTACTGCTTAAGCCGTATAAGGCAGACTCGTATTTGTGGGTAACCGTCGATAACGAAAATGGCCTCGGCACAGGCAACGCCGCGGTGATCATCAACCCCGGCGGTCTCGTCATCTGGCAGAACAATGCGGGCGGCGTCGTTACCTTCGAGAACAACGCTCTCGCGATTGTCAGTTTCGGGGGCGTCGGGTATTCGGTGATCGGGCCTACGCCTGTGGCGAACGTGGGTCGCCTGCTTGGTGTGACGATCTGCACGATCGCCAGCGACATAGAGTTGAATTCGCTGACGATCCAGGAGCGCACGGAGACGTTGAACATATGAGCCAGAGTCAGCCGCTGGCGTTCTGTCCAACGATGTCGCCACCTCCGCCCCCGCCACCTCCGCCCCCGCCACCTCCGCCGGGATCTCCGGAGGCCGTGAGGTTCGCCTATCGGCAAATGACGATCGGCCCGACGGTGAGCGGATATGTGAGTGTCATCTCACCGCCGACGAATATCGGCGTCTCGTTCGGCGGCCCGCTCGAGGCGAACGAAACAGACATCATCATCGTCTTTGCCTCGGTCGTACAAGCAGCAACAAACCTCGGGGCACCGCCGAGTATTACCGGGGTCAGTCTAGGCGGTCTGACATTCACCAAGAGATTCCGCGCTTCAGCGTCAAACTTCAATCGAGTCGATCAACCTCCGCCTCAAGTGCTTTCGGCGATCGCGAACGAGTTGTGGTATGCGGTCGTTCCTTCGGAGTTGTCAGCGACAATGACGATCACTTGGGATATAGCCGTCAACCCGACTGTAGATCCTGAGCCATTTGGTACGGCGTCCGCCACTTTTGCCGCCTTTGTCATCAGCGGCGCCAATCTCGATGATATCTGGGACGGTGTAACGCAATCGGCGCTTTACCCGGAGACCGGGCCGAACACGATTGACATCACGACCACCAATGCTCCGACGATGGTCCTCGGTTGGTTCAGCAATTACAGCAACCCTGTCGTCTTTGGGGACGGTGGAGGCCCAGGCGGTTGGGGTGAAATTCCGTATGGCGCCGTCCGAGGCGGCTTTACATGGCTGGCCTCCTTCGGCGACCCGGGTCATCCGGAGAATTTCCAGTTCAATGCGACGGCCGGCGTTTATCAGATTTTCGCGACACCGCAGGCCGGCGTGACGGTGCAGCCGGCTTTCACCTTTACGTTGCCTGCCGAGATCAACGTCACCGATGCGGTGCGCGGCTATGCGACGAACACGAACTTCACGGGATCGTTGTCGGATCTCCCTGCCACAGCATCATCGCTGCTCATCGCCGGCTGGATTGGCAATCTGCCGAAGAGTGTCGATTTTGCGGTTCTGACGGATACCAGCGTCGGCGGGATCACCTTCTCGCTCAACAGCGGCAACAACCCGAGCACATGGACCTTCCAGGCCCGCCAAGCTGATGGAACGGTCATCGTCACCGGGACATGGAACTCGACCGGTACTTTCATCTACGGCCCCGGCTTCCACAGCTTCGCCCTGTCGGTCGATACGGCCACGCAAACGATTCAGTTTCTGATTGACGGGACGCTCACCACCTTTGTCGGCAACACAGGCGGGTTTACGTGGTCTTCGTCGTTGCCCGTCGGTTATTCGCCGGGCGATGGCTGGCAGGTTGGCGGCGTAACCCCGATCCAGAATACGGCGGATCTCTCGGCGCTGTGGTTTGCGCCGGTTTCGTTCGATCTCTCTAATCCAACCAACGTCGCGGCGCTGTTCGGGACCTCTAATTGCTTCGTTGATTGGGGCAGCAGCGGGCAGAATGTGACCGGAATGTCGCCGCCTCTCTTCATGTACGGCATGGCCGGCACGTACAACAACCGGGGCACCGGAGGCACCTTCACCCGCGCCGGCCCCGCCTTGCTCGACGTGACGCCGGGACCGATCGCATGCCCGTGATCCAGCATACGGATTTCATCACGCCGGAGGAGTGTGCAGGTTGGCGCGTTGACTATGATATGCGAGCGCCCGCGAGCCCGCACCGCGGCTACTCCGGCGAACCCTACGTCTATCTCCCACGGAATCGCATCTGGGGATTGACGGATCGCATCGCCGATTTGTCGGAGGAGGGGGTCAAATTTGAATCGGCGGTCCTGGCGTGTCTGCTGCCAAACGGATGGCATCCGCCGCACATCGACAACGGTCGGCCTAACATCGCGCACCGGGTTTTTTCGGCTATCGTCTATCTCAGCAGCGACTTTCGGGGCGGAAAGTTGCGATTCTCGAATGAAAACCTCGAAATCACGCCACATGAAGGGTTGATGGTGGCTTTTCCGGCCAGCCTAGAGCATGAAGTCAGGCAGGTAACGGCCGGAAGGCGGTACTCGATCGCCATGTGGTTCAGGAAACGCTGACAGATGCCGCTCCCGGTAACCTTTGCGACGCTCCCGGCCACCTCGCCGCAGCCGCTCTCGCTGTTCGATCAGCAGTTCGCGGCGCTGGCGCTCTGCACGATCATCCCGTGTACCGTGACGGGCGCCAATACGCTGACGATGGCGCCGCTCTCGGGCACGCCCACGCCTGTCTACAACGATCTGGCGGCGTTCTCCGGTATCGCCGCCAGCACTAACACTGGAGCCGTCACGGCGGCTGTGGGTGGCCTAGCGGCGCTCCCTGTCTATCTCGATACCTCATCCGGGCCAGTGGCGCTCTCGGGCGGAGAGATCGCCGCCGACAATGCCATTTTCCTCATGTACGACGCGACGCTCAATAGCGGCGGCGGCGGGTTCCACCTGCGCACGACAGCGGTCGCGACGCTACCCTCGATCGGCACCCTCGACATTCTTGCCAACATCACCGGAGGGTCTGCGGCGCCGATCGGCAATACGCTGACGGCGATCCTCGATGCGATCCTCGGCACAACGGTTGGCTCGATCATCGCCCGCGGCGCGAGCGTGTGGGGCGCCAACACGGAGACCAGCTGGAACCCAGCCATTGCCTTCGGTGGCGCGTCGACCGGCGTCGCCTACACGACGCAGCTTGGCCAGTATCTCTCGATCGGCCGGCTGACGATCGGCTTCTTCGATGTCGTCTTGTCGTCGAAGGGATCGGCGAGCGGCGCAGCAACCATCTCGATCCCGGTTACGGCAGGGGCAAGTCGGCCGGGTAGCGTCGTCATCTCCTACTACAACGCGCTTGCCTCGGGCGATACCGGGATGATCTTCGCCAATGTTTCCGCTGCCGCTGCGGTCGCGACGCTCTATCAGAGCGGTGGCACGGGCACGGTGACGGCATTGACTAACTCCGATTTCACCAACACGTCGGCCCTGACGGGTTTCTTCTTCGTGTTTACGGGGTGATGTGGCGTGCCCAGCACATCATCATCTCCGGTCGTTACCTCGCGGGCAGCGACAACGCAGAGCTTTATCGGCGCGACGGGTCCGGTTGGTTCTAATGGGATCGCCGGTCTTGGCGGGAGGGGCGGTGCTACCGGACCTACCGGCGCTCATGGAGCCACAGGGGCAACCGGCGCGAGCGTGACAGGACCGACCGGCCCCACCGGAGCAACTGGCGTCTCGGGGGCGACGGGCGCGAGCGGCCTGAGTTTCGTCACGGCCCCCGCCCACGACAATTCGACCGGAACGCAGAATCAAGTCGCGACGGACGGATCGTTTTTCTACGTTTGCACCGCCACAAATACGTGGGCGAGGGTGGCGATCGGGGGATCGTGGTAGATGGCAATCGCCCTCCTCTACACGCTTCCTCGCGATCAACGCGGTTGGCACGATTGGAGTTTCTCGAACGCCGACAGTCACGTTCGGATCGTCGAGGCGATCCAGCGGCAGTATGGGCAAACCCTATCTAGCCTTGTCCTCGATCCGATCCCGTGGCACGCAATCGGTGATTGGCTGCGCAACCACTTCGTGATGCACGCCGAGATGGACTCGGTTCTTGGGATCGACAGTTCCGACCTGACGATCCCGGATTTCACGGATCGGTTGTCGATGGAGGCGTGGGTGTTGCAGCACGCCGACGAGCACCGCGACGCAGAGAACCAGCTGGGCCTATGACAAGCGTCCGCCGCGTCACGATTGAAGAGATCCCGGAGATCGCCGAGTGGGCGATCCCGCGATTTCAGAAGCGTCACCCGCGGCTGACGCTGGCGGGCATGATGCCGCTGTTGCAAGCAGCGGCGAGTGGGCAGTCCAATGCCGTGCGGTTGGTGTGCTCCGATAATGCTGTCGGCATGTTCGCCGTCGAGCGGACGCCGTGGGAGCCAGAACCTGTCGTATGCGATGTGTTCGTCGCCGGCCGAGATGCGGGATCGTCATTCGAGGCAATCCGCATCTATCAGGATGGCGAGCGATGGGCGCGTGCTCTTGGTGCGGTAGAGTTCCGCTACGGGGTTGACACAGACACGAATCTTGATCTCCTCGCCGAACGCATCGGATATGATCGGATGGCGCGTAATTTCGTGAAGGTGCTCCGTGGCGGGTAAGCATGGCCTGTTCGGCACGCCGCCGTGGTTGCTTCCTGCCATCGCGGGTGCGCTGACGCTGGGCGCGGGGGGTCTTGGTGCCGCCGGCCTGTTTGGCGGAGAGGCCGCGGGTGCCGGAGTTGGCGCTGGCGCGGCTGACGCCGGATTTTTCGGAACCGACGCTGGCGCCTCGGCTCTGCTCGCGGCGCCCGATACGGCAGCCCTCGGGGCCGGCGTCGAAGCGCCGCTGGCAGCCGGTACGGCGGCTGGGGTCGGCGACATAGGGATTGGCGGTGCGCTCGGTGGTGCGGCCACCGATCTCGGCGCATCTGCCGCGCCACTTCTTTCTGGAGCAGTTACGCCTCTTGCCAACGAAACGGCCCTGGCAACGGCCGATGTCGGTCCTGGCGTAATTGGCGCAGGAACGAACGTCGCCCCAGCAGCGGGAGCGGAGGGCGTTACCGCGCCTCTGACAGCGGCTATGCCGGCCGCGGCGCCGAGTGTGTCGGAGAGTTTAGGCGCTACGCTTGGTCAGGACGCGACTGCCTTTGGCGGGGGCGGGCCAGGGGGCGCCGATGTTCTGAGCGCAACGGGTGGGGCGGGTAGTGATTTCGCCTCGGCCACACCGAGCGAAACTGGTCTCGCCGGCATCTGGAATAACATCAAGACGCCGCTCTCGATCGCCTCAACCGTTGGCGGCCTCGGTCTGATGCTGCCGCAACTCTTCAAAGGTCCGCAGTCTTATCCGCCACAGCAGCAGGAACAGGGACTCGTCAATCAGGAAGTAGCTCTCGCTAACCAGTATCAGGCACCCCTCCTCTCGGGAGTGTTGCCGCCCGGAGCGCAGAGTTGGGTTAATCTGGCAAAGGCAGCGAACACCGCTGCCGTAACCGGCGCAGATGCCAACCTCGGGATCGGCGGCTCGACGATGGAGGCACAGCAACTTCAGGCGGTAAACGAGGCCGCTGCGGGGCAGACATTCCAGATTGCGGAGAACCTGTCGAGTCTCGGCGCTCAGTACGCCAACATGGCTGGCGGTCAGCTGCAAAGCTTGACGCAAACCGCGATGCAAGAAGATGAGGCGTATCAGACCGCATTGACGAACTTTGCCCGCGCTCTCGGTTCGCTGGGCGGCGGCTCAAATCTCTTCGGCACCTCGCCGAGCGCCTATGACGTGGCGGCGTAATGAGCCAAATCTCGCCGACTGCGCAAATTGGTCCTCTGACGAGTTTCCTGCCGCCGCCCCAGATCGGGGCGGCCCCGGCAGCGGCGCCGAATTTGCAACTCAACGTACCGACGCCGCCTGCGCCGAAGCCCGATCAGGATCAGGCAACAGGAGGCGGCATACCGTATGGCGCCTCCCCCATCCCCGATTACGAGCGCCCCCTTTTCGACCGCATCAGCGGCAGGGAGAGCGGCGGCAGGGATGTCCTTTACGGCGGCGCGCCTACGCCTCCCGGAAATGTAATTCCTGGCGCGATCGGGCCGACAGGGCAGCAGACTCACGCCTTCAACGAATTTCAGATGCAGCCAGACACGTGGAATGCGGCTGCGGCTGCGGCTCGCGCGCAGGGCCGCGTGCTTAATCATAACAACAAGGCCGATGTTGAATGGGCCGCTCATTATACAGCGGAAAAGGCCTTCAAGGCTAAGACGGGCCTTGATCTCGACGCCGAGGCGAAAAAGGCATCTGAGTCAGGCGACTGGAGCAAGATCGACGGCGCCTTAGCTAGTACGTGGCCGACCCTTGGCGGCCCGCGTAACGGGCTCATGGGACCGGATGCCATAACCGTCGGCATGACGGAGGGATTCAAACAACAGCAGGAGTTGGATCGCGCGCATCTCGCCGAGATGCATGATCAAATGAAACAAATCCAGAAGCTGATGTCTGAGACCGATCCGGATGGTCCGGAGATGCGGAAACTCCTTCGGAAACAGATCGACATCGGACAAGACATCGAGGCGAAGTACCTCGAAATGTCGAAGCATCCGCCGACGCAGACGATGCCGCAACTCTTCTCGGTGTTCGGGGGTCTGGCGATGCTGGTCGCGGCAATTGGCGGACGGCACTCCCGCCAGCCGGCGACGGCATCCCTGAACGCTGCGGCAGGCGTCATCCAGGGGATCGAGCAGAACAACCAGCAGCAGTTCGATAACTCGTTCAAGACCTGGAAGGCGCAAACCGAGGCGCTACAGGATGCGCTGACGGCACAGAATGCCGTCTTCTCCGGTATCTTGCAGGACGAGAAACTCTCTCAGGCGGATCGCGTTGAGAAGATCAACGAGGCGTTCAAGATATTCGACATGGGCCACCAGTCGTGGCAGGTCGAGCACGGCATGCTGCAAGAGGCGATGATGGCGCCGTTGCAGATCAAGACGGCAGCGCAGGAAATTGAGAAGAACACGGCCTCGATTAGAAACATTAACAATGAGGCCGATAGAAATGCTGCGCAGGCGGCCAATCTAAAGCAGGGCGGTGCTGTAACACAGATGCTTGACCAGGGCACCGCTCCGCCAACGCCGTATGTGGAAGACAAACAGGGCGGGACGTGGACCGTCAAATGGCAAACGCTGCCCGATGGCTCGGTTCAGCAAATTCGTGAGCCGTACACGCCGACGCAACACGGCAGGCTGCCATCGGCTCAGCAGCCGATGTTGCCACCGCTGGTTTACCCGAAAGAGGGGTGGCCCGGAATGGCGGAGGGAAAACCTCCTCCTGGCGTTCGCGAAGATGTGTGGGATGCGGCCTTATTCTTTGCCCGTACCCATCAAATGCCGCAGATGGGATTTAGCCCTGCGGGTCGGCAATATATCAATCAGGCTCTTCCGGCCGCGCTGCGGGCACTTAATATACCGCCAACTCAGTGGGCGGATTACATAGCGCAGTTCGCTGGCGAGCGGCACGGCGAGATCGTTCTGGGCGGCCGGGCGGCCACCCTGGGGGCGGCCGTCAATGAAGCCGAGGCAATTATGCCGCTGGCTCTTTCTGCATCGGAGCGAGTCGACAGGACGGAATATCCGTCACTCAATTCAGTGCTTGAGGGATACTACCGCCATACCGGCGGCGACGACATTGTTCAGTTGGCAACTTTTACTTATGCCCTACAAAACGTGATGGCGCAGGTGGCCGCTAGGCAAGGGGCATCTACCGACCTTGCGAGAAAGAGGGCCTCAGATACCCTTACGGAGGCGTATTCCAAGGGACAGTATAAGGCAGCGGTAGATGCGATGATGGCGGAGGCGCAGGCCGCGCTTACCGCTCCCGCGAGAACGCAAGGCACAATGCGACAGACCTTCGCTCCTCCGGGGGCTGGAGGCGGCGGTCAGGGCCAGCCGGGAGGCCCGGCCGGCGGGGGTGGGGTCGTCATCCAGAACGGATGGCGGTATGACGCGGCGACCAAGCAACCAATCGGCCCGGTTCAATGAACTCCTCGCCGTCGCCGTTTGATCCGTCCCAGCCGTTCACCGCGGAGAGCGCGCCGCCGTTCGATCCGAACAAGCCCTTTACCCGGCCGGCGTTCAACCCGCAGCGGTTCACGATGGCGGGCGAGGCTGGCTCTCATTTTATGCACGGCCTTGAGGCGCCTCTTGTCGGTCTGGATACGCTTGCCAGCAAGATCGAGGAGAATTTGCCGTTTGTCTCCGAGAAGACCGCAGCGGCAGATGTTGCGGCGGCAAAGAAGCAGGAAGAGGAGTTCGCGAAGAGGGTCTCTCCGGGGTTTGGCGGATGGGAATTGGCCGGCAGCATGGCCAATCCCCTCAACTATCTGGTCCCCGGCGCCGCTGCCACGAAACTCGGCCGAGCGGCGATGTCTATGGGCTCCGGGGCCGCGGCGGCGAGTCTTGAGCCGGGGACGCCCGTCACGGATGATTTCTGGAGCAAGAAGCGAGGTGAGATACTCGCTGGTACGCTTGCGGGAGGCGCCACGCACGTCGGCCTGCATGCTCTCGGTAACCTCATCGCGCCACCGATGAGCGCGTTGGCGAAGTATCTCGCCAGCAAGGGCGTCGAGTTAACCCCCGGCCAGATGGGTACGGGCGGAGGAATGATCGGCCGTCAGATCAGGCGCGCCGAGGAGGCGTTCAAGAGTTTTCCGATCCTCGGCAGTTTCATCCGCTCGGGAGAGGGAAGAAGCATCGAGTCGTTTGATAGGGCGACGATCAATCAGGCGCTTGAGCCGATCGGGCAGAGCCTGCCGAAGAACGTCGAGATCGGACACACTGCCGTCGCTCACGCGGCCGACAAGGTGAACGACGCCTACGACCACCTCTTGCCGCATATCCATTTCGGCACAGATCGGCAGTTCGCATCCGACATCGCGAATTTGCGGGGCATGGTCATGTCCATGCCGGCTCCGCAAATCGAGCAATTCTCTAACATCTTGCGCCATCGGCTCGCCACTCGGCTGGCGCCCACCGGCATGATGGACGGCAAGACATTCAAGCAGGTAGACAGCGAACTTCGGGTCTTGTCAGAGCCGTACATCCGGTCGCCGGATGCCGCCCAGCAGCAACTTGGTCGAGCCATTCAGGAAGTTCGCTCTGCCATGCGCGCCGCCGTCACTCGGCAAAACCCGAAATACGCAACGCGGCTGCAAAACATCAACAACTCCTACGCGATGCTGACGCGCATCGAGCAGGCAACATCCCGAAGGTTGCAGGGGACCGGGGTGTTTACCCCCGCCGATCTCCTTGCTGCGGTGAAATCTCAAGATATGTCACGCCGTCGCCGCGAGTTCGCGCACGCCGACGCTCTGATGCAGGATTGGGCAAGCGCCGGGCAGCAGGTTCTTCCGGCGAAGATGCCTGACAGCGGAACGCCCGAGCGTGCCCTTTATCTCGGGTCGCTGCTCGGTGCAGAGCGTGTCTTTCCGGGCGGCGAGAAGGCTGCGGCGGCTGGTCTTGCCGGAGCGTTGCCCTATACGAGGCTCGGGCAGGCGGCGCTAAACGCTGCCGCGAGGAGTCCGAAGACCAGAGCAGCGAGCCGAGCCATCAAGTCAGCCGCTCCCTATGTTGCTCCCGGAGCGGCAATCGCGGTGACCCGTCCGGAGAACCGCGGGATCGAGCCGATGTTCTCTATCCCGCCACAGCCGGGGTTAGTGCAATGAAGTCTATCCTCTCCGCTCTCGCCGTCAGCGTAGCCGCCATCGTCGGCCTCTCTTGGTACGCTCAGGCGCAGCAGCATGTGTGGCAAGCGTCGATCACTCCGCTCGGCTTCTGCCAACTTAGCGGCGTATCTCCGGCCGCTGGGCTGTCGTCATGCACGGGCGGCATCCCAACCGGGGCCGTTGTCGCCTGGGTGATCGACGAATCGACAAACACCCGCTGGCGTGATGATGGCACGAATCCTACGGCGAGTTCCGGGATGTTGCTGGCGAGCGGCAACTGGCCGCCTATGGTCTATAACGGCGACCTGACGAAGATAAAATTCGTCGCCGTATCAGGGACTCCGGTCCTCGATATTGCCTTTTACGGGAAGGGATACTGATGTCTCTTGCATCCGATCTTGACCGCCTCGCTGCGGTTCTTCTGCAAGAGGCGCTGTCGGCATCTCCGCCCGCCGGCCTTGACCGCCTTGATGTCTTCAAAGCGATAAGCTCGTATCAGATCGGCATGACGAGGGCTCGCAAGGGGTTGCCGACCGACCCTCCGCCCGGAGGGGATTTCAATGACCTGCGAAAGAGTTTAGAGATGCTCGAAACAACTAGCGGTGACGCATGAGCGGCAGCAGGCTGACGCTTCTCGGCGAGACGCCTGCCGACGACCCGGAGGCTGTCCCCGCTCGCCGTACGAGATCCGCTCAACCGACACCACAGCAGCAGACAGAGGCACAGCAAAAGGCCGCCGCCTCGATGCTGATGATCGCCCTCAAGGCGCTGTCGCAGCGATTCGTCGTGTCCGTTGCCAGCCTCGTGGATCTCGTTCTCTTCGGAGCCGCATTCGCGATCTGGTGGCAGATCATGCGTGGCCCGAGCCAATTGCAGATCATCGCAGCCTCTCTCTTCAGCATGTTCTCGCTTGCCGTGATCTGGATGAGGCGGAGGAACTGATGCCCGGCAAAGGCCATCGTTTCAGCGCGTATACAGATAGGAGGCGAGTTTGATCAAAATTTCAGGATTATCGTTCGCAAGTCCAAGAATCCAATTGCAGTTACGACACAGCCATCCGCGGAAATGACCGTTTTTGTGACAATGATCGAAGACTGTACCGTCCTTATGCGGCTCTGGTCGACCGCAGACATCACAAAGTTCCGGCTGCGGGCGTCCAGCAAGGGCTTCTCGCCGCGCCCGATTCAGTTCGTTTTGACGGGCCTGATTTTTTTGGTAATACCCCGGCTGCTGGCGTCTCGTGTGCCCATACGCACGTCGGCGTTCTTGGTTTTCTGGTTTCGCATTGTATGCTTTATGATACGCCAGTCGTTGATCGCGGTGCGTGATATGGTACTTGCGATTGGCCGCGCGTTCACGTTCCCGCACTTCAGGGTTTTGCCGCCGAGCACGCGCTTGAGCGGCTCTGCGTGCTTTTACTTCCGGTGTGTTGGGCATCCTTGGTTTTATCCTGCAAGGAGCAATTAGGAAATGCCCAAGAAGCGATTCAGCGCCAAGGAAGACCGTCAGGCGTCGCATATCGCGGCGTCGGAGCGCGCTCGCGGTATGTCGGCACGCGAGGCCCGTAGCGTCGGCTACGCCACCGTCAACAAGATCCGCGGCAAGCGCCGATCGAAACGAAGCGCGAGGAAATAACGATGCCGCCCATCCGCGTCGTTGGGATGCTGATTCAGGACGCCGAGGGCAACACGCTCGGCACGGTTGCGCATCCGCTTTGCATCACCGAGCAGAAGAAGGAAGGCTCTGGGAGCCCGGCTCGGGCGTCGGAATTGATGGTTATCCACTTTGTCGATGATGCCGGGAATATCCTCGGCAGCGCCGCAAATCCGCTCGTCGTGACGATCGTGCAGCAGCGCGAGTTGCCTTGATGCGATTCCACATCCTCGGCCTGCCGCATACGATCTCGTCGCGTACCTACGCGGCCTGCGCCTTTACGCAGAAGATCGTGCGGCTGTGCAAGATGATGAGGGATCGCGGGCATTACGTGATCCATTACGGGCATGAGGCGTCCGAGGTTGAGTGCGACGAGCACGTCACCGTGATCCATGAGCCGGAAATCGTCAGCTGCTACGGCGTGCGCGACTGGCGAGTCGCGGGGCCTCCGACGACCTTCAACAACGGCGACGCCGTGCATGTGGCCTTCAACGCCCGCGCGGCCGCGGCGATCTGCGACCGCAAAGAGCCAAACGATTTCCTGCTCTGCATGTGGGGATCGGGCCATCAACAGTGCGCGACCCAACACTCCGACATGATCGTCGTCGAACCCGGCATCGGTTACGGCGGAGGATACTTCGCACCCTACCGGGTGTGGGAATCCTATGCGATCATGCACGCCTATTTCGGGTTGCAAGGCATCAAGACCGCCTCGAACGCGCGGTGGTACGATGTCGTCATCCCCAACTACTTTGACCTGAACGATTTCGAGTTTCGCGAGCAGAAGAGCGATTACTTTCTCTTTCTCGGCCGCTTGAATGAGGGCAAGGGTCTGCACATTGCGGTGCAGATTTGCGAAGAGATCGGCGCCAAGCTGATCGTCGCGGGGCCGGGGAATTTCCAGGTCGAGACCCGCAAGGGCGGCCCGGTAGAGGATGTTGCCGAATACTTCGGTGTCGCCGACTACGATCAGAGACGCGAGTTGCTGGCCGGTGCCAAGGGCGTCATCTGCCCGTCAACCTTCATCGAGCCGTTCAACGGCGTACACGTCGAAGCGATGCTCTCTGGGACGCCCGTTATCACCAGCGATATGGGGGCCTTCGCCGAATACAACCTACATGGCGTCACCGGCTACCGCTGTCGGACCTTCAATCAGTTCGTGCAGGCGGCTCGGCATATCGGGCAGATCAGCCCGATCCGCTGCCGTGAGTGGGCGCAGGGCATGTTTGACATGAACCGCGTCGCCCTCAAATACGAAGACTACTTTCAGTCCCTCCTTGACATCCGTACCGGCGACGGGTGGTACACCCTGCGATAGGCAATGGCGGGCATCTTCGACCCCAAGACCCGTTTCGTCGCAACGGTATTCGCCGATACCGAAGGCAATACGCTCGGCACTTACGAAAACCCGCTCAACGTCACGACCGTCCAGGCGCCCGGCACGGGGCCGCTGCCGGTCGCGACGGAAGCGATGAAGTTACAGCTTCTCGATTTCCAGGGCCAGATCCTGGGGATCGTCACGAACCCCCTCGTCTTGACGGGGATCATCTCCGGTGGCGGAGCAACCGGGGCCACTGGCGCAACGGGCGCGATCGGGCCGTCAGGCCCCTCGGGTCCGTCTGGGCCGGCAGGTGCTACCGGTGCCACCGGGGCGGGAACGACCGGGGCGACCGGCGGACAGGGCGCAACGGGACCGACCGGCCCGGCTGGTCCGACCGGGCCGTCGGGCGGCCCGACTGGCGCAACCGGGCCGACAGGGCCGGGAGGCAGCAGCGGGGCGACAGGGCCTCAAGGTCCAACCGGGCCGAATGGGATTGCCGGGCCAACCGGCCCAATTGGCGGCAGCGGAGCGACCGGATCGACTGGTCCCACTGGACCCGCCGGCGGGCCGACCGGGGCGACTGGCGCCACTGGGCCTCAAGGCAGCACCGGCGCCACGGGCAGCGTCGGGCCGACCGGGGCAACCGGCAGCGTCGGGCCGACCGGGGCGACTGGAGCAAGCATCACCGGGCCGACCGGACCCGCGGGGCCGACCGGGGCGACTGGCGCCACGGGTCCAGGCGTCCTCTTCACGACCCAGGTCTACACGAGCAACACCACGCCGACGACAATCACCTCGACCAACGGCCTTATCCTCTGCGTCAATCAGGGCACGCCCGCGGCGATCACGATCCACCTGCCGGCCTCGCCAGCCACCAATCTTTGCGTGGGCGTCAAGGACGACGGCAACAACTTCTTCACCTTCAACGCCACCATCAACACCACCGATTCGACGACGATCGACGGCGCGGCGACCTTTGTCATGAATCAGCAATGGCAGCAGAACTTCTTCATCTATAACGGGACGCAATGGAACGTGTTCTAGCCCGATGGCGCCTCGCCGCGCTGCTGCTCGGCGCCGTGCTGCTCATGGGCGCCTATCCGGGCACGAAGGCGGCGTTCCTCAACCTCGCACAGACTTGGACGGCGGCGCAAACCTTTACGAACAGCGACGTGCTCTTGCTCGGTTCCTCGACCGGCTATACGACCCTCACGAGCGCGAATGCTGGGTCCTCCAACTTCACCTTGACCTTCCCCGCGGTCACCGCGACGCTCGCGACCAACCCGCCGCTGACGACCGGGTCGAGCACCGGGAACACCTTTACGGCGCCCGCCGGGTTCTTCCAATGCACCGCGGCTTGCACGGTGACGCCGCCGGCCCCTGCGGCCGGTTATCAGTTCTGCGTGTGGGACAAGCCTGGCACGGCTGGTGCCATCGTGCTCGGCGGCAACACGGGGGTCTTCTACGGCAAGACGGACTTCTCCGGCTACGGAAGTTCGGGCGGCACGCTGACGAGCGGCGGCGCGAACGGCGATAAGGCGTGCATCATCGGCATCGACAGCACGCATTATGATACTGTCACCTTCGGCGGAACGTGGACAGCGTCGTGGCTTTGGTTTCCAAAGCGTTCCGAGGACATTGGTTAATGCGCCGTCTTTTTGTTCTCGGTGTCCTGCTGCTATCGATTGGCATCGGCATGGTCGCGCGAGCGCAGATCCTTGCGCCGATCTTATTCGGTGGAGCACGAACTACATCTTATTCCGGTCCAGGAGATATAGTCTCTGGCGCCTTGGCGTGGTATGGTTTGCGCGGATATAGCGGTGCGTTCGCCGCGCCTGGTACAGGCAAATCTATAGCCTTAGTTAACCAGGGCGGAGCCGGCATAGCTTGCGATGTCGTCATAGCCTCATCCGGCAATTTGGGGGGCATGGCATCGTCCTGTGGCGGGCATGCAGGGCAAACTCCGCAGCAATTCGCCGGGACAGATGCTACATGCACGGCGACTATTGCAAGCACCACGATGACCGTTTCGTCATGTTCATCCGGGACGCTGCATGTTAATGACCAGATTACAGGCGCGGGAATCACAAGTCCTTCTTACATCGCTTCTATCGGCACCTGTGCGAGCCCGCCGGGAACTTGCACGCTAAACGCGCCGCAGACGGTGGCTGTCGGCGAGACCGTCACAGCAACGACTGTGCTGATTGTCGGCGAATGGTATGATCAGACAGGAGGGGGCCATGATCTTCCTTTCCAAGCAGGGCACATTTCCGCGTTGTTTTTCTACAATTGTATTAATAACGGTACGACCGCATGTGCTCTTTCGATTACGGGTACTGCCTATGGACCGGCCACAATATCATCATTAGTGCGTCCTTACAGCTTCTCGTCCGTTGGAGAGCGCACGTCATCATTTACCTCATTTAGCACATTTGTATCTACGTTTACAGACACAGTTGGTGGAAACATCGGCACAGGTAACACGTCAAATACTATTTATACATATTGCAATACCAATTCGGCAGGATCGCCAACAGCAAATGATAATGTCTTGCACGCCATCCAGGGTGTATGCTCTACAACAAATTCTGTGGTCAATGTTGATGGCTCGGAACTTACTGGCGCCACGGGAACTGGTGGAGGAAGTACCGTTATCACGATCATGACAAATGCAGATGTCTCATATTCTAGCGTATTACAGGGATTGTTTGAAGAAGGCGGGGCGTGGGCGATTGCCTTTTCTTCGGGAAACAGAACTTCAATGTGTAAAAATCAACAATCGTATTATGGCGCCGGGAATTTTGGTGCGACATGCTAATGAAGGGCATCTTCGCAGAAGGGGGCGCGTGGACTGTAGCCTTCACGTTGACACAGCGCAACAACATGAGGACAAATCAGAAGAATTATTGGGGAACACCTTGATATCAGAAGCGCATCCCCGCCGGGCGCTAGGGCTCATCCGGTGGTCAACAGGAGAACCGTCCATGCCAACACTCGTCACGACTATCAATCTCATCGTTGGGCAGACACATACCTTCCAACTACTCGATGTCGCAAACGGTAACGTCCCAATCTCGAAGGCCAACGTTACGATCTCCGGTAATGCCGGGCTCTTCAACGTCGCCGACGCCGGCAACAGTGGGTGGTCTTTCCAGGGTATCGCGCCCGGAACGGGCTCGGTGAGTTTCGCAGTACCAGGATACACGACGCTGGTTGAGGCTGCTGTCATTGTAGCCGGCACGCTGGGGCTCGCTCAGACGAGCTAAGGTCATGTGGATTGTTGCGCTCGTCCTGATCGGGCTTATGCTCTCGCTCTCGTCGAGGACAGCGCCTGTCGCGACGGCGATTGTTGCGCTCGTCCTGATCGGGCTTATGCTCTCGCTCTCGGCGAGTGCGGCGCCTGTCGCGACGGCGGTCTACCGCGTCGAGGCGGTGATTCCGCAGGCCAAACTGCTGAATGCCGCTGCCGCTCCGGTGAGGGTCATTCCTGCGCCGGGACCGGGCCGAGCGGTAATCGTCTTGCAGAGCGTCTACAGCTACACCTTTGGAACAACGGCATATTCGGGCGGCGGCGGGGCAACATCGGCTGGGCTCTACTACGGAAACAATCTTCAATCGAGCCAGATGAATGCTGACTCGGGAGCCGGCTCGATCGTCACCGCGCCAAGCTCTTCGATCCTCGTGGCCGGCACCTATCCGAACGGGTTTGACGGCGCCTTCGACGCGGCGAGCACGTTCCTCGACTCTCCGGTCGTGTTCTTCAATCAGAGCGTCCCGTGGACAGGTGGTGATGGGTTCCTCCACATAACGGTGTTATACGGGATCGTTGATCCGTGACTTGGGTCCGACTGAATGCAGAGTTTCGATCCTAAGACCCGTTTCGTCGGCGCCGTCTTTGCTGACAGCGAAGGCAATACGCTCGGCGTATCGGCGAACCCTCTTCATGTCACAACGACTCTGACGCCGGGCACCGGCCCCGTTCCTGTCGCGCCGGATGCCTACAAACTCCAGCTTATTGATGCGGCAGGGAAGATCCTTGGCATCTCGACCAATCCCCTCGTCCTTGCCGGGCTCACCTCGGGAACGGGGGCGACGGGCGCAACTGGAGCGCAGGGGTCAACAGGTCCGACCGGCCCACAAGGCGCTACCGGAGGGGTTGGCGGATCAGGCGCAACCGGCAGCACGGGGCCGACTGGCCCTACCGGAGCGACCGGCGCAGGAGGAAGTGCCGGCGGAACCGGGGCCACTGGCATCGAGGGCGCAACAGGCCCGACGGGGCCGCAGGGGGCGACGGGATCAGCCGGCGGCCCGACTGGCGCCACGGGACCGACGGGACCGCAGGGCGCAACCGGAGCCGGCGGCGGCTCAGGGGCGACCGGAGCCACAGGCCCAGCTGGCCCGACCGGCGCAACCGGAGCGGGGGGATCGTCAGGAGCAACAGGGGCAACGGGAGCCGGCGTAACCGGCGCCACCGGAGCAGCTGGCCCGACTGGCCCCACGGGACCGGAGGGGGTCACTGGCGCAACCGGACCGCAGGGCTCGACGGGCGCAGGCGGCGCAAGCGGCGCAACTGGACCGACCGGCCCTGTCGGCGCCACAGGCTCTAGCGGCGCAACCGGCCCCGGCGGCGGGCCTACGGGAGCCACAGGGGCAACGGGATCTCAGGGTGCCACAGGGGCGGGTCCGACCGGCGCTACGGGGCCGACCGGGCCGATCGGCGCTACGGGGGCAACCGGAGCCGGCACGACGGGGGCAACCGGCAGTCAAGGCAGCGCGGGGGCCACGGGGTCGCAAGGTCCGACCGGGCCGGGTGGCCCAACGGGGCCGACCGGTCCTAGCGGAGGGCCGACGGGCGCGACGGGCGCTACGGGATCAGGCGGGACCGGAGCGACGGGCATCGAGGGCGCAACTGGCGCTACGGGCGCCTCCGGAAATACCGGGCCTACCGGGCCGAGTGGCGGCCCAACAGGAGCAACCGGCGCCACCGGAGCAGCGGGGCCGGGCGGCCCCGCCACGACCCTATCGTGGGTTTCCGGGAACACCTTCAACGTCGCCTCGCTGTCTGGTCCGGACACCATACTCTTCATCAGCACGACATCGACCAGCCCGCTTGGGCTGACAGTCCCCGCGGTGGCTAGTTACAACGGATTCCAATTAACCATCAAAGCCTATGGTGTTGTTGTCAATCCGATTCTGATCACGGTTACTGGCGGCGGCACCATTGACATGGCGAGCAATTTTGTATTGACGGCGCCTAACGCCATCTCTCTTTATGGAGATACGACGAAGGGTACTTGGGCGATAACGTGATGATGCGCCATACAGTATGGCGCGCCCTGATCGGCGCGACCCTGATCTCCTCCCCGGCCCTTGCCTACCAGGGCACCCCTGATTGGTCGTCCCTCTATCAGTCTCCGACAACCGGGATATGGAGCGCCGTCGGCTCGACGCCGGCTTATTTCGTTGCGACTAACGGCAACGACACCGCCGCCGGGACATATCTTGCGCCGTTCGCGACACTAGGTGAGTGTCAGACGGCGATGCGGGCGAGCGCATCTAACAAAACCTGCTTTATCAGGGCCGGAACATATTCTCCGTCACCCATCACCAAGGCTGGGGTGACCTATGCCCTCTATCTGACGCAGGCCGACAACGGCGAAACGTGGTCGGTTTATCCCCCCGACGGGTACGACACCGCTATCATTGATGGCGGATCGACCGCCACGGCGAACGGGATCAACGAGGGGATTACCATAGAGGGCGGCTCTAACATCACGATCGACGGACTACAGGTGCAGAGATTTGGTTGGCTCGGAATCGGCATTCACGGAGGTTCCGGGCAATACGCCGTGTTTGCTCAAACGGCGCCCTATGCCTACAACAACACGATACAAAACAATATCGTTCACGACATTCACGGCTTTAGCGGAGGTTCTTTCGGATACGCCGGAATTACTTGCGCATATGCCTCGGCGTTGAACTCGGTTTGCGCCAACAACGCCGTTTACAACACCGATACGGACGGGATCCGCGCGAATACCGCCGGCTTAGGACTTGGCGGTATCATGACCGGCCTGCAAATCACCAACAACGTCGTCTTCAAGGCGCTGAACAGCGCGTACACGGATGGCGGCTGCATCTACCTTCAAGACAATGGTCAGACATCGACCAACCTCCTTGTTGCCAACAATATGATTCACGACTGCGGGACCGGCGTCGCCGACAGCAGCCGCGGCATCTATCTTGATGACGGCACCTCGAATGTCACGATCGTCGGTAACGTGATCGGCGGCATATTCGGGTGGGCGATAAATTATCACGAAGGATACAACGACGTATCCATCGGCAACATCATCGATCTCGCCACATCCGGTTCTCAGTACCAGCTTTCCCAGCAGCAATCCAACAACACTGAAGGGGACATGCGGGGCGATCTGTATGCAAACAACCTAATTATCTCGAAAACTTCCTCTCTGTCTGGCGGCTATTACGCTGGGGCAGGGAACCCCATCGTCAACATCGCGTGGGTAAACACCAATTCTTATTGGTCGTATGGTGCTGGAGCAATATCGACGACCTGCGTCGGCAACACCGGCAACGGATGCCCCTCTGACGCCAATCCGGTGACGAACAAGAATCCTGGATTGGTCGGGTGTTATCAACTGCCGAGCACCGCTGCCCAGCAGGTGACGGCCTCCTTCTTCTCCTATGGCGGCGCATTTGTTGCCTCGACCTACGGACAGTGGGGGCCGCCGGGATACGTGCTCCCGATGACGGGCACGGCTCCGAGTTACGGAGGCGCAACGTGCTGGTAAGGCTCCTTGCCGCGGCAATTGCCGTAATTGCGGTGGCTGGATTCGCCACGGCCAAACCGAACCACGGGCACGGCAAAAAGGGCAAAGACCCGAGCCTTCTCGTTGCCGGGCAGTCGGTCGGGCAGTTTCCGCCGTCTCTCATGCAGCCTCCCGGCATCACATGCTCCGGCGGAACCAACACCGGCGGCGGGCCGAACGGTCCCGGCTGCCAGACCGGGCCGTACGAAACGACGATCCGCGGCAACCTCAATATCGGCGGCAATCTTGCGGCGCCCACATACGGGTCCGGAGGCGGCGGATCAGCCTCCTTCGGCGCATACGACATCAACTCCCGCTTTCGGGTTACTACCAGCGGCGCTCCCTCGACCAGCGTCGTCGTCAACTTCAACGGCACGTACAACGGATGGCAGGCAGCGCCCGCGTGCTTCGTCAACGGTGAACAGAATACGACTATCGGAGCCTATGCCGTCGCGACGACCGCCCATGTGACTATCAATTGGATTGGAAGCGTGGCATCAGCCGTCTTCGATGTAGTGTGCATCGGCACGCAGGCGCCGACGAATGGATAGGCTAAGCCTGTCAGTTGCGGCTGCTTTTCTCTTCCTCGTTGCTTTCGGCGGTACGGCGCGGGCCTCAACTTGCGTCGTCAATTCGGCTGGGTGGACCTCGGGGGCGTGCGGAAACGCCGGTCTGAACTGCCTCGCCAACAACGGCGGCCCGTGGATTTCAGGGAATTGTGCGACATCATCCTTCTGCCTCGTATTATCGTCTGGATGGCAATCGGCACTGTGTGCTGGAGGTGTCACTCCTGGCGCCTACAACGACAGCAACGGCGGCTTTGAACAGCCGATGGAGGCTTATGAGACGTGGCTAGGGAGGGCTACGGACAGTTTATACAGCGTCGCCTACGGCCCGGCAGCGGTCGATTGCGTCGGCGGCGGATCAAATTGCCTGACCAATACGTTTGAATTTTCGACTTGGTTTGGCACTTCTACTGTCGTGCGGGCGGCGAAAACGGTCTGGTCTCTCACGCTGGCGCCTTGCGACCATGCGATCAACATCAGTGGTGGCGGCTGCACAACAGGCCACACGGTCACACTGGCGAATGTCGCTGCCGGAGTGGCCGACACTGCCTACAACGCAGCCTTCACCGAATTGCAATCCCTCGGCGTCAAGATCATCCGCCTCGGCTGGGAGATGAACGGCACGAGCTTTACTTGGGCTATCAATGCTTCGGGTGGTTCGACCACCAGCAACACGGTCTACGTGCAGGCTTTTCAGCATATCGCCGCGCTCGCTCATACTTACGGATTCCTGGTTGATTGGTGCCCAGGACTTGGGCCGGCATCAGGTAATGCGGATTATTTCTACCCAGGTGATGCCTACGCGGACATCATCGGAGAGGATTTCTACGATTATCTAAGCCAGAATTTCACGTTCTACCAGACGTGGAGTTATGGCCTGAACTGGCAAACATCTTTTGCTACTCTGCACGGGAAGCCGATCGCCTATGACGAGTGGGGATGCGGCGGCACGGACAGCACCGATGCTCATTGCGCCAATATCATCGCAGGGATGGCATCTCTTATGCAATCGAACCCAGTGCTGTATTTCAACTTCTGGAACTCACAAAGTTCCCCGGCGCTGTCGAAACAAATCTGTGATAACGGTACGGCTGGATTTTGCGGATCTCCGTATCAGATCCCGCTATCGGAAGCCGCCTTCTGTACTGCGTTCAAGGGAGCTTTGTCGCCGACATGCTGATGGGAAACGTCGGACAGATCAACACCAACGCGGCGTGATGGCGAACGCCTTTTACGTAGCCATAAACGGCAGCGACAGCCGCTTCCCATATGATCATTGCATTAACCCTCTCGCCGTGGTAGCGGAATGATCCACGACGCGCGCCAACCCTGAGAGGAAGCATGGCGATAAACGAAACGCCCGTTGAGGCCGAAATCCAAGCCAAGAATCTTTATGTCTTCCCCGGCACGCCGCTTACGGTGTGCGCCTTGAAGCTCAAGAACGGGTTTATCGCCACTGGCGAGAGTGCTCCGGCATCTCCCGAAAACTTCGACGCCGATCTCGGCCGGAAAATCGCCCGCGACAACGCCCGGAGCAAAATTTGGGCGCTGGAGGGCTATTTGCTCCGCTCGCAACTGAGTGCGATATAAATCCGGGAGACCTCCCATGCTCCTGCGAAAGATCGAATCCAGCCTCGCCGAGAGCGAGCGAGCAAAGTGGCGTGTGGTTCGGCTCGACACCTACGAGACGATCCCTGGTTTGATCCTCTCAGCCGATTGCGACAACGGCGTTTGCAAACATGCGCCAGCGCGGGCCGGATCAGATTGAGCAGGACGGCACCCGCAAGGCGACTTTCGCCGATAAATCGTACTCGCTCGGCGCGGGCGGCATCACCCTCATCAGCTAGGAACAGGCCCATGAAGAATCTCATCGCCGCGGGCGCGCTGCTCGTGCTCGCCGGCTGCACGACGCCGATCAGCAACAACCCGATCGCATCGACGCCGGGAGCGCAGGTGCTCGGCGACGACCTTGTCGCTGCGGCGTTCAACTTGAACTCAGCCATCTCGATCCACGTGCTGCCGCCCGACGATCCGGCGGCGGCTTGCATCAATACGGAAGTGACACAACTCGGTCTCGGTCAGGGGGCGCCGGCTGCCGAGTCCTTCGTGCCAGAGAACAAGGGCCTGATCAGCGCCGGGGCAATCGTTTACATCCACGCCCAGCAGATCAAAGCGCAGCTTGGCGGATTGACCCAAGTGCCTGTGTCTTGCGAGGCGCTAGTCGGCAAGCTGGTGGTTGACGCGATCCAAGCCGGCAATCAGATCGGCCTGACGCTGATCAAGCTGCCGAAGATTCCATGAGCCCGGCGGGTCTGCGCTCGATCGGTCAGTTGGCCGTTGCCGCACTGTCAATGCTGATCTTCCTCGTGATCGTCATCGAGGCGTATCGGCGGGCCGACGCGACCAGCATATCGACCATCCTCGGCTTTGCTGGCGGGTTCGCATCCGCGACCGTCCAATACTATCTCGGCTCAAGCGTCGGTTCGCAAGCCAAGGATGAGAAGCTGAACGCCACGGCACCGCCGGCGGGATGACTGACGCGCCGTCATGTGCTGGCTGCGTCGGACTGCGAGAACGCATCGCGGCGCTTGAGGCGTCCTCGGCAGAGAAAGACAAAGCCGTCGACAAGGCGTTCGGCGAACTGAGCCGCTGGCAGATCAGCGCGAACGAGTGGCGTGCGACGCTCTCCGACGAGCGCAACCGGATGGTGGCGCGCACCGAACTCGATGCGAAATTGGAAGTGGTCAACACGGCGATCCGCGGCATCTCCCGCCTCGCCCTGGCCGCTGTTGGGACCGGCCTGACCGTCGGCTTCGGCATCCTTGCCCTGGCCTTGCAACATCGCTGACGATTATCGGACGCCGATCTGACGCCTTTGACGCTTCCGTGACGGTAGCCTCGTTAATCTTTTTCCAGACGGGAAGCCGCTATGATCGGAAATCGGCAATATGGCGGACCTATGGAACCAAATCCTCACGATCGCGCGCCCCTCCGGAACGGTGCCGACGCTGCTGGCGTTGTTTTGCATATTCCTGGCGTGGCAGTTGGAGCGCGAGCGACGGGAGCGGACCAAAGAGCGAGAGGACATCATGGCGCTGATCGAGCGGCTGATGCGGCGCTGAGTGTTAATCACATCACACATGGCGGCGCGCAGGAATGCGATCATACCGCCGTAATGTGGCCGCTCATCCGCCGCATCCTCGCTTGCCTCGCCCGCGCTACCGGGATCGGCTATCGTCGTCTCCCGCCGATCCAGGAACATCCGATTTGGCGAGCGGCGGCGGAAAACGCCCGGCGGGGATAGTGTGGGGCTGGCGATCCCCGCCGGGCGATCGGCCGGATTATCCGGCTGATGGGTTTCCTAGATCATCCGCCGAGCGACCACGATCGCGCCGATCACGACGCCCCAACTCGCCGCCGCGAGGGCGAGCATCATCACCAACACACGCGCCCATTCCCAGCGGGATGGCGCAGCATTGCCGAATGCCGGCATTTCATCATCGCTACCGAACTCCGACTCTCTAGCGGCTAGATCGTCTGGCCAGTTGATCATGTCGTCCCTCCTCTTGAAGACACACCCCACCACGCGATCAGCGCCGCCTCTGCCCGTCCGTGATCTTTCGACAGGGGCCAGAAATGCGCCGCTGACGGCATCAGTTCGCTGGCTCGCTTGCGGGCGCCGTCCTTTGCCGCGGGCACCCGCAGCGCCCTCTTCCACCTTGCGGCCGACACAAATGTTCGCGGCACCTTCAGAGCGGCCAAAATGCCGAGGATCTGACCGAAGCACATGCCGTAGGCGAACGTGCTGCTGACACCCTGCCCTGGCATAGACCCCGACAACTCGACATATGCCATCTCAATCTCGCCGATGCTGGCGACGTTAGACGCGAGAGCGTCTGCGTCCAGCGTCCGCTTCTTCTTGCCACCACGTTCGATGACAAGCGTCGGCAAATTCCACACCTCGATGACCGAGGAGGAAGATTCCGAGCGCACGCAAACTGCTCCAGACAGACCGGGGTCTATGCCGAGAATGGTCATTCCCCAGCGGCCGACGCCGCCCACCTGTCGTAGGTCTGCTGACCGAGATACCGGCGCTCTCCAGGTTTCAGCGCCTTCCACCACGCCGCGAGAGCAGCTGGCCCCCTACCCGCCTTTATCTCGCCCTGACGAACTATGCCGAGCGCCAAGAACTCGGGGCCGTCATCCTCAATCTCCGGCTCACCAAGTGTCTGGTCTCCATCGGTATCCGGGTCGGCAGACGGAGCAATCTCCGACCCCTCAGAAGGGATCTCGCCATACGCGCCGACCCCGCTGCCGTCGTCGATCAGTTCCTCGATGCCGTCTTGCTGGGCCTTAGCTGCGTATGCATCGGCCTTCTCGGCAATCGCCTGCATTTCGGCGATTGCCTTGGGATCGGTGTTGAGCAGCGCCCGGTTGCTCTTGCTGAGAGACTTCCACCATTTGCGCCATTGCTCGACCCCCTCGGCGGCCTTTGCCTTGCCGGCGATCACGAGGACCGCGGCGGGAGAGGTGTCATTTTTGTTCTGTGGCAAGGCGCCATACAGTATGGCGCCTTCGGCGCGCGGCTCCGACGCGTTGGCCGGCGTCACATCCTTCATATCGGCGATTTCCTCGGGCACGTAGAAACCGCTGGTCGCCGCCGGGCAGACGGTGCGGACGCCATCGGAGACACACCGCGAGCGAAGCATCTGCCGAGTGTACTTGGCCCACATCTCCTTGCCGCTAAGGCCAGCCTTCTTGGCCCGCGCAAGATCCCACGAGATGCGCCGTTCACCGCCCTGCGGGTGCGAGAACGTGGCGTCAGCCATCGTGTCGTCGAGTTGATGCCACGTCACCTTGCCGCCAGCAGCAAGGAAGTCGCGCAGCATGGCTTCGGCCTTCTTAGAGGGCCGCCCGCCAATGATGTCGTAGTCTCGTGCCGCGAGGGCGGGGTGGCGACCTTCCGCTTGACTGATCGCCATCAGGACGAGTGCCTGATCTTGGTTCTGAATGCCGAACAGGCGACTCTTTGCGATGCTCTCGGCAAGCCGCATCATGTCCTGAAACGGCATGTCGGCGTGGATAATGTCGTTGCTCATTGCTTCTCCTCAATCATTTGATTCTCTTTCTCAATCTCTTGTCGATCTCGAAAAGCTCCCGCATCAAGGCAAACGCTCGCCATGCCTCTTCGATGCCCGAGAAGAAAGCGTGGCGAAAGTCACCATGCTCTTTGTCGAAACGCACGATGTGAGCGCCGTCCATCACCGGGTCGCCGGGATGGTTCTCGTTCCACAACTCGGCATATGCCGCCACCTGTATCAGGTTATCCGAGTACAGAGCATTGCTGGTTTTCCAGTCGACGACCGCTCGGCAACCCTTGATGAGCACGGCATCCATCATGCCGCCATACCTATGGCGCTCGGACACCATCCTGATCTCAGTCTGCTCTACGACGAGATTGGATTGATCCGCCCACTCAAGGAACGCCTCGAACGCCGTCTGCGCTTTCGTGCCGATGTCGGTCGGCGGGAACGTCGGGATGCCTCCCCTGATCCACATCTCGACGGCCCGGTGCGCGAGGGTTCCGGCATCCGCGGCGGCGTCGCGTGTCTCGCGGTAGTCGCGGCCAGCTATGCCCTCCTGCCACGCCCAATAAATGAGCCCACCAGACTCTTTCCATCGGCCGATAATTGTCGTCACGCCCGGAACCCTCTCTCCCGATGACAGGAGATACGGCTTCCTCGTCTCAGCCATCAAACGTGATCCCGTATCTGGCCATCCAGGCTACCTTGCCGTACAGATCGCGCACTTCGTTCAATCTACCCTCCTGTTTCGCAAGGCGCGCGACAGCCAGCATGACTTGATTCGGGGAAACGCCCGAGATTAGGCCGATGCTCCGCCAGCTGTCACCGTCCCGTCTTAGGTTCTCGGCTGCCCAAGCCTCTTCGTCTGGCATGACGCGACGATATGCGATATAGCACTGTCTGCATCTTTCCGTTTTCACCATATATGCGGCGGGTTTTTTACGGGTTTCTTTGCCGCAATCGACGCAGCGCCAGATCGGATACGTCTCTCGTCGAAGAGCGACGGTCGCCGCAAAGTTTGCGGAGCGCGACCAATGTTGATTGACAAATTTCTCTCCGGTTTTTTGCGAGTGCCGGAAGAGAATCTGCCGAACCCTTTCTCGTGAGATCCCGTGCTCGCGACCAATCTCGTCGAGAGTTCCGCCATTCCGGCGTGCCTCTACCAGAGCGGTGTCCCGCTCGGGTTTTCGTGGCGGGAGTTTGTTTGTCACCGGGTGCAGCGCGCGGACCCCGCCGATGGCCCTCTGGATCACTGATCGTTGCAGACCAAAGTGCCGCGCGACCTCTGTGGCGGTCATCCCCGCCACAATCATGTTTATCGCCTGTAATCTTTGTTGCGGTTCCAGCAATGGCTTTCGCCCTCGTTTGGCGACTTTAGTGTCGCTTCCCTCTTCGCTCCTTGTCAACGAAATTCTCCCTTCTATGATGGGCGGATGAAATCCGCTATCCCTGACGCATTACGCAACAGCCGGCTGAAGGCCGGAATCAAGCAGCAGGATGTCGAGAGACTGGCGGGGATGGCCCCGCGCAGCCTCTCGCACTTCGAGAGCGGGCGCAAACCCCTTCCGCGGAAGTACCTCACCCTGCTCCCTGGGCCGATTCAGTCAGCTGTGCGCACCGCAATGACTGCCGACCTACTTGACCAGATCCAGCAGCTTCGCGACCCCTCTAGCTGAGGCGAAGGAAGCGTTTGCAATAACCATGCGGTCGGGTGCCATCTCCAATGCCCCCCTGATTTCACAAGCGGTGACCATGGCGGAAATGCTCGCGTCATAGACCCCCGCCGATGCCTCCGCCACCAACGCCGCCGCCACCAACGCCGCCGCCGCCTCCGCCGCCGCCTTCGCCACCAACGCCGCCGCCCCTGCCGCCGCCTCCGCCGCCGCCTTCGCCGCCGCCCACGCCAACGCCTCCGCCGCCGCCTGCTCTAGTGTGCCCCCAAAACTACGCAGGTAATCCGCCTCGCGATGAAACCCGGAGGCATCAAGGGCGAGGGGGGCAAAGACACGGATCGCCTGCCACGCCCAGAATTCGGCCCTGGCTTGCGCCAATCCGTCCCCCGCCGTCCCCACAAGGCGCGGGATGAGGATCTTCAATTCCTGCCTCCTGTCGTCAGGCAGGAAATCGTTGATGACCCTTCCAGGGGCCGCCAGCGTCTCGCAAACGCACGTCGGATGATCCCCGAGGGTGCCGTACTCGAACCACGAGACGGCATCGAGAAGGCAGGCCCCCTGCCGGGGATCTTGTGAGTTTCCGCGACGGAGATCAAACTGCCAGATATTATCCATTGCTCAATTCCTCCTACTGAAGAGCACGCAAGCCAAAAGCGCGTCGCCGAGAAAAAGGAGTGGTCGGCGGCGATTTTCCCCCAACGCGCTCCGGCACGCCCTTGTTATAACCTTGGCGAAGCCCCTGTTTTGTGAGTTGTGCCTTCGCCAGCCCCGGCGTCATCTGGCCTGATGTTTTTCTCCTGCGCGTGAACATAGAGATAACGTGCCCCCCCGCGAGCCGGAACGAGAAGGGTTCGATCTCGTACCCTTGGTCAAATTGCACGATGCCAATCTGCGCCAACCGCGGCGTCAGATAGATGTACCTAAGCCGCTTGTTGGGGTCGGAGAAGCGGATGGTTTGCAGATCGACCGATATCGACCCCGCTTCAGGATACGCGGTCCTGACGGCCTCGGCGATCATACAATGTGCGGAGTCCGCCTTTTTGGCGGCATTGAAGATCTCATCCGAAATCTCCAGCCGCAGCACCGGCGCCCGCGGCCTCTTGGGTGTTTTGCCGATGCCCTGTGAACCCTCGCGCGGTGTCTTCGTCGTCATTCCTCAGTCCTCCAGCTTGATGGTCCGCCCGACCGGGCGGAACTCCCACCGACTCGGTGCCTTTGGGAAATCGAACCCGATTGGCTTGAGCCGGTGGGTGCCGAGAGCCTCAATCTCCCGTAACTCACGCAACAGAGCAATCATGCGCCCCTCGATGCTCTCCAGAGGCTCCGCAGCGGGAGCTTCGCGACGCCGGATCTCCGCCGGGGAGGCGGGCGGAAGCGGAGCCTTGTATGTTGTCTTGTTAGCGCCGCCCAGGCGCCCGGCCGCGGAAAGCGACTGATTGACGACGGCCCTCGTGTCGACCCGGCACGAGATGAGAACGACACCATCGACGATAATGGCCTCGGCCGGAGACATTCCGAAACGGGCAACCGGGCCTTCTAGGGCATACGAAAACCGCAGGCGGTTGTTATTCTGATCGAAGCGGCATCGGCCGCCTTCGCTGACTCGCAACTCGATGTTGGCAAGGTCCGCCGTATGGGTGATCTTGACCGCAGCGCCCTTGGACCACCGCACGATGTCGGCCGGAACTGCCAACTCGATTATCCTACCGTAGCAGCCCATCTTGCACGGGTAGACCTTGGTTTCCTTTACCGGCGAAGGCTTTGGCTCGGGCGCCATACGTATGTCGCCCACCATGTCTCTCACGGTGAACGCCTCTGCTGCTTTCGCAATTACTTCATCGGTCATCTCTTGAAGGCTCCTCTTCTCTCTGGTTGGTTCAGAGACTGGCGGCGGATTTCCTAGCATTTGCCGCAAGTCTCTGATGCTGTTTTCTTCCCATCGCCAATCACTTGGGCTATTGGGAAGCACGAACCTCTTCTCTTCGCCGCGCCACAGCCAGACGAGACGGGGGTGGTTTTTATACACACCCCCATGCGCGACATGGACCCCTGTGGCGCCGACGCTTTCTAGATACGCTCTTATTTTTGTTGGTTCATTCACCGAACAAAGCCTCCTTTCTGCCTGTGTTGGCTATGTCAATGTTCGTACTATCGGCGCGAAACGTCAACCCCGATCTCTGCCGTCGGGCTCGCCCATAGCGGCTCGTAGGAACCTCTCGGCATCGAACAGTGGGTTCGTAGTCCGTAGTTCGTCGACAAACGCCTCCGCCACCTTTCGGCGAAGTGGATAGCGCCCTCCCGGAATTTGCCATCCGGGCGCCATTGCCGGCACGTCGTCAGCCCGGTCGGTAGTTGGCAGCAAGGAGATGATCCTCGCTATCTCGACATACTGCCGATGGGTAAATATCGAGGTCATCCTAAAACACTCCTGAGCCAGCGGAGGGTCGCGTCCACACGCCATCGTAGCGGTATCCACGATGGTCGAAGACGAGGCGTGGCCAACCCCGCCATTGCGATGGATCGATCTTTCGCTTGCCGGTGACGTGATTGGCAACCAGTTTCTCGTATGCGAGGCGATCAGCCCAATTGCCGCCGACAAGCATGTTAAGCCATTCATTAAACGCGCTCATTGCTGTAGATCCTCCTTGTCGTAATAGACGCGATCCCGATTGATCGCGTCGAGAAAGTCCTGCGTCGTCCAGCCTTCGCCGCGCATGATTTGCACGGCAACTTCCGGATAGTTCTGCACCAACTCGATAAACTCCTCCTCGAAATCGAGATCGAAGTTGCTGTAGGCGCGCTTCTTGGGCGTATAGTAGCTGTCGTATCGCGCCCAATCGTCCTCCGGCCAATCGGGAACCTCGAAGTCACCCGGCTTCCGATGCGCCTTCAGTTGCGACCAGTCGGCTGTCAGAACCGTCTTTCTGAGGCTGAACAGATGCGCCAGATCGAGACTCTCGGTCGGCCCGTGCTCACGCTCATAGCCAACCGATATGTTGGTGCATTCCGGCACGATGTCCGCGTAGTTCGCGGTATCCGTGAATGTTCCTGTGTTGCTCGGGAAGTATTTCCCGCCGAGAATGGTAGCGATCTGCAAAGCGGCATCATCTGACGCAGTGCGGCCCACCATCTGATGCGTGATCACGTCCTCCTTTCCTTTGCGATCGAAGGCGATGGCGAACTCGATGCCGTCGAGCATCTTCTTGTTGTTTTTCCTGATCCAATCCGAGCCGAGGCCACCCCTTTCCTCGCCTCTGTGAAACACATATAGGCCGGGGATTTTCGCCTCGATCATCTCGATCAAGAGCCAGCACCCAGCGCCATCGTCAGCGCCAAGACACATGCCGGCCTTGCCTTTGGCGAGCTTCAGTATGCCCTCTTGAACGACAAGGCGTTGCTCTCCTTCGCTGGCCGCCATCGTGTCTGTATGGCAGGACCAGAGGATTGGAGCATCGCCAATGCGCACCCACCTATTGCCGAAACCGTCGACATTGGGCGCATACGGATAGATGAATGTATGCACCCATCGCCGTTCGATCTCCGATCCGTGCGGGCGCCCCCAAGACAACAATTCGCCAATAGTGGCCGCTGCTGGTTTTAGTGTCATACCAATTCCTCCCCACTCACTCTCCGCCCAATCATGTCGGAGAGGCCGATTGAATTTTTGATGCCGGTGCGCGAACCTAATGATCTAAAGAAGGAGTACCAACCGTTCGATTCAGAGAATCTCTCCAACGCCCGCCGCGCTCTATCCGAGAGGGGCTTAAACGAGAGTAAATCCACTCTCTCCTCCCAGAGAAAATCTGGATCGCCTGATGATTCCCCCCCCGCCATACGTATGGCGCATTGCTGGCAACAATCGCCTCCGTCGCTGGCCTCGCTGATGGAATCCTTGTCCACCCACCCCTCGCATTCGTCGCACACTGTGAACCTGTCGTCTCTGCATTCTTCGCAGTAGAGGCCGTTAGCGATCTCCGTCAGATCATATCGATGATATGTCTCTGTACACTGAGCGCAATTCCGAAGGTGTCTTTCGGCACATCGAGGACACCAATCAGCATCTCCGACGGTTGTGCTATCGTCGTAAGACACATCATCTCCGCAGTTGTAACACTCAGTGAAGGAGTTGTCCCAACAAGATCGGCAGTAGTAATCGTCGTCGAACCAGCGGCCCTCTTCCTCACCACCTTCGCCTTCGCAGGAACAGCAAACGGCGTCGGATGACAACAAACCTTTGGTATTGTGAGCAAATTTCCCGCTGTTGGAGACACGGAACATATCGCCGTCATCTCTCACTCGGGCGTTAGGAGGGTCTATGTAGGGCATGACGAAAGTGCGACCGTGCGGTATGCGGAGAAGGCGCGCCCCCTCCATAAAGTCATAGAGATATCCCATACGCTCCAGCATGGGCTGGAGCCTGCCGACATCTCCGTAAATCCGCGAGAACATCTTTTTCTCTGGCCAGACGAGAGTTCGGGCCGTCACCCGCTTGTGAGCATCTCCCAAGTACGCGATGGCAAGATCGCCTGCCGCATACACCCGCACCGGGTGGATTTTCGAATCGTAATAATCCACTTGGTGAGACATACAGGACCCCGGGCCGTTGCAGTATACCGCCTCGATCAGATCAGCCGTCTCTTCGTCGTCTCCAGGACCGGCGAATTTGACCTCCGGCGGCCTTATCGCCACGGCGTATTCGCTGCACCACCGTTTAACGGTCTCGTTATCAAGGCCGAGAGATTGCAGGTATCGCCCTGGCTTGGTGCGGACCTGCCGATCCTCGGCGGCATGTCTCGGCGTCGGGGTATAGGCGATCAGCGAGGGATCTTCGTTGCTGATGTGAGCCCAATGATGATCCACCCAGAAAGACTCTCTGACCCACGGGACGTGGCGGTAGATAACCTGATGACTCGGATCGCTGCATATGATGATATAGCCACACTCAAACCTGTATTGTTCGCGGACGTACCCGATGCTGGCTTCGTGGTTTATTTCCACAACGACAAAACGATCACGGCACTCCTCTTTAGCTCTATCCATAGTCGAGTAAGTGGCGCTCCTCTTCTTCGAGACGCGATCTTCAAGCACCCAAACCGTCATTTAATCTTCCTCCGTTATAGCGCCATACAGTATGGCGCAGAGATCAGTTGCAGAGATCAGTTGATGCTGACGTTCCCGACCGCCACACACTTCCTCCGTTTTTGATTAAAAGAGGGCGGCGCCCAATTACTGAGCGCCGCCCGCCGGGCGGGTTGGTTGGGGTCCTAGTTGGCCGGCTGCGGGTCGATCGCCGCCAGCGCCGCGTCGAAGCGGGCGATCCGCTTCGTGTACCGCTTCACCTTCTTGCGGGTGTCGCGGCTGAGTCCTTCGAGAACCGCATCGAGCCGGGCCTGATATTCGTCCCGGTTCCGATGCAGTTCGGCGACGCCGCCACCATTCGACAGCGCGCTGATGGGTTTCGCATACAACATCACTCTTCCTCCATTGTGGTTAGCGCCATACCGTATGGCGTCGGTGCTGCTGCGCACCATGAAGCGCCGCCGTAACGGCGCTTCCTGCTGAGCAGATCAGAATGCCGCCTCGACCGTTTCCTTGAACATTTCCCAAGCGGCAGCCCAAGCGGCAGCCCAAGCGGCATCCCTTATGTTTTCATCGCCGGTCTCGATGTAGATTTTAACCACCTCCGGTGCTGTCCACATATGCAGCACGCTGAGCGCCTGTTTCCTGGCATGCAGCCTCAACACAGCAGTGGCATCGATCACCGCGATCGCCGCCCTCTCACTGGAGCACAGTTTGTCTTCTTGGCGGTCAATCATGCCGCTGTGCCTAGTTCGGTACAGCAATGGTCCGGGCGCGTATTGCAGCGCATCGAACGGATGTATGCTGCCGTGCAGCCCCCGCACACAGCATTTGATCGGCGGCTCAACCTTGAGCGTCTCGCCAATGATGACAGGACGCCCGTCGCCATTGGGTAGTTTCGGTTCTTTGGCGAACCAGTAGGTTAGTATCTCGGTCATGGCGCGTCATCCATTGATCGCACCCCTAATTGGGCGCCGTACTGTATGGCGTCTATTGCTGTTTCGCGAAGTTGATCGTATATCGTAACTCCATCAAGCAGTTGAGCACAGCGCACACAAGCTGCGCCGCCTCTTCTGCTGTCGCCTCGTAGGTCTCGCCATTGACCGTGATGCCGATGATCTCGTTATCGGCATCGACGGCGACAGACAGACCGGCCGCCAACGAAACAACCCCTGTCATTTCCTCCTCCTCCTTATTCCACAATCACATATTGTACTATAGATCAAGGCTTATGTCAAGCATATTCGTCGGCATATGGCGAATTGCTATTTCCGCACGCACGCGCGTTTGACTAAAAGGATCGCCCGCGGCATATTCACGGGCGACGGGCGCGCCCCGCGGATTGATCCCCCGCGGAAACGCCAGACGCCGACTGTTCGCCCCGGCAAACGGTTTCGGCGCGCCCGTTTAACTCTTTATCGTCGGGCGAACGGGGCGAGCGCATGTGAAGAAGATCCGCAGGGTAGATTTTTCTCCCGACGAATGGCTTGCCGGCACCGCCGAGCTTGGTGAGTTCGATCGCGGGGTCTACATCACAATCTGCGCCCTCATCTACAGCCGCGGCGAACGTATCGGTGAGGAGTTGATTTTCCGCCACTGCCGAGCCCACGGAAACGCGATCAGGGCGGCGTTGGTCCGCCTCGAAGAGGCTCGGAAAATCGTCAGAAACGGTTCGGAAATCGGTCAGAAAAGGTCTGAAAACGAGTTAGAAAACGCTCGGATTCGTCTCGAAAAACATTCAGAAAATGGCACGAAAGGTAACAAAATCAGATGGAACGTAATCGCCACGCGAGTTCCTCCTGCGATCGCAACCATCAACCATCAACCATCAACCATCATAGAGTCACCTAACGGTGACTCCTCTCCTCCTTTAGATCCCCCTCTCAAACCGAAGGCAAAATCAAATGGCCCGAAACAAGGAATCGCACTTCCGCCCGATTGGCACCCTTCTGCCGAAGATCGAGCTTTTGCCACCGGACTCGGACTTGACGCCGACAGAGTTGCCGCCGAGTTCGTCGACTACTGGCGATCGACAACCAAAGACTTCATCAAACGAGATTGGTCAGCTACGTTCCGAAATCATTGTCGATACCTTGCGAGGAACGCTCAGCAAGGGCAATCCGATCGCAACAACCGAGGCGCTTCTAGCATCGCTAAAGCGGCTCGTATCGCTCTCGCTGGATTGCCCAGCGACGGATGATCCGAAAACCACCTTCGCCAAAATCGGCTGGAAGGTCACGGGCGGCGACATTGGCGGGGCCAAGGAAGTTGGTGCCGTTGCTATGACACCGGCGTCTAGGCACCTTCTCGTCGCGGCGCTGACGAAGTTACGCCTGCTGACGATCTCCCGCTCGGCGGATACCGAGGAAATGGCGCTGATCCTTGCAGCTTATGCCGATGCTCTTGCCGAGCATCCGGGAGACGTTGTTCTGAAGGCGATTGGAGACTGGCCAAAAAACCACAAATTCTGGCCGTCGTTAGCAGAGTTAACCGATTACGCCAAGCAGACCGACGAAGATCGTTATCTACTGGCAGAGGCGCTTGGTTTGCGATGATCGTCGACGAAATCGCCGCCGAGCATTGCCTTTGGTGCGCCAGCCAAGGTATGACTCCGCGGCAAGTGATCGCCTCGATTGCCCCCGGTTCTGAGTGGAACGGTTACGACACCGACTGGCCAGACGTTCGTCGGTTCGTCGCAAACGCATGGTTGCAACTCGATAAACAGCGAGGAGAGATGACCCAATCATTCTGGACCGAAGAGCAGCTCGACAGGCTGCGCATCCTGCGTGAGAGCGGCCTGTCCGGGACCAAGATCATGCCGTATTTCGGCAAGTCCCGAGGCACGATCATGCGCGGTATCCGCAAGCTCTCCGCGCTGCTGCCGTCGATGCCCTGCCAGCGTTGTCTGATGCGGCCGGCGATTCCAGGTCACGAGGAATGCGACAAATGCCAGGAGTTCCTAGAGCGCGGCAGCAAGTGGGATACCGACGCGATCATTGCCAAGGTGCGGGAAATGAACTATGCCGCCGCCGCTCGCGAGATGAGCATCGAGCTTGGGTGCAAAGTGACGAAGAACCAGCTGATCGGCGCCGTCTACCGGGAACGACTGCGGGCGGCAAGCGAGAACGATGAGGTGACGCCGCTAGGCGCGCTGCCGCCGCTGCCTCGCCTGAGCAGCTGCACATGGATTAACGGCGATCCGAAGAAGCCGGGATGGTCGTGGTGCGGCGAGCCAGCGCAGCCGGGAACGAGTTGGTGTCCGGATCATCGGAAAATCGTCTACGTCCGACCGACCCCTCCCTCCGACGCTAGAATGCCTCCAGGAGCCTCTACGGAGGCCGCCTGATGGCCGAGTCGGTTTCCCGCGTAGGGTAGTAGGGTACACGCCTAAGAGGCTCGCCTACGGGCTCCCTAGGGGGTTCTGAGCGATTTTGCGGATCGGCATCGTTTCGTATAGATTCTCGGCGCGACCTCTCGGAGTAGGTTTCCTCCCATTCTCCGGTGAGAAGACTGAGGCGGCATACCGTATGCCGCCTCTTTTTTCTGGGCAAAAAAAGAGAGCGGCCGAAGCTGCTCTCTTGAGAGAGATCATCGGGCGGCGATGCCGATGGCGCCGACTCCGGAAAATGCCGTCAGCATCAACAACGACGCCCACCAAATGGTTTTACACGATCCACGCCCGCTTGGGCATTCGTAGTGGTAACTGATGATCGTGCAGACACCGAGAAAGATTTGCAGGCAGGTGAAGAAGATTGTCATTTTAGCGCCCCAAGCGCCGTATGGTCAGGGATGCCGAACATCGGCAGGAAGAAAAACATCTCCAGCCGAGAGGCGCCCATAACCTCATAGGTCGCGTAAACCGCAGCAGCCCTCGCAGCAGCCCTCGCGGCATCTCCCGCAGCAGCCCACGCAGCAGGAGATAAATCGTCCAAGTATCGCCAAAAATTCAGAACCAACACAGATTGACCGCCAATTATCCTCTCAGGATGCGCTAAAACATCCTGCGGGCATCCGTCCTGTTTATCGTTGATCTGGCGCAAGAGGACGCTATGCGAGAGGCTAATGCCAAGCTCTTTTGCAACCTGGAGATCGGCGTCGAATTGGTCCATTC
The DNA here is from genome assembly GCA_035933995.1 of Candidatus Acidiferrales bacterium. GTDB lineage: Bacteria > Acidobacteriota > Terriglobia > Acidiferrales > UBA7541 > DAHUXN01. The sequence goes on along the minus strand of DASYYI010000465.1, from coordinate 9,787 downwards.
GCCGCAGATCGTCATCTTCAACACCGCAGACGCGCAGGATATCTCCCTGCGCGCAGCAGCATCCCTCATCGTCGATCAATTTGCCCTTGAACAGGGGCCGATCGGAGCTTTCCCAGCGCCGCACCATGAAGTCGATCGTTGTCGGCATTTTGTCCTCCTAGTTATGCGCCATACGGTATGGCGTCAGTGAATCGCCGCAAACGACAATGCGGCAACGACGCCAACGACGGCGCCGAACACGATCGCGAGATCGGTCCAAAACGCCTTGCGCTCGCGCAGTTCGCGTCGGAGCACGAAGAATTGCGAGCGGAACGGATGAGGGGGATGCGGGAGCGGGATGAAACGCTCTTGAGCGCAGCGATTGAGCATGGTTTGTGTCCTCCTAGATTTCTGCCTTCCGGCAGGCGTCGCGCCAGTCAAAGAAATCTGTTCCGTCTGCCGGTTTGGCCGAAATCGGCTCGCCGATCGTCAGAAACGCCAACTGATAGACGATGAGCCGCACGGCTGGATCGCTGTCCTGCGACGTTCCGCTGTCGATGCATTCCTTGCATGCAGCGACGAGCGAGTGCGCGATGCCGGATGGATTGCAGGCGCCATCCGAAATCATCAAGGCGTCTTTGTGGCGTTGCGCCATTGCCTTTGCCCTCCATGATTGTAATACGCCATACAGTATGGCGCATTTGCATTTCCTGGTAGATTTGTCCCTCGCCTTTTGTGCGGTACGCAATCAAATCTACCAGGAACGCCTATTGTACCACAAATGGCTGTGGTATGTCAATGGCTGATTACAGGCAAAGAAAAACCCCAGCGATTTGACTCGCTGGGGTTTCTGGGGAAGTCTATGGGATGAAAACACCCTCGGCGACAGCCGAGGACCACTCTTCCTCGGTCCTGGCTGATGATAAGATGCTCTAGTTGACTGTCGCGATTTCTGGCCTGGGGATATGCGCGACCGGAATGTCCGCATTAGTCAACTTCGGCGCCTTGGGTTTGCTGTTGGCAACCTTGGCGATTGCCTTATGCAAGGTGGCCTTCGCGGTTTCGACGACGAGTGCGAGGAAGATTTGTTGCTCACCACCGCGTAGGGTGGCGAAGAACTCCAGTTCCCGCCTTGCTGCGGCGCCGGCCGCGACCACGTTTTGCGCGTGCTTTTTCCAATCGTCGGGGTATTGCCCCTTTTCGACGACGGCGACGGCCGCCTTCTGCGCCTTTTTCCGCGTCTCGCTTTCGACCTTTGAGGTGGCTTCTTGCCGTTCGGCTTTGGTCTTGCGCGATGCCGCGACTTGGAGTCGGACTTTCTCGCGGGCCTCGGCGGCGGCTTCTTCTGGGTTCTCCGCCGCCGCCATCTTGATGCACTTCTGAACGTCGCGGAACCCCCGCTTGACGTTCTCTGTGCACCACGCCTGCCATTTTCCATCCTCGACAAGCTCGCGAGCCTCGATTAGGAGTTGGCCGGCTTTGATACGCGCCGAGTCGGAGTTTTTCAGCGCCTTATCGACTGCCTCAAAAGCCGTCGCAATGCGCCCCTTGAGGCTGATTAGAACGGTAACGCTATTCGACTGTGCCATCTGTCTGTCTCCGGTGTGAGATTGAGTTGTTGTGGCTTGCGCGCGACAGACCTTCGGCCGCGTTGCGCGGCACCCGCGCAAACCGTTTATTTATCTCACAATTTCAAACAACCGTGCATAGTGTCTCACTATCAACGCCTTATGTCAAGGGTTATGTAGCGTCATACGTATGCCGCTAGGACTCATCGTCCGTAGCTGCCTCGCGCGCCCGACGCCGTGCCTCTTGGTACAACGGATCACGCCAGTGCCGAGAGTGCGGCGGTAATCCGTCTCCCCAATCCCGGACCTCCCACATGCCCCTCTTACGCCGCGCCAGCCGTGCTGCCTCGTCTGCGGCGATCAGAGCGTCAAGGTCAGTGATGACGGCCAGCAGGTCGGCAATGTCCGACTCGCACACTGCGCGTAGCTCGCGGAGCTTTGCAGCTGGTATGCGACGCCGGAACCACTCGCCAATAACGACACGTCGTGTTGCCAAACGACGCGCCAACACGCGCAGATGGAAACGAGCGTGTATGCGCGTCAGACGCTCGCGTATGCGTCCGGCTGTAGGATCTACGGCGATAGGGGGGTTGGGGTATTATTGAGAAACTGGTAACTGCGCGATTAACTGCTGGGGAATTTAATTACCGTGCTCTTGCCGCAGCAGCTTCATTTACTGTGACTCGGATGGTGATTGCTTTAATCATCTCATCCCGACTCAGCGCCATACCGTATGCCACCCTCTACATCTAGTAGGTCTGTCTCAGAGAGTAATTGCAGCAACAGCAAGAGACAGAGATATCAAGCACATACGATTTTCCATAATCGAGATTATGCGACATCTCAGGCATATCCCTTGCGATCTCGGCAACACCCCTGCGCTCTCATGCCTACGCCTACCACACTCAGGCGCCCGGTGCAAGAGCACATGCGTCGGGACTCGCATGATACGAATGAGTCTACCTACGCCTCTTCGCCCCCCGGAAAAATCTCGGTTGAAGACCCCCGCTGAAACCTGTCCCCCGCCCGGAAAAATCCTGGTTTCAGCTACCAGCAACAAGGGGTGTCAGCGGCGGAGCGGACAGCAAGCAGCACCGAAGGCATAGCACCCCTGCCCTGTTCTTCGATGCCGAGTCCGGCTTAGAGGGAACTGATCGCTACGCTCAGGCTCGCCCTTAAGGGCTCGATTGAATTAGCGGGCGCGCGCGATTCGCGTTAATTCGATAATAGACTCGCACCCTGTCAAGAGACTTGTGTTTTGGTGTTTTGGGTCAGGAGGTTGCGAGGGCAACTAGACTGATAAGCATGCTTATGAATCAGGGCTGATTCGCCTGAGACAGGCAGAGTCAGAAGTTTCGGCGATTTCGTAAAGGGCCTGGGCGCTCTCTTTGTCGGTCGTCATTTGGGCGAGGGCTAGAAGGATCGCGACCTGATTTTGGAGGAGGAGGAGTTCGATGCGTACACCTTTCGGGTTCGGTGAGTTGGCGGCAGAGAGCAGCGCCGTGACCATGTTGTTGTGGCGCGCCCTCTCGATCTCCTCGAAGGTGCCGCACGGCACATTGCTCTCGGCCCTCATGACGATCGCCTCAGCCTCTTCACGAGTCATGTCCTTAATCCTTGTGTTGGCGGCAACCGACGTGACCGCATGCGGGGCAGATTCTGCCATGCAGGCATTTTTTTAGAGAGGGTGGCCAGCGGTGTTTGATACGAGCGGCGCGCGCCTCGAAGAGCCAGAGGGCGCCTATCAGAAGCCAGCGTATCAGAGTCGTTTCGAGGCACCAGAACTGGCCGTTGAGGTATGAGGCGCGTTCGATGAGGGCGCGCAGGTACTCCTGACAGTTGGGGCCGGGCACCGGGCTACCGATGTTTCCTGGGTAGCCATCGCCGATCCGTTTGCAGAAATGGATAACGAAGGCAGGGCCACCGTCGAGGGAGGTGAGTTCATGCCGATGGCCGGGGTCGAGAATCCTCACGGTGCATCATCCTTTGGTTTGCCGCCCTCGCAGATGCCAGCACCTGCTGCGTCGCAGCAAGAGACGATGCCTGAGCCGTGACATTCGGGGCACGGTTCAGGGCGAGTGAGCCAAGCGCGGGTGATCCAGGTGCCGTGGCCTAGGTCTATCTCTTGTTTTTTGATCAGGCCCTTTCCATCGCAGCGAGGACAGATCATCACGCTCTCCCGATAGTCTCGAAATCTTGCGGAGTGTCGCCGGCCTTTACGTGCGTCGCGGCGTCGGTCAGCAGTTTCGCCATCTCCTCGGCTGCCCCTGCCGGCAGGTGATAGGTGACGGTCGCACCCTTCTCGGCGAACTCGACATGAACCCCGTGTTTGCACCAGCCGACGGTGAGGGTGAGCCTGCTCATGGCTTGAGGGCATCGTAGCGTTGCGGTGTCGTGTCGAACATCGAGTCGCGGCGTTCCGCCGTCACCCAGCCGTTGCGTATCAAGATCATCGCCGTCGTCGTCGAGATCGTCTCACCAGTGTCGAGAGAGAAACGATCCGGCTCGCCCGCGATCTTGGTGCGCAGCATGAAGCCGCGCGCGATCCTCATTAAGAGGCGTGACTGATAGTCGTTGGGCTTCCTCATTTCAGGCTCCTGCGTACCCACCGCGGCTGGCGATACGGCGGCCCGCGCACTAGCATTACCCCACAGAGCGCCATCCTGTGCGCTCGTAAAGGCCGTTCGTACCACGGCGCTACCGTGTCATTCAGCTGCCGCCACGCGAGGCGTAGGTAGGTCCGGATCTCTTTCATGTCCCCTCCGCATTGTCCACCATGCGATCATGTCACATCCCACTTGCGCGCACAAGATGGTCGGGGTATGGTCACGGTATGAAGAGCCCGCCTTATGAGACTGCCGCCGCCGGTGGCGCTCCGGTGCCGAGTCGGGCGCGCGGTGAGTTAACCATCCACGTCGACATCACACCGGAGATGCTGGCTCGCCTGCGAAGGTTGCAGGAGTTTTGGATGTGCCCGACGAGATCCGAGGTGGTGCGTCGGTTGCTGACGGTGGGGTTGGCAAAGATAGAGGAGGAGAAATGACGGAGACTCTCTGCGTCGAATGCGGCGATACCTTGCGCAGGATGTATGGCGAGTCGAGGATCGTGTTCGAGTCGCGGCAGACCTGCGGCATCAAGAAATGCCTGAAATCTGACAAGGAGGCGCCGCTGGGCAAGGCCGGCGAGTGGCCCGAGTGGATGGCAGAGAAGAGGCCGTTTGCCCGAGACGAGATCAGGTTCGCGCCATGCCGGGGGATGCGGCTCTCGCGCCCCGACACCGATTGCGCCCGCAGCATGTCGAGCGCCGCAACCTTGTTGGAGTAAGAGGATGGCCGGCACATCTTGGACGCCCGGCGAGTGGAAGCGGGGCGGCATCTTCGGCACCGTCGTCTATGTTGGCGAGAGCTACGAGAACTCGCAGCATATCTGCGATACGCTCGGCGATCAGGAGAAGGACGCCGAGAGCGTCGCTAATGCGCGGCTGATCAAGGCAGCACCGAAACTCTATGCCTCTCTGCTCCGGGAGTATGGTTGGTTTTATCCGACGGAGAGAGGGCACAACCTAGATTGTGGCTGCGTTGGTTGTGAGGCGTTCCGCGCCCTCGCCGAGGCGCGCGGTGACGAGTGATGCGCCATACAGTATGGCGCCTGACCGAGGGGTTTGAATGATCTGCTATTTCCTGACGACAAATCTGAGGGCGGCCGAGAAAGAGGCGGCCGAACTCGGCTGGCAGCGGGTGGCGATGACCCGCTGGGCGAGCGGCCGGGACGACATGCGGATCGTCAGCCGCATCGACGAGTTCATCAACATGCCCGGCGGCAACAAGATCATGCCGTCGCGCGACATCGCGGGCGTCGATCCGGATGTGAACAGGCACCCGTGGTCCTACCGTGAGTTGGTGATGCTCGGCGTTGCCGAGTGGATCGACAACCCGCTCCTCGGGAAAGAGGGCACGAAGAAGCTGATTGCCGGGATGCGGGCGCCGACGCCGCTTCTCCCGGTCGAGCCGCCGAGGTCTGTGGCCCCGGTGAGCGAGTCCGAGCGCCTCCGGAGGGCGGGTCTGGTTGACCCAGATAACCCGCCCCCGCCAGTCGAGAAACCTCCGCCCGATTACAGCGCAGCTATGCCGGTAGCGCCGCCAGTTCTCGACAAGGAGGCTCTGGAGCGACAGGAGTTGGTCGACAGGGCGAAGGAACTCGGCCTGCGCATCTGGAAGGGGTGGTCGACGGAGCGTATCCGACAGGCAGTCGAGGGAGCGACGCGGCGGTGAACAAGGCCGTCCGCGAACTGGCCGAGAAGATCAAAGAGATAGGTGGTGAATGGCGCGCGACTCGGTTTGGTCACGGGTATCTTGCGAGGATTGCTCGACCGGGGTTGAGTTGCTCTTCGTTCGGCAAAACGCGGGAAGAGGCACTCCGGCAGGCGTTCGCCATGTTCACAACAGATTGGGGTGGTCGTGGCTCTGACGTGGCATAGCCCGTACTCGGATACGGTGCGCGAGATGGCGCATGATCCCGAGACCAACGAGATGCTGATCCGTTGGCGGACGAACGACAAGACGAGCGTCTACGCCAACGTGTCGGAGGAGGAGTTCGAGGCCATCCGCAAATCTCCGTCTGTCGGCTCGGCGATCCGTAGCTTCATCAGGCCGGCCAAACCGCACCGTTATGGATAATCTCGCGGTTGCCGATTTCTGCGAGGGTATCGGACGCGCCGATCTCTGGTGGGCGCTCGCCTGGAAGGATATTCGCAACAGGTATCGCCGTACCATTCTCGGGCCATTCTGGGCGGTCCTCAATGCTGCACTGATGGTGGCGTCGATCGGCTTCGTCTACTCGCTGATCTGGCACGAAAACCTTCGGACATACATTCCGTTCTTCTGCGCCGGTTATGTGTCTTGGCTGATGTTCTCGGCCATCGTCAATGAAAGCTGTTCGGTCCTGATCAATGAATCGGCGACCCTGAAAATGATACGTGTTCAGTATTCCGTGTTCCTGTTCCGCATGATTGCCAGAAACCTGATGGTTGCCGCTCACTCTCTCGCGGTATTCGTCCCGGCGTGTCTCGTTTTCGGGATCATTCCGGGATGGCCGCTCGCCATGCTGCCTCTGGGCATCCTCTTGGCGACCGCAAACTACCTGTGGATCGGCGCTCTCCTCGCTGTAGTTTGTGCCCGCTTCCGGGACGTGATCCAGCTTGTAGTCAACGCGACGCAGGTGTTGTTTTTCGTGACGCCGATATTCTGGTCGCCAGCCCATCTTGCTGGCAATCGGCTGGCCGAGACGGTCTTCGTCACGATCAATCCGGCGTACCTCTTGGTCGAAGTGATACGCGCTCCCCTTCTCGGCCGAGCGCCGGAGATCGGCGTCTATGTGCCGTTGATCCTCATGGCGGTCGCCGGATTTGCCGTAGCCGGGACGCTGCTGTCTCTCGTCTATAAACGCATCCCGTACTGGCTCTGATGGGCTCCATCATCCTCGATCGGGTGTGCGTCGATTTCCCGATCTACGACGCCGACCGCAGCCTGCGGAAACTCGTCCTCGGGACCGGGATCGGCGGCATCGTCAGCCGCGACGCCAGACGGCGCAACCGTCTGTCGGTGCGCGCCCTCAGCAACGTGTCGGTGGCCTTGTGGCCCGGAGATCGACTCGGGTTGATCGGGAACAACGGCGCCGGCAAGTCGACCCTCTTGCGCGTTATGGCGGGGGTGTACTGGCCTTCCTCCGGGAGCGCCTCTGTCGAGGGCGCCGTGTCGACGATGCTGTCTCTTGGCCTCGGCTTCGATAACGAAGAGTCGGGGCACGCCAACATCCGTAACGCCTGCCTGCTGATGGGTATGTCGTCGAGAGAGATCAGAGACGCGACCCCAGACATCGCCGACTTCACCGGGCTCGGCAACTATCTGGGAATGCCGGTTAGAACCTACTCGGCTGGCATGCTGGCGCGGCTGTCGTTTGCCATCGCCACCTCACGCAATCCTGACATCCTTTTGATCGACGAGGTGATCGGGGCCGGAGATGCCGAGTTCATGCCGAAGGCGGCGAGGCGGGTCGAGGAGTTGATGGCCCGTGCCAGCATCCTCGTGATGGCGTCGCACGACAACAGTATGATCCGGCAGTTCTGCAACAGGGTAGCCCTGTTACGGGAGGGACAGATTGATGATTTCGGACCAACCGAAAATGTCGTTTCCGGATACGAAAGACGCGCAGCTTGAGATCGCCGAATTGCGTATCGCTGAGGCTGAGGTGGATGCAGTGAGCGCCGAGGCCGACAGGATTATCCGCGGACTCGTCGGCGTCTATAAGTGCGATTTCGTGCTCACCAATGTCCCGGACGGGATGTGGTTCCCGCTGCCGGATGGCTGGCAAGCTGGGTTCTCAAACCCGATTGTGCCACGTTTCGGTAAGCCGCCGCGCGATTATCGCGGCCCTGTTGCTGTCAGCATCGCCACGCTGCGGAGGATCACGCTGTGAGCGTCGGTCTCGGTATCGCGTTGGCCGGATTTTTTCTGGCGCTGGCGCTGGCGCTTTCGATCGCGATAATCTTCGAGAAGGACAAATGACCAAGAAGACGGCGAAATACACCGATCGGGCGCCGGGTGAGCGCTGTTGCGCCGACTGCTCGATGTTCCGCAAGCCTTCCGAATGCACTCTCGTTGACGGCAAGATTTCGCCCGAAGGATGGTGTCGTCATTGGGCGAAGAAAACGGGGATCTCGGATTATATATCAGGAGGACCTCTATGATGAAGGGAAGACAGACGCCGGGCGGAGAGGTTGATCCGGATGCGGCATTCTTTTCCGATCATCCAGACCGCAGCTTTCGTATTCGAGAGACGGCCTATGAGCGCGAGTATGCTGCTGAATTTCTCAGTTTAGGTCCGCATAACAAAAATCGACGCCGCATCATCGTGTCGCGGGTGCCGCATGATCCCCGCGCCCGGATGATGGCCACCATTGCGGGTGTTGACTTCATGCGCATTCCGCTCCTGTTGTTCGCCGATGAGACGGTCGAAGATCGGGACGATGTTCTGCGCCCGATTTTTGAAGAAATCATGCAGAACGCCGCCCGCGGTTATGGTATGAGCGTCTGAGGCGCAATCAAGGGAATCGCGCACCATGCCCTCGAAACTCGGGACGATCCTCGGTCTCGCCGTCATCTTCGCCGGTATTGCCGTGGCGGCTCTGGCCTATGTCCCCTATCCGATCATCACCACCTTGACCGGCAACGAACTCGGGATGCTCGGCCCGAAATCGTCGACCCAGGTCTATTTCTTCCCGTCTGACATCGTTCAGGGGCATGCCCCGGTTCGCACGCTGGCGCCAAGCGCACCGGCGGCGCCGTCGCTCGCGTCCTGCGGCACGGGATCGCCGACGATCACCGGCACGGACGGGCAGGGCACGGTTACGACGGGAACCTCGGCGGCGACGTGTCACGTCAATTTCGCGACCGCCTACACGAACAAGCCGAATTGTACGGTGACGTGGCAGGTAGAAGCGGACGCACTCTCATACTCGATCGCGGTCGGTGGGCTCGTTGTGACCCCGGCGTCGAGCGTATCCGGGCATCTCTTCAACTACCGCTGCTCGGCTAATGCGGGCGGCTGATTCGGGATTTTTCGGAGGCAGTTTATGGCGGTCAATTATCAGGTGACGGGATTTCTGAGCGCATCCATGCCGGTGGCTGATCTGTCCCCGTTCATCGCGGCGATGGAGCAAGCGTTGATGGCGGCCGGGATCGACGTGGCGACGGTGAGGTTCTCCGTGCAGGCGGAAGCCTCGGGCGCCTCGGGAGCGAGCGGCCCATTCCCCTCGACCGGAGCATCTGGAGCGACTGGCCCCGTCGTCGGGTGAGTGTCCTCGCGGCGCTGGTTGCTGTCGCGTATCTTCCAGGAGTTGCATCGCCGCCGGTCACCCTCCGCTGGTGGCTGATCGCCCTCGGCCTGCCGCTCGCATCAAGACTTGATCCGAGGGCAGTAGAGCCGAGGGCGATCTATCTCCTCGCTGGATTACTCGCCTGTGCCGCCGCTTCGATGTGGCGGATCAGTCCCCATGATGGCTTGCTGCCATTCGCGCAGCTGCTGATCCTCTCCGGGGCATTCCTGGCTGGCGCCGGAGAAGAGAGTCTTGATGGGTTTATGATCGGCCTCGCGGTCGGCCTCCTTCCCTCTGCCGCCCTTTGTCTACCGCAAATCATCGGATGGTCGCCACTCCCGGCCGGAATCGAACCGAGTGGCCTCTT
>DASYYI010000454.1:0-3721 GCA_035933995.1 Candidatus Acidiferrales bacterium | reverse complement strand
TGTTCCGGTTCACGATAATCTGGGAGAAGATCATCGTGATAATCGAGGTGTTTTGGGGTGGACGCGTTCACGATAGTCGAGGAGGCAGTCTCTCGGGCGGGGCTCACGAGAAACAGACGGCGGGGTCGCCTGCCCCTGGGGTGCGATGGGCTTGTGTTCGCCAGGGCAAGGGGATCGACTCAGAACAGGAACTGCTCGTGGCGGCAATCTGGCGGCAGGCGCAGACGCATTTGCGGCGAGCGGTGGGCGCGTTTGATGGATAACTCCAGGACCAGCAAAGCTTGGTCCAGGCGACAGTCGTGAAGTTGAGGGGCTCGGCCCAGCGCTTCGGCGACGAGGCGGTGAGCGATTTCGAGTTTTTCAAGGATGGAAAGATCTAGTGGCATAGGCATACTTAGCGGAGGGTTTCTTTGAGTCGGCGCAGTTGCTCCAGTGCGCGTTTTCGGCCACGCTCCTGTTCGGCCGGCGAGCAAGTCGATGGCCGCAGGGTGGCCGGGCTTTTCGGGGGTGGCGAGGCCGTGAGCCGAACGCGGCTGATGTTGAGGTCCTCCTCGAAGCGATCCAGTTGGAGGAGATTGGAGAGCTTGAGGGCGCCGACGTTGCGCCGGGCGTGGCGGATTTCCTTTTGCAGATAGCCAACGACCTGGATGAGGTCGGAGAGGTTAAAGCCGGCGCGGTGGAACTCAAACCAGAGCCGCTCCCGGTCAAAACCCAAGGTGAGGCTTTGACCGGTGAGCTGGCAATAGGTCTGGTGAAGCTGCTGCAGCGCCGCCGGGACCGAGCCTGGGGTTGGCCAGTTCATGAGGCTAATTGGGCGACCCAGGGCAGCAGTTCCAAGGCGTGCTGCACGTGAGCGACGGTGACGGTCCGGGAGTTCTGCGCCGCAGCTTCCTCAAGGGCGCGTTGGGCCAGGTGATTAAGCAAGCGCGGCAAGCCGTTGCCGGCCTGCACCAGCAGTTGGAGAGCGGCGGCCTCGAAGGGGTTGGTGTGGATGCCGACTTCCTCCAGACGCGCCTGGACGTAGCCGCACAGTTCCGGTCCGGTCCAGGGCTGAAGTGGCAGGCAGAAGGAAAGGCGGGCCAACAAAGGCGCGTTGATGCCCATCTGCAAACGGGGCAGCAGTTGTTGGTCGCCGACCAAGAGCAGGCTGAAAGGCGGCTGCGTATCGCGCCGGTCGCAGGTCAGCAAGCGTACTTCCTCCAGGGCCGTGGCACTGAGGTCTTGCGCCTCATCCAATACCACGACCGGCCAGAGCCGTTCCAACTGCTGCCAGCCTTGCCGGATGAGCAGGATATTGTCGCTGCGTCGCATCCGCGGCGTTTGGCCCAACTCGGTGCAGAGCAAGCGCAACAGGTCGGTGCCGGTGACCGAGGAGTGGGACAGCACCAAGGGTTTGTAACGTTTGTCCGGCAGCGCGGCCAGGAAGTGCTGAACCAGCAGGGTTTTGCCGACGCCATTGGGACCGTGGAGCAGACCGCAAGCCCGCACGCCGACCAACTGTTCGAGTCGGCGGCGGGTCTGCTGGAAGCTCTCCGAGGCATAAGGCGTTGGCACGGCGGCACCGAAGGGCAACTGGGCCGCGCCCCAAAGGGTTTTGAGCGCGGTGTCCAGTTTCACCTCGGCGAAGCCTCCGGCGCCACCCGGGTCAGGAGGATTTGTCGGGGCGGTCATAATCCTGGTCGGTGTAGGTTTTGGAGTTGAGCTGCTTGTCGCACCGGCGGGCGGCGGCGACATATTTGCCACCGAACCAGATTTCGACGCGCTTCCAATCAAACGGATTAAAACGCACCTCGATTAATTGGCCGCGCAGATGCACCGGGGCTTCCCATAGTTGGCCCTCGATACTGAAGGTGGCATCCAACCGTACCCGGCGTTCCACGCGGGACAGGAGCAGGGCTTCCCAATCGGTCTGCGAATCGGCGGTGCGCAGCTTGAGGGCGCGCTGGGCAAAACGCTCGGCCGGGGTTTGGCCCTCCAGCGCGCTGTGAGGCCGCTGATGATATTCGGCTTCGATCCACCGCCACAACCGGGTGTTGAGTTCCTCCAGCGTGCGCGCCGGATCGATCACCAACCGGGCTTCAAAATCCATCTGCAGGGTTCTGAACCAGCGTTCCATTTTTCCCTTCGACCAGGCCGCGTAGGGCTTGGCGTGGCATAACCTTACGCCCAGATTGGCGCACACGATTTGCAGATGATAGCTGGTAAAGATTTTCCCCTGGTCGGTGTAGAGCTTGTCGGGAAAGCCGCGGCGGGCCAGCCCCTGGCGAAAGCAATCCAAAAACCAGTACAGTTTTTCGCTCTCGTAATACTGCGCGTGGGGCACCAGCCGCGAGCAATCGTCCAGCAACCCGAAGAGCCGGGTTTGGATGACTTTGCCCGAGGCCAGTTTGAGCGTGGGCCCGAACATCATATCGGTCATCCACAGCTCGTTGGCCAGGGCGCATTCGAAGGCCTTGGTGGGGCCGCCCGAAGGCGGCGGCAAGTGTTTCATCGAATGGGCGTCCAACTGGTGGCTGGCCAGCAACCGATAGACCGAGGGCATACTGAAGGTGCCTTTCTGGAGCACCCCCTGCTCGAGGAGTTGGCGCACCAGCACCTTGACCCTGAGCTGGGGATGGGCTTTGCGCCCCTGGATGATAGCGTCGCATTGCTCCGGGCTGAGGGCTTTGCGGCTGCCTTTGTCTTTGCGCACCTGGCGGTGCAAGGCTTCAAAGCCTTGGTGGCGCCAATCGTAATACCAGCTTTCCAGCGTGGAGGCGGAATACGTCTTGCCGCCCCAGCTCCGTTGGCTGGCCAAGGCTGTAGCCCGGGCCAACGTGAAGTTCTGCTTTAAAGCCTCATGGATCCAGCTCACTGCCGCGTGCCGGGCCAGGGCCAAAGCTTCCGAATCGGATGGTTGATTCATACGCGCAGGAGCTTCGGCCCGGCCTCCCCACCTTTAAATAACAACAGTCTGTGGGGGATGGCCGCCGCCGCGCTCCGGCGCGCGCCGCCCTCATTTAACCTGAAGCGGCCGCCGCTGGTGGCAGCGATAGGTTCCGAACAGACAGGTGTGAAACTGATGCACCAGTTGCTCGGTGGCGGCGGCCAAACTGCCGCAACGGCCGAGCAACTGCTGCCAGAACCCTTCGCCGGTGGGCTCAAGCGGCACCGCCCCAAAGGCGTTGCCCACCTGCTGCAAAAGCTGGGGCAGGTGGCTCTCATAGCGCCGCCAATACGAGCGGAGGATCGTGTCCCAATGCGGCACCGTTTGCTGCTGGAGTTGCGCATTGAACCCGGCCTCGATGGTGCGAGTGTTAACCGCCCGATACGGCTGGGCAAACGACGGCAGGCAACTGACGCTCACGCGGCAACGCCGGCACAGGAAACGCCGCACCCAAATGAGAAACGCGCTCGCCAGCCAACTCACATACCGCTGGTAGTAGGTCAGCGCCTCCAGACTGTGCGCGCTCAAACAGTTCGGGCAATTTTCCGGCGGCTTGACTTGCTTATGATGCTCCTGCTCGACATATTGGACGGGGGTCAGTGAGGTTTTGAGTATTGTTTGCATCAAACTCGTATAGCCGAGCTGACCCTCTTTGAAAATCCCCCACCACTACAGGCCGACCAACTCCAAACACCCCTTTTCAGTTCAGGATAAAATCGGAACTTTCCCCGCCCCCTCTCAGCCGAGCGTGAGACAAGGGCTCCTCCGCTTCAGCGATTTCCCCGACGCGGAACA
>DASYYI010000441.1:0-8489 GCA_035933995.1 Candidatus Acidiferrales bacterium | reverse complement strand
CATCAGTGAAGACCCATTGTATGCGCGCACACGCGCGAAATCAAGCGCGCCCGGTGGCCACGGGCTTTCGGCCTGTGCGCCCCGTGTTTTTTTGGAGTGCGGCGGCTCGACGCCGCTTTGCTTTTCGGTCCTGTCCCTTCCAACGGCGCGCGGCCCCGAGCTAGGACTTGGTCCTTTCGGGTGCCCCATGCTCGTCTTGTGAGCATGGGGCTTTTCCAGTCTCGGTGTTGACCAGTTTTACTAAATATTGCAATGATAGCTGGCCCGGCAACACTTCTTGGACTAGTATGAGGCAAGTGTGTCGCCCAAGAGGATTGGGCTGCGTCTGAAGGAGAGTTTCTTTGACGCCTGATCATAGTCGGGAGAAGACGGTGGTGGTTCACTCGGCTGGCTCGAACACCGAGGCAATGGTGATTCGCGGCCTGCTGGAAAGCGCTGGAATTGCATCTCCCGGTTCGTCCACTACGGATCCGTTCCCCATGGCCGAAGCGGGTGATGATTTTCACAGCTCCGACGTAATCGTGCTGGAATCGCAGGCCGACAAAGCGCGAAAGATTATCGCGGAATACCTGAAGAGCAACGAAGGAATCGAGCTCGAGACCCCGGAAGATTCCCAGTCGTAAATCTCCGCCGTACTGCTGGTATTTCCAGATCCCTAGCGCACGTAAGCCGAGACAAACGTCCGCACAGTTAATGTGCGACCGTCCGTTGACGCTGTAACCGCTCCCGCCTGGTCCGTTTGCAGTAGTTTGATGTTTTTGGCGTGATACCTCTCGACCGTCTCCGCGTTCGGAAGGCCGTATGAATTGCCCTCGCCCACGGAAATCACGGCAATTCGCGGAGCCACGGCATCGAGAAAGGGTTCGGTCGACGATGTCTTGCTTCCGTGATGAGGAACCTTCAAAAAATCCGCCCCCAGTGGGTCGTGTTCCCGCGTAAGCGTGCTTTCGACCTGCTTCTCGATATCGCCCGGCAATAAAAATCGAATTTTTCCGTCCTCTAGCCGCAACACGACGGAGTCATTGTTCGCCGCCGCGGGCGCTTCCGTCGGGTCGGCCGGCCACAGGATTTGTCCTTCGACTCCATCCCAGTTGAAAGCTTCTCCCTGCTCCCGGTGAACAATCTTCACGTGACGCGCTGCGGCTTGAGCGAGCAATGCGCGATAGGCCGACGCGTCCTCATCGCGGCCAACCCACAGTTGACCAACGCGAAAATTATTTAGAACCGCTCGCAGCCCATCAATGTGATCGTGATGCGCGTGGCTGAGCAAGACCACATCCAATTTCTTGACTCCTCGCGTCCACAGATAAGGCGACACCACCTGCTCTCCCACATCGATTCCGGATTGATAGCCGCCCACGCGTTCCGCGCCAGCCGCGCCGCCGCCATCGATCAGCATCGTTCGTCCGTCAGGGAAGGACAGAAAAATCGAATCGCCCTGACCCACGTCGAGGACCGTCGCTTCGAGTTTTCCGCGCGCAAGCCCGGGCTTGAAAGGATGCGTCCCGACGACAACCGCTGAGGCCAATAGCGCAGCCAGAGTCAGCCATTCAAGAGTGCGACGCTTTCGTATGGCCCCGGTAGTAGTGCGATTTCTCTCCAACTGCTGCGCTGCCAGCCACGCGAGCGCCGCCAGACAAATCAGAATCGCCATAAAGACAGCCAAGAACCATTGAGGTGGTTCCGGAATTCGCCAAGACATTCGCGGCAGGCGGCTGAACCAACCCACGCTCGATAGCAAGCCTCCTACAAGCAGTCCCGTCACCTTCGCGATTGCCGCAGCCAATGCACTCCAAACGTATGTGGCCACTAAAGACAAGAACCCGAGAGGCACAATCAGCGTGGTAAGCAACACGGCAAGCACGTTGCTGGCGGGGCCCGATAAACTGACGCGATGAAAATAAAGCGCCAACAAAGGCATCATGCCAAGTTGAATGCAGAACGACAGCAACACAACGTCCCACAGCCGCAGCCCCAGCCGCACAGGCGCCGTAAATAGCGGTTCTGCCAAAGCCGACAAGCGTTTCGGAAGCCTCAGCGCAAGCCCGTTCGCCACTGCGCGAAGATCCAGGCGAAACTGCGTGGCGCACGGCGAATGCAGCCGGTCGCGAGTCACGTCGCCGATATGGTCAAGAGCCCTACGCACGGGGCTGCTCGTGCGGTCGATCCACGGCACAGCCAGCCCCGCAATTACTCCTGCCGCGAGGAACGAAAGTTGATAGCTGGCGTCGAAAAGTTCATCAGGTCGCGCGATCAGCAGGATCAGCGCAGCGAGCGCCACCGTGTTCACCAGAGCGACGCGCCGGAACAATAATCGCGCAAACAAGAAAATCGCGGTCATCAGCGCCGCGCGCAAAATTGGCGGACGCTCCTGCACCACGCCCAAATATCCCGCGAGCACAACCAGCGTTACCACCGTCGTTGCGCTCAGTGGCAAACGCAGCAAGCGGCACAGCCAGAACACAAAAACCGCCAGCGCGCCAACGTGCAATCCCGCGACAACGAGCACGTGAAATGCCGCCGTCTTCTGGAAGCTCTCGGCGAGTTCGGAGTTCACAAAATTGCGGTCGCCAAGCAACATGGCACGCAGCACCGCAATGCGCTCCGGTTGGCCGGAATAGAGATGATCCAACCTTGACAGCAAATCTCCGCGGGCCCGTGCGAAGCGCCGCGCGATGGAAACGTTTGCCGGGCCGTCGGTTTCGATCAGTTCCGTGCTGCGCAGAGTGCCCAGCAGTTCGATATTTTGCCGCTTCAGAAATCCGCGTTCATCGAACGCGCCCGGGTCCTGATAGTTTCGCGGAACTCGCGCGCGGCAAAGAGCTTCAGCGCGATCCCCGGCGCGCAAGTGGGGAAGTACGTCCCCGTTGCGGCCGAAATAATAATTGAGCCGCAGACCGCCGCGAACCACAATGGTTTGCCCGTCAGCTTCCACGCTCGTCAAATCGATTGTGTAGCGGACGCCCCACGGCAAACGCTCTGGATCTTCGCGCAGTATTCCACGCCAACGTAGAGCCTGGCTTGTATCGATTTTTCCCGATTCGACAAGGCCGGCCACATCGTCGAGTGCAACATTGCGCTGCTCCAATCGCATGGCCAGTGTGCCCAACGCAAACCATGCCGCCACCGCGCAAATCCCCGCCGCCGCAATTTTCTTCCACAGCAAAACGAGAAGCAGGCCAACAAGAATCGCAAGCGTTGCGGTCGCAATCCAAAGCGTCGGATGTGTACTGGGGAATTTGGCAGCGGCGATACCGGAAGCGAACGCGAGTCCAAGCCACAGTGCCGGCAGTTTCACCGGACTCGCTCTAGCCGCGCGATCGCCTCGATATGATAGGTTTGTGGAAACATATCAAATAGGTAAAGTTCCCGAAGAGCATACGCCTTCGCAGACAGTTTTGCCAGATCGCGCGCCAGCGTCGAGGGATCGCATGATACGTAGACGATTCGCTGTGGCGCGATCTCAATCAGTTTGTCCAGAGCCTCCGGCTCGATTCCCGCGCGCGGCGGGTCCGCAATCACCGCATCGGGTGTCGCCACGCCGCGCTTCCGTTTCCAAGCCGCAAGAAACGCCTCCGTTGAATCATTTCGCGCCGCAATCGTCTTCCCGCTCAATCCCGCGTTCGTCTCCAGATCGCGCGCGGACGCGGGGTTCGCCTCGACTGCTTCCACGCGCGTGAAGCTTTTCGCCAGTGAGATCGCGAACAACCCCACGCCCGCGTACAAATCCAGAGCAACTTCACCGGTTCCCGCCGCCGCGACAACGCTCGCCATTTCCTCCACCAAAAATCGGTTCACCTGAAAAAAAGACATGTGCCCCACTCGAAAACTATTCTGCGCCACCTTGTATTGCAGAAATCCAGGGCCGTGCAGCGACATTCGCTCGCCGCGCGCATCTTGTATGAGAATGCTTTTCACATCCTCGATTCTTTCGCTCAGCATTTGTGCGATTGATTCCGCCGCGCGCGGAAGCGAAGTGCATGAAATATTCAGCAGGACGCCGTGATCCTCAGCGTCAACGAACGCTTCCACTTCCCGTAATGTTTCCGGCAATTTCCCTTCGCGCAAAGCGATGCGCAGCGCTTCAAACGTCGCGAACAGTTTCGGCGAAAGGATCGGACAAACTTCCACGGGGCACAGCGTCGAAGATCCAGCGCGAAAATATCCGATGCCGGGGGGCCTGCTAAGGGACGTGCTCGCGCGGTCTCCAGCAAGCGGCCGAACTTTCCACTGTGCGCGGTTGCGATACTGCCACGGCGGCGACGCGTGCACCGTTATCGCGCCTGTCCAGTCAATCCTGCCAAGACGTCGCAAAGTCTCGCGAAGGATTTGCTCTTTGTACCGAAGCTGCGCCTCGTACGAAATGTGCTGATAGTCGCAACCGCCGCAAATGCCGAAGTGCGGGCATTGCGCGTCCACGCGCTCCGGTGAAGCCTTTACCACTCGCGTCAATCGTCCGCGGACGAACTTTTTCTTCCGCTCTTCCGCCTCGATCTCCACTTCTTCGCCGGGCAACACAAACGGCACAAACACGGCCTCGCCGTTCGCGTGCGCGAGTCCCTCGCCTCCGTAAACAAGCTTTTCGATTTTTACGCGCATAGTTTGTGGAATCCCGGGCTGGTGTCGCTCGCGGATTATTTCAAGTAATAGAGGCTCAATCTCGATACTCGGTAAACTTCAAACAATCGCTTCTGAACATATTGTCTTTCCACAAGCGCGAGCTGCTCCGCCGACATTTTCCGCCGGTACGGTGCGAGCGCGCTATCCATCTCGCGCCTCACAGTGAGCATCGTATCCGCGTCGGCGGCGGAAGTGAGCGTGGCTGAGAGCTTATCTTCAAGCACGGTTAACCTGCGTTCGAGTTCTTCCAGATCGAGATGCGCGGGAGCGTCCAGCGTCATCTTCGCTTCTTCCACTCCGCGCGCGATTTCCATAAACCGCTTCACGAGCTCCGGCGACGCGCCTGCAAATTGCTCTGCCGCCAGGTGCAGCTTGCGAATACTGTCGTCCAGATAGCGCGCCAATTCCTCCCGCGAAAATGGTTCTGCTGCGGCGGCTCTCGCGTGTCCTTCCGGGCCTTTTCCTACTTCGGCTTCCCGTACCTCCGCGGCCGCGTCCAGCACCGCGTCCACGCAATACGCCAAACTTTTCAGCGGACGCCCGGCCGTGCCACGCCGCGAGCGCCCGTAGCTTTCAAACGCCCGGTCAATTCCTTTCAGCACCGCTCCCAACGGAATTCCCGCTTTTTGCCACGTTTCCAAAATCGCCCAATCCAGCGGCGACACTAATAGATGCGCCCCCCGCTTGCGCCAAAAGTGTTCTTCGATTTCGGTGAAATAATTGAAGTAGTTGAATTCCGCCATCGCCGCAACGCAACTAACGCGCCGGCTTTCGCGCCGAAGGTGTTGGCTTGCGGCCGCCTTCGCGGCGCTCCGCTGCAGCGCGGGGACTCGCTGTTTCCGTAATCGCGTTGCGCTCCCAGAGAATCCGCAATCCTTCCAGGGTCAAGTGCTCGTCGACATCTTGAATATGCCGCGAGCCCGCGCCAATCAGCGCTGCCTGACCGCCTGTGGCTATCACGCGCGTTTCCGCTCCCAATTCCTTTTTCAACCTTTCCAGAATGCCGTCAACCAGATCCGTGAAACCGTAGAACAATCCGGACTGCATCGACGCCGCGGTATTCGTGCCGATGATCTTTCCAGGGTCGCGAATCTCCACTCGAAAGAGCCGGGCGGCGCGCGCAAAAAGCGCATCCGCGGAAATGCCTACGCCAGGCGCGAGCACGCCTCCAAGATATTCCCCGCGTTTCGACACCACGTCGAAATTGATCGCCGTGCCGAAATCCACCACCACGCACGGCCCGCCATATTTCGCGAACGCCGCCACGCCATTCGCAATACGGTCCGCGCCCACTTCCTGAGGATTGTCGTAATGCACCGGCATGCCTGTCTTGATCCCTGGTTCGACGAAGAGCGCCTTCAAACCGAAATATCGCTCCGCCATTTCCGCGAGAGTCGCGTTCAGCGACGGCACCACGGACGCAATCATCACGCCCTTGATTTCTGTCGCTGCCAGCCCCGCCAGAGTGAACAGTTCTCGCGTCAGGATTCCGTATTCATCAATCGTTTGATCGCGCGCCGTTGTCAGGCGCCAGTTTGCCAGCAGCTCGGTGCCGCGAAACACGCCGAGCACGGTGTTCGTATTTCCCACGTCCATTGCCAGCAACATCATTCCGCCTCTGCCACCGTGCCGGAAATCACGCTTTCGATTTTTCCGTCGTCGCGTTTCACGCGCAAAATGCCCATCGGTTCCAACCCCGCCGTTGTTCCCACGAAATTGTCCGTGCTCGTCGAGATGCGCACGCGCTTGCCCTCGAAGTAGCTCGACACTTCCGCGAATCTCTGCAAAATCGGTGCGGCCCCTTCGGTGATGAATTGATTGTAGTAGCGGTCGAGGTGTCGCAGCAACCGCACAAGCAGGTCAAGTCGCGAATGAACGCGTCCCGTCTCCATTCGCATTGACGTCGCGATGCTTGCAAGCTCGCTCGGCATTTTCGGCTGATTCACGTTGATGCCAATCCCAATCACGGCAAAATGCATCCGATCCGGCTCGGCTTGCATCTCCGTCAGAATGCCGCAGACCTTTTTACCTTTCAGCAGCACGTCGTTCGGCCAGCGAATGTCTGGCAGCAGGCCGCTGCCTTCGGCGATAGCAGCGTGCGCCGCCAGTCCACCCACCAAAGTCAGTGCTGGCGCGAGCATCGGAGAAATCTGCGGACGCAGCAGGACACTCACGTAAATCCCCGCCGCTTTTTCCGAATGCCACGAATGTCCCGCGCGCCCGCGCCCGGATGTTTGTTCCTCCGCGACGACTACCGTTCCATGCGGTTCTCCCTCATCTCCTAGGCGCATCGCCACCGTGTTGGTAGAATCCACTTTGAAGAAGTGAAAAATATGTTTCGCGAAAGGAGTTCCGCGCAGTCCTCGCGCAAGCAATTTCGGCGCCAGGACGTCCGCCGCTCGCTCGATGTGGTAGCCCGTCCTCGGATGTCCCTTCACTTTCACGCCCGCTGCGCGCAGCGTTTCAATCCAGCGCCACACAGTTTGCCGCCGGACGCCAATTTCCTTCGCGATTTGCGCCCCGCTGATTACGATCGTCGTGTTTTCGGAAAGCAGAGACAGCAATGCATCAATGCGCTTGTCTGTGCGCCCCGGCAAGTTTGAACGGTCCGTTCTTCTTTGGAGTTTCGCTCGCACCATAATGTCGCATTGTCATCCCGCCTGCCCTGAGGCGCGAAGGGAGCCGCCATGCGGCGAGGGATCTGCTGTTCACGGAACGTCAGAAAAAATGCGCCGTATTATTCCAATTGCGCCAGCCGCTCCACAATTTTCTGGTACTCGATCTGCCGCTCGGCTAGCGTCGCCTCCAGGCCGCGAACGATCTCCGCGGGCGCGCGGCTGCGGAACGTATCGTCCGCCAGCCGCTGTCTTTTTGACGCGACATCCTTTTCGAGTCGCTCTTTTTCCTTTTTCAGTTTTGCCGTTTCCGCTTTGGCGTCGACTGGCTCGCCTTCAAACTGGATTCGCAAGTCGAATTGCGATGTGGAGCGTACCGCCCCCTCGCCGCTTTTGAGCTTTCCTGGTTGAATGTGCAGCGCCGAAAGACTTCCCAGCCGGAGAATCACATCGAGATTCTCCGCAGCGCGATTGCGCACTTCATAATCCTCCGACGCGAAATCCGCCGCGACTTTCTTCCTTGTGTCGAGTTTTATTTCCGCGCGTATATTTCGTGCCGCGACAACAATCTCCTGCACCAACGCGACGCTCCGCTCCGCTTCTGGATTCGCCCAGGCCGCCTGAAACTGCGGGAAGCTTTGCAACGAAATGGATTTTGCATCGGCTTTTTGCGGCAGCCGGTGCCACAGTTCTTCGGTGATAAATGGCATAAATGGATGCAGCAGACGCAGCGCATACTCAAACGCCGCAAACAAATTCCGCCACGTGGCAATCGCATCCTCGCGATTTTCTGATGCAAGCTGCGGCTTCAGCCATTCGATATACCAATCGCAGAAATCGCCCCAAAAAAAGTGGTAGATGACGTGCGCCGCTTCATGAAAGCGGAAATTCTCCAGCGCGTCGCTCATCTGTTCGGTCACCACAGCGAGCCGCGAGAAAATCCACTGGTGCGGCAGCGCATCGCGCGTCGCATGCGGCGCTTTTGCGCGAACATCCGGAGCCGCCAACTCTTCGAGCGCCACGCCCGCCGCCTCAATCTTCTCCAGATTGAAGAATAAAAATCGTGCCGCGTTCCAAATCTTATTCGCAAACGCGCGATAGCTCAAAATGCGCTCTTCGCTCAGTGCAATGTCCGTTCCAGGGGCTGCGGCCACGATCAACGCGAATCGCAGCGCGTCGGTTCCGTACTTCTCGATAATTTCCAGCGGATCGATTACGTTTCCGCGCGTCTTCGACATCTTTATTCCGTGTGGG
>DASYYI010000411.1:0-1768 GCA_035933995.1 Candidatus Acidiferrales bacterium | reverse complement strand
GGGTGCAGGACAAAATAGTTATTCCCCCTAAGTTTCGGTTGTTTTTTTGCTTGAAGATGTCTAGTCACTAGACAATATTTAGCAGCGTGAGCAAATTCATCGAGCAGCGCCAAGTCATCTTCCAAAAAATGGCCGAGATCGACCATATGGAGTATGGCTCCCTTAAAGCCGAGTATCGGACCGGAGCTGATGCCCAGCATCCTCTGGGACCCTATTACAAGTATCAGGTCTGGCAGGAGGGCAAGAACCATTCCGAACGGGTCGCCGGCCCGCGCGCCGAGCAGTTGCGCAAAGCGGTGGAGGGCCGTCAGCACTTTGAACAGTTGGCTCAGGAATGTATCGCCTTGACCGTGGAACATACCCGACAGACCCAGACGGCCACCGAAGCAAAAAAAAACTCCAGGCGTCGGTCCGGCAGGAAACCGCCTCCGAACTCCAAGCCTTCGTCGCTTTAGCCAAGGCGCGTTTGGCTGTTGAGGGGACCCTGCCAGGCCAGTGGGTCGAGTTGGGGATTCGGGATGCTCTTCTGCGTGACGGTCGGCGTGCCTTGGAAGACCTGCTCAACGATGCCAACTGGCGGCTCAAGGAGGACCAGACACGTCCTGGAGAGAAGTGTTATGCCGACCGACCCAACCAGGTGGATACTTTATTTGGCCCCGTGGTTTCGCGCCGGAAATACTACACCGACGGCCGGGGAGGTGGCCGGGCTCCGTTGGACGAAGCCTTGGGGATTGTTGAGGGCTGCACACCGGCTCTGGCACGCCTGATGTGCCGTGCGGGCGCCCTGGAGCACTATGAGGCGGCAGCAGCCAGCCTGAACGAGTACAGCGGCTTGGCAGTAAAGGGTCGGCGCATTCAGCGAATGGTCAACCGACTGGGGCCGCAAATGGCTCAATGGCCACGGCCAAGCGTCCAGAGCACTCCGGTGCCGCCTGACCAGGTGTTCTATGTCGAGGGCGACGGAACGGGCATTCCGGTACGACCCGAAGAAACCGAGGGGCGCAAAGGCAAGCAGGAGGATGAATCAGCCAAAACGCGCGAAGTCAAGCTGGGCTGTGTCTTCACTGCGACCAAGGAAGATGAGGAGGGTAAACCCATCCGTGACCCCAACTGCACCTCCTATGTCGCCACCTTGGAGCCGGCGGCCGAGTTTGGAACTCTGCTGCGCGCCTTGGCCATTAACCGAGGATTGGCACTGGCCAAGTTGGTCGTATTTCTGGGCGACGGTGCCGCGTGGGTGTGGGAGTTGGCCCGCGTAAATTTCCCCAGGGCTATCTTCATCCTGGATTTCTTTCATGCGGTCGAGCATTTGGAGTGGCTGGCCGAAGCGCTCTTCGGACAAAAAACTGATCAATCCAAAAAGAAAAGCGAAGATTGGGCCAAGATGCTCAAGGAGGAGCCCGATGGTTTGGAAACTGTTCTACGGCAGGCGCGCCAAGGCCTCCCTGGCCGAGGAAAGCGGCGGGTGGCCGCCCTCAAACAGATCGATTACTTCGACAGCAACACTGGCAAGATGCGTTACGCCGAGTATCAGGCTCGCGGCCTTTTCATCGGCTCCGGAGTTATCGAAGCTGGCTGCAAAACCGTCATCGGCCTGAGACTTAAGCAGTCGGGGATGTTCTGGGGAGTCACCGGCGCACAGAATGTCCTAGACATTCGCTGTCTCCTGGAGAACCGCCACTTCGGCCTGTTTTGGGAACAATATCGCAAACCCTTGCCAAAAGCCGCCTGAGAATAGCCCTCCCGGTAACTATTTTGTCCTGCACCC
>DASYYI010000410.1:0-1544 GCA_035933995.1 Candidatus Acidiferrales bacterium | reverse complement strand
AGTTCTACGCGTTTCAGGCGGCGCTCGACCAGCGCCTCGTCTGGCTCGTCGTCATAGCCGCCATCAACAGCGTCATCGGCGCTTATTATTATTTGAAGGTTGTTGTTGCGATGTACTTCCACGAATCGAACAAAGAGTGGGATCCGACGCCCATGCACGCGCCAATGTTTGTCGTTTTGCTTCTAACCGCCGCCGCCACCATTTACTTCGGCGTTCTGCCCAACCGCCTGATGGAACTCGCCATCGCTTCCGCGCGCTCGCTGCGCTAACGCAACGCGAATCGCTCCACGCCGCAATGGGTACATCCACAAAAAAAAGGCCCGAAGGCTCGCATCGCGCGAACCCCCGGGCCGGAAAATCCCGTGTTGTTCTCGGATCGGTTTGAACTACTTAATCAGAACGATAACCAGAGCATACAGCGTGAGCGATTCAATCAACGCCACGCCGATGATGAACGCGATGCGGATGGGACCGCTCGCTCCCGGATTGCGCGCGGTTCCTTCGCAAGCCGAGGCTGTCGCTTTTCCCTGGCCGATTCCGCAACCTGCGGCCGCAATACCAAGGCCAATCGCGGCGGCCACGTCCACCCAGTCAATTCCCGCTGCCGCTGTGCCCGCCGTTTGCGCCAACGCTACAGGCGCGACGATCATGGCCATCAGCAACGCCACCAAAAACCACAGTGCTTTTCTCGTCATTTCTTCTCCTCTTTATGAATTGGCCGTCAGGAGGTGGTTCCCGAACACCGAGCAGCCGGGCTCACACTGCCAGCGCATGATTCCGAATAAATCCGAGTGATCCTCGTAAAATGATTCCCTCTGAATGATCTCTGCAAACGACTAGTGTTCTTCCGCCACCGCAAGTCCCAGATAAACGATCGCCAAGATTGTGAAAATAAACGCCTGCAAAACAGCCACGAAAATATGCAGACCGATCAGCAGCAGCGGAATTCCCACCGGTACCACCGCCGATATATACCCCACGCGGTTGGCATGGCTCAAAAGATCGAAGAGCCCCACAGTAAGTCCGAGGAACGCCACATAAATCAATTCGCTCACGAACATGTTGGCCCAAAGCCGGACAGTCAGCGAAAGCAAACGCGCAAAGTGACTGAACGCTTCGATCGGACCGATCAGCCACGAAAGCCACCAGACGGGTCCCATCAACGTCTTTCCATATCCGCCCGCACCGTGATGCCTCAGTCCAAAATAGTTGTAATAGAGAAAGACCACCACTGCCAAGCCCAGCGGAACCGTCTTCTCCGCCGTAGGGGACATGAACCCAGGCACCAGCGATACCAGATTGCAAAGCAGTATGAACATCCCAATCGAACCGATCAGCGCAACGTGCCGCTCCGAACCGTGTCCCACGATATCATCCAGCAAATCCTTCACGCCCACACCCATCGGATTCGACAGAAAAAATTCCATGCATTGTTGCGTCGCGCCAGGACGTTCCACCGACATGCGCGCCCGCAGCCACAAAAAGAAAATGATGGCAAACAGAAAAACGACAATCTCCATCGCAAAGAAATTCGGAATGGGATA
>DASYYI010000407.1:0-7885 GCA_035933995.1 Candidatus Acidiferrales bacterium | reverse complement strand
TGTGTGCCTTGTGTTGCGCTCACGCCGCACATTCGCTCATTCGCCTCGTTCGCGCGCATTCGCGCATTCGTTCCATCCGCGCTAGACGCAACGCAAATCGCGCAAACCAAAATCGCGACACCGCAAATCACCGCCCAATGCCGTCTCATCATTTCTCCTTGCACGAAACTGCGTAGTATACTCGCCCCGCCGCGCTAGTATCGCAAATCCTTCGCATCGCGGATTGGAGCCGTCACGATGAAAACTCGCGCCATTCGAATTTCTCTTTTCCTGCTCGCCATCGCTCTTCTGCCGTTCGCCGCTGCGGCGCAATCGAATTCCTCGGCTCCTTCCGTGCCGTCCATCCAGCAGGCGCTCGAAATGAAGAGCGCTTCCGATCCACAAATTTCCCCCGACGGCCGCTACGTCGCATATCTCGTCACGCACACGGACTGGGACCAAAACGCATTTGTTCGCCAAATCTGGATCAGCGTGGTCGCCTCGGGAGAAAATTATCAGCTCACGGAAGGGGAAAAATCGAGCACGGATCCGCAGTGGTCGCCCGACGGAAAGTGGCTCGCATTTCTTTCCGATCGCGCGTCGTCAATTCCCGACGCAAAAAAAGACATGACGCAGCTTTATTTAATTTCGCCAAGCGGCGGCGAAGCGCGCCAAATCACCAATGTGGAGACGGGAGTGCGCAATTTCGAATGGTCGCCCGACGGAAAGCGCATCGCCTTTTCCGCACCCGATCCCGAGTCGGCGGAACACAAAGCGCGCAAGAAGAACTATGGCGACTTCCAAATCGTCGACGGCGATTACACCATGGCGCATCTCTGGCTCCTTGACGTTCCCGCTTCGGAAGACTCCGCGCTGCCAAAGCCGGCGCGCCTCACCTCCGGCGACGATTTCACTGTGGACAGTTTTCGCTGGTCGCCCGACGGTTCGCGAATCGCATTCGACGCCACCAAAGATCCCGCGCTCGCCGACGGCGGTACTCGCGACATTTATTTTCTCAACGTCGCAGACAAATCTCTGAAGAAACTCGGCACGCCGGGGCCAAACGAAAATCCTGTGTGGTCGCCCGACGGAACGCAAATCGCATACAACAGCGCAAACGGCGGCGAATTTTATTACTACGCGAATTCCGCTATTGACGTGGTCGCAGCCGGAGGCGGCGCGCCGAAACTTCTCACTTCGAAATTCGACGAAGACGCGCGCCTCCTCGAATGGGCGCCGGAAGGAATTTATTTTGAAGCCGAGCAGCGCACTTACAATCATCTTTTCCGCCTCGATCCGCAGAGCGCCAGCATTACGCGCATTACGAGTCCGGACAAAATCACAGCATCCTCCTTTTCTTTCACGCACGATTTTCACGCTGTGGCGTACACAGCCGCAGCCGACAACGCCTTCGTGGAGGTCTTTGCTTCGCCCGTGGATCCTCTTGCGCCGAAAAAACTGACGGACATGTCCGCGCAGTACGCACAATTCCAGCTTGGCACTCGCGAAGTGATCGAATGGAAATCCGGCGACGGCACGCCCATCGAAGGCATCCTGATGAAGCCCGCGAATTTCGATCCGTCGAAAAAATATCCTTTGCTGGTGGAAATTCACGGAGGCCCCACGGGTACCAGCCGCGCCACGCGTTCGCCGGACCGTTACTATCCCATCGAACTTTTCGCCGCGCGCGGCGCCGTGATTCTCGAACCGAACTATCGCGGCTCGGCCGGCTACGGCGCGAAGTTCCGCGCGCTCAACGTCCGCAATCTGGGCGTGGGTGATTACGCCGACGTGATTTCCGGCGTCGATTACCTCATCTCCCAAGGCTTCGTTGACGCGCAGCGCGTCGGCTCCATGGGCTGGAGCGAGGGCGGCTACATTTCCGCCTTCATCACCACGTTCAGCGACCGCTTCCGCGCCGTCTCCGTGGGCGCGGGAATTTCCGACTGGATGACCTACTACGTCAACACCGACATCACGCCCTTCACGCGCCAGTATTTGCACGCCACGCCGTGGAGCGACCCGGAGATTTACCGCAAGACCTCGCCCATCACTTACATCAACCACGCTCACACGCCCACGCTGATTCAGCAGGGCAGCAAAGACGCGCGCGTTCCCGTCCCCGATTCCTTCGAGCTCTATCGCGGACTCAAGGACCGCGGCGTCCCCGTGAAACTCGTTCTCTACGAAGGCTTCGGCCATCCCATCACCAAGCCTAAGGAGTTGCGCGCCGTAACCCAGGAAAACTGGAACTGGTTCGCCCACTACATCTGGGGCGACCCATTACCGCCCGACTTGAAATAGTCTAGTAGCGCAGAGCTTCGATTTGTGAAGTTCTGCGGCCTTTCGCTCGCAGTCAAACCAACCACGATGCCGACAAGTTCGCGTTGCGCGTACACGAAAACAGAACGCGAACCCCGCCGGGGGCGGCGTGCGCGTATCGAAATCACACGCAAGACCGAGGTTGAAAATCGGCGCGAAAGTTGTCACTCTAGTGCTCCCCGGCCGTTGCAGTCAGATTCCCAGAGCAGCAAAAAAAGCGCGGCGGGACAACCGCGCGGCTGACAATTTCATCTGCTGGTTCATGTACCAGTCCGCTGAACCGCGAAAGGCTGACGATGAAACGGTTCGTATTATGTACCGCCTTCCTGCTGATGACGATTTCGGCAAACGCTCAACAGCCAGTGAAGGGTTTGAATCAAGGCATGACCGTGGAATTGGCGGGCGGGTTCGCGCATACGCAGTTCAACGACGGTGGTGGCGGCTATCCGAACATGAATGGATTTTTCGGCAGCGTGGGCGTCAACATCCTGCCTTGGCTCCAACTGCAGGCGGACGCCAGCGGGCAATACGGTTCCCTGACGGGCGCGAGCACGAATATTTACAGCAATCACTTCGGGCCGCGCATTTTTTATCACCCGCTTCATTCGACCACGTTCACCACGTTTGGCGAATTTCTCGCCGGCGGCTCGCGCCTGGATCTGAACATCAACGGTCCGGGCGGCGCGAGATATTCGGAGACAGGATTCTCGTTCAAAGCGGGCGGCGGTGTGGACTGGCACATCTCGCGTCACTGGTCGGTGCGGGTGTTTGACGCGGATTATTACCGCACGTCTTTTTTGCAGACACACCAGAATAATTTGTGGATCTCGACGGGAATCGTTTTCACGCTGGGGCGCAACCGTACGCCGCACTGATTCAACGGGCCGCGCATGCCGTTGAAATGCTGGCCGCGCGAACAGGCAAGATTTAGGAAATCGTCCTTGCACGAAAACTTGACGGGGTGCCAACGCTGCGATATTAAGTAACGCGTTGGCATTTTATTTGGGAGCCCAGCCCTATGAAACGCCTCGCCACTGTGCTGTTCGCCGTAAGCCTGTTCTCGTTGCCTGCATGGAGTGCGCCGCCCGCGATTAGTCAGGTGCACGTCACCGCGGGTTCCGTCCTGAATTTCCAGTTGCAGACCCGCCTGAAAGCCTCGAACTCCGACGCCATGGATGAATTCCCTGCTGGAACCCTGGTACGCGTCAAGATGTTGGAGACGATTGACTCCACGCGCGACGCGGACGGTACGCCTTTCCGCGGCATTTTAGTGTCGTCGCTTGTCTCCAGCAGGGAGATCGTCGCGCATACCGACGCGGCCGTGACCGGCATGCTGGTGCTGCTGCGAAGCCGGGAACATCCGGACGGGTTCAGGTACGTGTTGCTTGTCACGCGAATTTCCGACGGCGGAAAATCGTATCCTGTGACGGCGTCGCTCTCGTCTTCGCTGTACGATTCGTCTGACGCAAGCGCGAAAGAAAACCGGCGCTAAGTTTTCGCGGTTCGACGTCTCATCGAAACAATCCTCCTGAAAACTGCGCCGCCAATTGTCCACGCCGAACGCGAGTGGTACACTTTGCGCATGGCTAAGAAAAATCGGCAACGGAAGAAAAAGACAATTCGCGCGAGGACTGCGGGCAAGAAAAGTGTCGCGCGCAGGAAGAAAACAGCGAAACGCGGAAAAGTTCCGGCAAAGAAGCGTCTGACTCGAAATGTGGCTGCGGCGAATGCGCGTAAAGCAGCGCGCAAAAACAGAGCAGCGCGGCGCGAACGGCTTTCGCGCGGCCTGCGTTCCGTCGGCAACGATATTGCGGTGATGAGCGCGGGCCCGGGCTCGGGCAGCGCCGGGCAATCGGGCGACATTCAGGGACTGACGGACGTGGAAACGGCGGATTCGGAGAGCGTCCGCGAACTTGTTGAGGATGGGCAGGATTACGAAGCGGGAATCATTGACGGCATCGAGAACGTTCCTGACGCCGATCAGGGCGAAATCAAAACGCGCGAAGTTCCCGAGGACGAAATTCCCCCACGCGGCAAACGCAACACCCTGTAACGCGTTTCGCAATTTATCGCCAGACTGCGCGCTGAAAAAGTCCGTCCCGTAAAATCTGATTCGCGCTGCGCAGTTTTCACCTGCCTTCACAACTTCCGCTATTTCCTTCTGCCGAATCGCGTTTGCGGAAACCCTCGAACGATGAATTATTTGCGGTGTGGGCTATACTTTGCGGACTGCGGAAATTTGCGACGCGGAGTCATCGTCGTGGAGGAAATTCATGAGGCGCTGCGCGATTGTGTTTTGGTTTTTGCTGAGCGGCTGCGTGTTCGCGCAACAGGCGAGCGTGCCGGAAATTCCCTACCGCTCCGTCCCTGACTTTTTGAAATTGCCGCCGAATCTTTATTTGGGTGAAGTCTCGGGAGTCGCGGTGAACTCGAAGGGGCACGTCTTCGTTTTTTCGCGCGGCAATACGACCGGGCCTGCGTACGGCGCGGCAGCGGCGCAGCTTCTGGAATTTGGCGCGGACGGGCGTTACATCCGCGAGATCGGCCACAACTTGTACGCGTGGTCATTCGCGCACACTGTCAAAGTGGACGCGCACGACAACATTTGGGCGACGGATAAAGGCTCGGACATGGTGATTAAGTTCGATCCCCAGGGCCGCGTGGTGATGGTTTTCGGCCGCAAGCAGGAAGCCGCGGACGAGCACACAGGCCCGCTCGGGCATCCGCATCCGCCACTGCCTCCCGTCGATGGAATGTTTCGGCAAGTAACCGACGTGGCGTGGGACGCGGCGGGCAACGCCTACATCAGCGACGGCTACATCAATTCGCGCGTCGCGAAAGTAGACAAGGACGGCAACTGGCTGATGTCTTGGGGCGAGCCGGGCGACGGACCGGGACAGTTCAACACCCCGCACAGCATCGCGGTCGACGCTAAAGGAAATATTTACGTCGCCGATCGCGGAAACCGGCGAATTCAAGTTTTCGATGGCGACGGGAAATTTCTGCGACAGATCACAATTGACGTTCCGGTGCCCGCGAATGCGCGTCCGGCGATCGGCCCCAAGCCGACTTCGACCACCGGAACGATGGCGCCCGGCGCGCCGTGGGCGATTTGCATCACGCCGGGTCCGCATCAGGTACTCTACAGCTCGGATGCTTTTCCCGGCCGCATCTACAAGCTAACCCTCGACGGGAAAGTTCTCGGAATGCTCGGCGAGTCCGGAAAACAGCTAAAACAATTCGGCTGGATACACGAAATCGCGTGCCCGTCCGAAAACGTGCTCTACGTCGCGGAATTGCTGAACTGGCGCGTGCAAAAATTAATTTTGCAGCCGATGCGATGACTCAATATTACGTATCGGACAGCATGAATACGATACTGCAACAAGCGAGGAGCAGATTCCTCGTCGCATCGCTCCTCGGAATGACAGCACTTGGAGCATTGGGGCACTCATAAGAGCGGTTGCATTCTCCGTGGCAGGAATCCGAACGAAAGAGAAAAACCCCACCCTTCGGCAACAACGCTCCCTTCCTGCCTCAGAGCTGGCAGAATGGGGCACAGGCCAAGGAAGCGAAGATCGAGGCGAGTTGCCAGCTTGCTGAAAGACTCTACTCGTTGTCATTCCGACGAGCAGCCGCGAGGAGGAATCTGCATTTTCCTTGGATTTTGCTCGCGCCGCAGCCCTGCGGGGTGACAGAGACGCTAGCCAGAAGCATTTTTTCAAGAGCTGCTATGGTTGGCGGTGATTTCGTCGCGGATGGTGGAGTATTCGGCTCTGGTGATAATTCGTCGCGCGACCAGGTCGTGCTTGTCGCGATAGGGGCGGTTGGCAATGATTCTGCGCGCATCGCGATGCGTGATGCCCGGCAGCTCCATCAAGTCAGATTCCGACGCGGAGTTCAAATCCAGCGGCTGTCCGCTGCCACGTTTCCAGCCTTCCCTGACGCCTTGCGCGGCGGCGTGCGCTTCTTCGGCGGCGGTTTTCGCGGCTTCGTTCAAATCTCTGCCCGCCTCTTTCAGCGCCGGCTTGACCTTTGCGGCCGCGTCGGCGGCAGCTTCACGCGTTTTTTCGTCGCGCTGCCGCTGGTCTTTGTCGCTGCCACAACCATTCGACGCGATCAGCAGCAAGGCGAACGATACAAAAATCAGGGCGCGAAGTGTTTGGCAAACGCGCATCTATTCCTCCTCAAGTCGGCGCGCACGTGCATGCACCTGCTCTTTTGATACTCGACGAGGCGACATGGTCACAGTCACTAACGTCTTGGAAAATGCGGATTCCCTGCTCGCGACGGGCAGGCTCGTCGCGCTTGCTCCTCGGTTCGCCGAAAGGGCTCAGCGCGGAATTGACAACAGGTGGAGTTTTTCAGCAGGCGATCAGGCTTTTTTTCGCTGCTTGACGACCGCTTCTTTGGTTCGCGAAACGATGCGGAGCGGCTGCTTTTTTTCGGGCGCGGCGGATTGTTTGGCGAGGCTTTTCTTCAGCGCGTCCATCAGATCAATCACGGGCGCGATTGTCGCGTGGGGCGCAGCGGTGACTTCGCGGCCCGCGGTTTTCGCGGCAACGAGAGCGCGCAGGCTTTCCTGATACGTGTCGCGATATTTATCCGGCTCGAACTTCGCGGCGAGATTTTCGATCAGTTGTGTCGCGAGCGTGCGCTCCTGCTCCTTCACTTCCACCTTATCTGCGCCGGAGGATTCCGCGGAGCGAATCTCGTTGGTGTAAAACATGGTATGCAGCGTGAGGCCCTTGTCGCGCGCGCGAATGATGACGATGTTCTCGCGATTGTGCATGGTGACTTTCGCGATGCCCGCGTAGCCGGATTGCTGCATCGCTTCGGTCAACAGGCGATAGGCTTTTTCTCCGCCTTCATCGGGCGCGGCATAATAAGACGAATCGAAAAAAACGGGATCGATTTCGTCCAGCTTGACGAATTCCAGAATTTCCATCGAGCGCGCGGATTCGGGTTCGACTTTGTCGAGCTCTTCGGCGGTGAACAGCACGTATTGGCCGTCTTCGTATTCGTAGCCTTTCTCCACTTCCGAGCGCTCGACCATGCGATTGCACGTGGGGCAGAAAAGTGGCTGCTTCAGGCGCGTGTGGCACTCTTTGTGGAGCTGATTGAAGCTGATGCGTTCCGTGCGCGCAGCCGGAGAAAGACGGATAGGGATCGAGATGAGGCCAAACGTTAGGAAGCCCTTCCAACTAGAGGCGGCCATGGTTCGACGATTCTAGCGTGATCAATTCCCTGCCGCAAAGCGGAAAAGTGGCGAATGGTAAGCAAAACGATAAACGCGGGCAGAGCGTAACGCCCGAGTCCATTCACGAAAACATCAATAGCGCGGCAGCAATTCGCGAGGCACTTTCGCCAGCGGAGGAAGGTGCTTGTCTTTTTCAGAAAGCAGCGGGGACGTAGTTCCCCACGCGATGTTGAGATCCGGATCGTCGAAGGCGATGCCGTGCTCGTCGGCACCGTCGTAAAAATCGCTGCACTTGTAAAGGAACTGCACGCGAGGCGACAACGCGAGAAATCCGTGCGCGAAACCGCGCGGCACGTAAAGCTGATTGCCCTTCTCCGCCGACAG
>DASYYI010000475.1:0-8690 GCA_035933995.1 Candidatus Acidiferrales bacterium | reverse complement strand
TTGGTGCTCCTCGATCGCGCTATTCGGTATGCGAAGACGGGTGAATGGCGCGTAAAGCCAAGGCTTGTGGAAGATAAAGTGATACGCGGCGAGGGAATTTGGGATTTGAAAGTTGCGTCCTGCAAGCCGAAGGCGCACTGGAAATATCCGCTCACGATTCGCTATGGCGGCGAGTTCTTTCGGGTGCAAGGCGAAGAGCACGTCGCAGCGGGCGGTCATCCGCACGTATACCTGCTACGGTGTTTGCCGGCGAATGAAATCATTCGAGGACTAGAAGACTATGAGCCGCACGTCGCGTTCGTTGAAGACAATCCTCCCGGTTTCTTTGCGACGGTGTACGGAGAAATGCGCAAGAAGTTCGCGAAGTAAACGGGGAGAAATCATTCATTGTCAGGCGGTGTGAAAAATCCGCACCGCATGGCACAGTTCAGGGATCGCCCGCGAAAGTACTGCAACAGTGACTCAAGTCGTCCTGCGCGATGGCAAGAGCCTGGTCGGGAGAACCGATCAGGCGATAGTGGCCCAGCGACGTCACTTCATGTAAAGTGAATATGAAGAGAAACTTCCTGCCGGAAATATCGTATTGATAGAGGGAGGGCTCCCAGATTCCTGGCGCTACGGGCGCTTGTTCCATGATGAAATGGCCGCCGCGATAGACTTTGCCAAGAATGCCGCCGCCGATCGAGATGTCGCGGACAATGCTGGCGTCGGCGCGAACAAGCTGGCTGGCTGACGCGTCTACCCAGATTGTGGCGCGCGCGTGAACCAGCCAGTCGGTGGAATCGCCGTGAAACTGATACGCTGGATTGGGATTAAGCTGTATTTTCTCAAGGACGCGACCGTCGCGAACTTCACGGCCCATCCAGGTGAGCACGTAGGCATTTAAAACGCTGTTAATCAGGCGCTCACGATCTTTCAGTTTTTTCTTTTGCTTGGCGACAACGGCAACCTGGCGCGGGTCGTCCGGATGAATGGCGACCTTGAGAACGCGCTCCCAATCACGCAGTTGGCGCTGATATTCGCTGGGAGATACAGATTGGTTGTTTTCCCTGACGAGTAGTTTTAAGGTGCCGCTTCCCGTGGGTACCACACGATAGAGCTTGTCTTCCGTAACGCGGCCGTTGGAGCTGCTGCGCTCGACGTGGTGCTCCAAGCGCTCAAACGTGTCTAGCGCCACATCGTTGCGGTGCTGGTTGGCAATGATGCGGCTGAGAAGGTCTTGGATCTGGGCTGGCGTGAGGGCAGTTTGGTCGGACGCCGGTTGCGTCGGCTGTTGCTGCGCCGCAAGCAGCGGTATCAAAGAGACGGCAACCGCAACGACGCCGGCGCATCCGAATTGGAACAGGCGCTTCATTGCCAACGAAAATTTCACTTCCCTTCGGAGAGTCCCGTATAATGGCTTTAGAGAAACGATTCCTATACTCGCTTTACCGCTTTTCGTATTGTAGCGATATTTCCTTTCATTGCGGTGCGGCATTGGACGATTGGTATCGAGAGTGTCATCCTGGCCATTAATTCTGTCCCATAGAGAACTTTTATCTCCTAAGGAACGTCTATAGTGATTAGATGCCGAAGCCGCCCAAATTAGGACTAGGTTTTCGACAGGCGAGTGTCACGCTGCGCGAAGCATCGTGGCTTGCGTTCGACACCTTGCGTGCGCATAAGCTACGCAGTTTCCTGACGCTGCTCGGGGTCATTCTGGCGGTGACGACGCTCGTCTCCGTGATGAGCGTGCTGAACGGGCTGAATCTCTACGTGGCCAACAAAATCGCCAATTTGGGTTCCAACGCATTTGTGATCGATCGCATCGGCATCGTGACGAATTTCGATGACTTCCTGAAAGCGGACAAGCGGCCACCGTTGCGCATGGAGGATTATCATGCGCTGAAGGATCACCTGCAATATTCCAAAGAAGTGGCGGCGGAGCAAAATACGATCGCGGACGTTCATCAAGGCGAGCATCTGATGGAAGACGTGCAAGTGATCGGAGCCACGCCGGAGTTCGCCGAAGTGCGGGACTTCGATATTGCTTCCGGGCGTTTTTTCACATATGCCGACGAAGATCATCGCACGCCGATTTGTTTTCTCGGCAACGACGTGGTGATGAAGTTGTTTCCGGGAGTCGATCCGATCGGAAAGGAGCTGCGGGTGGGGGCGCAGCAGTGCCAAGTGATAGGCACGGCGAAATCGCTGGGAACGATTCTGGGCCAGTCGCGAGATAACTTTGTGATGCTGCCGTTGACCACCTATCGGACCGTCTGGATGGCTGCCGATGATTCGATCACCATGTTCGTCGAAGCGATCAGCACGGAAGCGATGCCCGAGGCGGAAGATGAAGTGCGCGTGCTATTGCGGTCCCGGCGTCACGTGCCGTATCGAACGGAAGACAACTTCGGTATCATCGAACCGTCGTCAATCACCGGACTGTGGGAGAAACTTACGGGAAATCTGTTTGGCATCGCCGTGTGGCTCACGAGCGTGTTCCTGGTGGTCGGCGGAATTGTGATCATGAATATCATGCTGGCAAGCGTCACGGAACGGACCAGGGAAATCGGGTTGCGAAAGTCGCTGGGCGCGCGGCGACGGCACATCGTGCTGCAATTCCTGATGGAGTCGTCGATTCTATCGGGTGTGGGAGGGCTTGCGGGCGTCTTGCTGGCGGTGGCCATTGCCATGCTGGTGCGGGCGGTATCGCCGCTGCCGATTTCAACTCCGATTCATGCCGTGGTGATTGCGCTGTTGCTTTCGACCGGAGTAGGGCTTTTCTTCGGGATTTATCCGGCCATGCGCGCGTCCCGGCTGGACCCGATCGAGGCGTTGCGAGCCGAAACGTAGAGGTGTGCGATGAAACAAGACATCCGCGAAAATCTTGCGCTGGCTTTCGACACGCTCCGAACACACAAGGCACGCAGCGCACTGGCTGTTCTAGGCGTGGTGATTGGCGTGGGCGTGATCATCATTGTCGCATCGCTGATCACGGGATTTAGGGCAACGATCGCGGCGGAGATCGAAGGCTACGGCGCTGACACCGCTTACGTGGACCGCTTCGACCAGGGACCGCACGTGGGGCGTCCCTCGAAACAGGTGCGTGAGAGGCCGCCGCTTTCTCTTGCCGATGGCGAAGCGATTCTGGCCTCGTGTCCGGCCGTGAAACAAATCGCCATTTCGGCTTTCAATTGGCATCAAGTGCACAGCATTCGCTATCAAAAAAATCAGGTTCAGGACATGGAATTCCGTGGAACATTTCCGGCGTACATGGAGGTCTACGGAAACGCTCAACTGAAAGCGGGGCGCTTCTTCACCGCCGCGGAAAATGACCATCATGAAAAAGTGGTGGTGCTGGGTGAAAATATAGCGACAGCGCTTTTTCCGACAGCGAATGACGCCTTGAATAAAGCTGTTGTGATTGACGGCTCGGATTTTCTAGTGATTGGCGTCTATGAAAAGCCTCCGGGCGGGTTCGGGATGCAGGACGAAGACCGGCGCGTCACCATTCCCTACAATACCTTCATGAAGATGTTTCCATCGACCAGGGACAATGGCTACCGTTTTCTCGCGTATCACGGGAAGCTCGACGAAGCGGTGGACGAAGCGCGTGAAGTGTTGCGACGCCGGAGGAAGGTGGCTTATACCGCGCCAGACAACTTCTCCATCACCACGCAGGTGCAGGAGGAGGAGCAGTTCAACCAAATCATCGGTGGCGTCGCCCTGGTGCTGATCGTACTGAGCTCGATTGGACTGCTAATCGGCGGCGTGGGTGTGATGAACATTATGCTCGTGAGCGTGACGGAACGGACACGTGAAATTGGCGTGCGCAAAGCCATAGGTGCGCGCAGCCGCGACATCACATGGCAATTTCTATTCGAGGCTATGACGTTGACGGGGTCCGGCGGCATTCTCGGCGTTTTATTTTTCAGCGGGCTCGCGATGCTGATTCCGCACGTCACTTCGATGAAAGCTGCGGTTCCCCTGTGGGCTGTACTCGTCGGCATCGGAGTATCCGTGGGCGTCGGGCTGGTCTTTGGCGTATGGCCCGCTATGAAAGCTGCGAAGCTCGACCCCATCGAGGCTCTGCGCTACGAATAACGCGCTGATCTGTTGGTTGCCAACGCTGGCGCGTTACTAGTTGCCTGTGTGGGACGGAGCTCCCGCTTGGAGCGCCACGAGTTGCGGGTTTTCTTGCATGTTCTGCGGGAATTTCTTTACGTATTGTTCAACGGCGTGGCACCAGATGTGGTGCATGAAGGCATAACCGAAGACGTGCATCTCGTTCATAGCTTCGGGCTCGGTCCATCCCTCATTCGCCATGCGATAAACGGCGATCATCGCGCCGGTGCGATCAATGCCGCCATAGCAGTGAACAAAAATCTTCTTGCCAGCATTCTCTTTTAAGATTTGAAGGAAATTCGCGGCAATTTTGTCGGACGGACTCCGGCAATCCCAGCTGAGCAGAATTAATTTTATGTTATTCGCCGCGGCCTCATGTCTCTCCTGATTCAAACTCAAGCCGCGAAAGTCGACAATCACATCGATACCCATTTGGGCGAGGTTTTTAAAACCTTTATCGGACGGCTGCGCTCCGCGATAAAGAGTTGGCGTCACCTCGCCGAAATTCGGCACACCCGCGAGCGAGATTCTTTTGGCTGGCGCGTGAGCGATTGTGGAATGCTTCGTCTTGGATTGGGCCTGAAGCGCGGGAACCGCGGCACACATCCAGAAAACAACAATTACGATTGATCGCAGGCGGCGGATTGGCCGTGAAGGGCGCACGAAGGTTAGATGCACATAAGCATAACCACGATTGCGGAGCGGAGCAAATGAGGAACTGCGACGTGTCA
Source organism: Candidatus Acidiferrales bacterium (assembly GCA_035933995.1). GTDB lineage: Bacteria > Acidobacteriota > Terriglobia > Acidiferrales > UBA7541 > DAHUXN01. The sequence continues at coordinate 3,852 of DASYYI010000475.1, read as the reverse complement.
TTCCACCGCTGAACCACCATCTATAGACAAGTTGGACACTGGCACCCAAAGATTTTGTGGTAGCGTTGCGCTTTCTGCTTGACACTTTTTCCACAACCCGGTAATACTGCGTTCCCAGATTCGGGGGAGTGTGGTACGGGCCGTGAGCGGGGGAATGGAAGAACCCACGGCGTCGACCCGGGTTAGAAACCGAAGAAATCAAGGGCCAGCCGCCCGACCGTAATTGCAGTGTAAAGCGCGGGAGGAGCGAAGCTTTTTCTTTTTTCGGTTTTCGGCAGCGAGGAAGTCCGCTGCACCCGGCTTGCGTTGAACTGCTCCAAGAGCTAGAGTCATTCTCTCCCAATCGAGCGGCGGCTGCCTGCCCTCTCTAACCGTCGCGTAAGCCGGAGCTCCGGGATTGCGGTATAATTGTTAAATCCGCTGTCCCCCATCCGGTAAATCCATCAGCGGCAGGACTGCCTGCGCGGAGGCGGAAAGAAATATGGCGGAAACGAAAGCGGAGGCGGAAAGAAATATGGCGGAAACGAAAATGGCATTGAGCGGTAATTTGGCGGGCAAAATGGACGTCGAGCAACAGGATCGCAAAACAATTCAGACAGGGCTGGAATTCCGGCGCAAATTTACGGACGGCAAAGTGGCCCCATTTGACGCGGTCGAATGGGAGCGGCGGACGGCGCAGATTGGGAACGAAAAGGGGCAGGTGATTTTCCGCCAGGATAATATTGAAGTTCCGAAGTCATGGTCGCAGACAGCGACGAACATCGTTGCGTCGAAATATTTTCACGGAAAGCCGAACACGCCGGAGCGTGAAGGCTCGGTGCGCCAATTAATCGGGCGCGTGGTCGATACAATTGTGCACTGGGGAGAGCACGACGGATATTTTGCGTCGTCGGAATCGCGAGCGGCGTTTCGAGACGAGCTGACGCATTTACTCGTCGAGCAGAAAATGGCTTTCAATTCGCCCGTGTGGTTCAACGTGGGCGTGCAGGCGAAGCCTCAGTGCTCGGCGTGCTTCATCAATTCCGTGCAGGACAGCATGGACTCAATCATGAACCTCGCAAAGACCGAGGGCATGCTCTTTAAGTGGGGCTCCGGAACAGGAACGAATTTCTCGACGCTGCGCGGGAGCAAGGAGACGCTTTCGGGAGGCGGAATCGCTTCAGGGCCAGTGAGTTTCATGAAAGGCTTCGATGCGTTCGCGGGCGTAATCAAGAGCGGCGGGAAAACGCGGCGCGCCGCCAAAATGGTTATCCTTAACGTTGACCACCCGGACATCGCGGAATTCATCGACTGCAAAATGAAGGAAGAGCGCAAAGCTCAGGTGTTGATCGAGCAGGGCTATAACTCGTCGATTGACGGCGAAGCGTACAGTTCCATCTTCTTCCAGAACGCCAACCACTCCGTCCGAGTCACCGATGAATTCATGCAAGCCGTCGAAGACGACCGCGACTGGTGGACGCGAAATGTAAATGATGGTCAGCCGGCTGAAAAATTTAGCGCGCGTGACCTGTTGCGCAGAATGTCAGAGTCGGCATGGCAATGCGGCGATCCGGGCATGCAGTATGACACCACGGTGAACCGCTGGCACACCTGCAAAGGAACGGACCGGATTTACGCATCGAATCCGTGCTCGGAATATATGTTCCTTGACGACACGGCTTGCAATCTGGCATCGCTCAATCTGCTGAAATTCCTCGGATCGAATGGACAATTCGATGTCGAAGGCTTCCGGCACGCGGTGGACGTGACCATCACGGCGCAGGAAATTCTGGTTTCCAACGCAAGCTATCCAACGCCGAAGATCGAGCGAAACTCGCACGATTTTCGCCCGCTTGGCCTGGGTTACGCCAATCTCGGCGCACTGCTGCTTTCGTTGGGCGTGCCGTATGACTCCGACCAGGGCCGCGACATTTGCGGCGCGGTTACGGCACTGATGACCGGCGAAGGCTACGCGCAGTCGGCGCGCATGGCCGAGAGAATGGGCCCGTTTGCGCGTTATCCAGAGAATCGCGAGGCCATGCTGGACGTGATGCGCACGCACCGCGATTCGCTGCGGCCGATCAAGGAAGATAATGTCCAGCCGCAAATATTGCGCGCGGCGCGTGAAGCGTGGGACACGACCGTCGTGCAGGGCGAAAAGTTCGGCTATCGCAATTCACAGGTGTCCGTGCTGGCTCCAACCGGAACGATTGGCTTCATGATGGATTGCGACACGACCGGCATCGAGCCAGACTTGGCCTTGGTGAAGCACAAACGGCTGGTGGGCGGCGGAGTAATCAAGATCGTGAATAACACCGTGCCCATGGCGCTGATGCGCCTCGGCTATTCCGATGTTCAGGCGTCGTTGATTGTCGACTGGATCGACCAGCACGGAACCATCGAAGGCGCGCCGGGCCTGAAACCTGAACATTTGCCGGTGTTCGATTGCTCGCTTGCAACCAACGGCGGGCGCTCGATCGCTTGGCGCGGGCATTTGAAGATGATGGCCGCGGCGCAGCCGTTCCTCTCCGGAGCGATTTCGAAGACCATCAACATGCCGGAAGAATCGACGGTGGAAGATGTGATGCAGGCTTATGTTGAATCCTGGAAATTGGGGTTGAAGGCCGTGGCTATTTATCGCGACAACTCGAAGCGTTCGCAACCACTCTCCGCGGCAGGCGAGAAGAAAACGGGAACGGCGGAGCAGCCCGCATCGGCAGCGGCCAAAGTGGAAACGCCCGTGGGCGCTCAGCAGGAACTTTTCCGCTCGGAACGCAGGAAGCTCCCCAACGAGCGCAACTCCATCACGCACAAATTCTCGGTTGGCGGGCACGAAGGCTACTTAACCGTTGGGAAATATGACGATGGCACGCCGGGCGAAATTTTCATCAAGATGGCCAAGGAAGGCTCGACGCTCTCCGGAATCATGGACGGCTTCGCGCTCTCCGTCTCGATTGCCTTGCAGTACGGCGTTCCGCTGCGCGCGATGATTGACAAATTCGTGAACGCGCGCTTCGAGCCTTCCGGCTTCACGGGAAACAAGGAGATTCCGTACGCCAAGTCGATCATTGACTACATCGGACGTTGGCTGGGCGGGAAATTTATCTCGCGCGATTATTTGGTGCAAAATGGCGAGACAGCGGACGAACCTGCAGGGGCGAAAGTTGCGGTTCCGCTTGTCGCGGCGAGCACCGTCGCGACCGCGGAAGAAAAGCTTCGCCCTCGCGCGGCGATTGACGACGCACCTTCCTGCTCTGAATGCGGCATGTTGATGACTCCGAACGGCAGTTGCTACAAATGCGAAAATTGCGGCAGCACTTCGGGGTGCAGCTGAAAGCCGACGAGCAGTCAGCGTCTTCGCGGTTGAAGCCCCCTCCGAAGAATGCCCAGATTCCGTGTGGCCATCGAAGGCTGAAATCCTCAGCGCGATCCCAGATTAAAAGTCACCGTTATGCATGTGTCGACGGAAACCGGAGTGCCATTCAGCATCATCGGTTGATACTTCCATTGTTTGACAGCATGCATTGCGCTAGACACCAGGGCGTGCGGGCCACTCACATACGATAGATCTTGTATTGAACCGTCCTCGCCGATCTCTGCGGAGAGCAATATCGTTCCCTGAACGTGAGCTTGCTTGGCCGCCAACGGATACACCGGATAGACCCCATGGATAAGCTTGGCGGCTTGGACCGGGACCTCCCGATTTGACTTGAGGTTGTGGTCCTTGAGCCCCTACGGAAGCGGGTATTTCGGGCTTGCCTATAAATCGGAAAGCTCCTTTATCGTAAATGAAAAATGCCATCGCGGATACGCTTCTACCCTTGCGAAACCAGACGGCGTACATGGGCTGGTGTTCTTTTTGAAGGACAAGCA
>DASYYI010000398.1:0-9602 GCA_035933995.1 Candidatus Acidiferrales bacterium | reverse complement strand
TGAACAGACGCCCTTTGAAGATATTGGACAGGATCACAGGATTCCGACGATCTGAATTATTCCGTTATTTAGCCCGCTACTGCTGCTCGTGTTTCGAATCGGTCAGATTTCTACACACAAGTCAAGTTCACCGGGATTCGGGTATTGGGTCAGTTTGAATTTTCTTGATCGTGACACAAAGAGTCAAAATTCAAACCGGCCCAAATACTACGATTCACTCAGGGAAAATCCTCACTTCGATAACCCACAAGCGTAGCACAGCACGGAAATTACCAAAACGGGGAAAACGTCGAATGTAACTATCCCCCAAGGCAATCCCGTCTTTGTCGTTCCCCGCACGCGCGCTGGAAATACCCGCTCCAACTCCTGAACTTTTCCTCTCCCACGAACGTACTCTTATTCTAGAAGCCGAATGTAGAGTCGCAAAGGGTGACCTATGGATTCCTTTTCGAGCCAGCTTAAGCAAGTTTTTCGCCGGCTGCGTCGTGCGCCGATGTTCACATTCATCACGCTTTTCACGCTCGCTGCAGGCATCGGAGCAAACACTGCTGTGTTCAGCGTTCTCGAAGGCATCCTGCTCAAGCCACTTCCGTATCCTCATCCCGAGCAGCTTGTCGGCGTATGGCACAACGCTTCGGGCCTCAACATCGCCGAACTGAATATGGCCCCTTCAAACTATTTCGTCTATCGCGACCAAAGTCGCACCTTTCAGGATATCGGCATTTACCAGAACGACTCTGTGAGCGTCACTGGTGTAGCCGAGCCGGAGCAGGTGCGCGCCTTGGACGTCACCGACGGCACCCTGCCAATTCTGGGCGTCTCGCCCGTGCTAGGCCGCTTGTTCACGCGCCAGGACGATTCTCCGAGCGCAACGAAGACTGCGCTCCTGACCTATGGCTATTGGCAGAGCAAGTTCGGCGCTGCGCCATCCGCCATTGGCCGAACTATTTTGGTCGACGGCACGGCGCGGCAGATCATCGGCGTCTTGCCTCGGAAATTTCACTTTCTGGATCAGCCGGACCCGGCGCTGATTTTGCCTTTGCGTCTCGACCGCGGCAAAACGTTCCTCGGCCAGTTCAGCTATGAAGGCCTCGCAAGGCTCAAACCCGGAACCACGCTCGCGGAAGCCAATGCCGATGTGGCGCGCATGCTACCCATCGTTCTTCGTAGCTTTCCGTCACCTCCTGGTTTCAGTCTTGAACTCTTCAAGAAAGCCCGCATTGGACCCAATGTGCGGCCCCTGAAGCAGGATGTAGTCGGGGACGTTGGAAATCTTCTGTGGGTCCTGATGGGCGGCATCAGCATGGTTCTGCTGATCGCTTGCGCGAATGTTGCCAATCTGCTTCTCGTTCGCACCGAAGGACGCCAGCAAGAGCTGGCCATCCGCGCCGCGCTCGGTGCCAGCCACACTCGCATCGCCGTTGAGTTATTGTTCGAAAGCCTGGTCATCGGACTGATGGGCAGCATCCTCGGACTCGGAGTTGCTTATTCCGCTTTGCGCCTGCTCGTTGCGATGGCGCCCACTGGCCTTCCGCGCCTCGGCGAAATTGGCATCGATGGCCCCGTGTTGTTGTTCACCCTGGTCATCGCGATGTTCACCAGTTTGCTGTTCGGTCTTGTTCCCGTTTTCAAATACGCTCGCGCCCACGCGGCCACGGGCCTCCGTGAAGGTGGCCGCACTCTGAGTCAGGGCCGCGAGCGGCATCGAGCCCGAAACGTTCTGGTCACTGTGCAGGTGGCGCTTGCTTTCGTCCTGCTGATTTGCTCCGGCCTTATGATCCGCACCTTCCGTGCCTTGTCTGAAGTTAACCCTGGATTTGTTCGCCCCGCCCAAGTCCAGACGTTCGGCCTCGATATTCCGGACTCTCAAGCCGCCTCCCCCGAGCTTGTCCTTCGCATGGAGCAGCAAATCTCCCAAAAACTCGCCGTGATTCCCGGCGTCTCCTCGGTGGGCTTCTCGAATAGTCTCCCCATGGACGGAAACGGTTGGCACGATCCTGTCTTCGCGCAAGACCGCACGTATGCACAGGGGGAACTCCCCGCGCTCCGCACTTTTGAATTCATGTCCCCCGAGTATTTGCAAACTATGGGCATCCCGCTGATTGCCGGCCGCAATCTCACTTGGACCGATACCTACAACAAGATTCCCGTAGCTCTCGTCTCCGAGAATTTTGCGCGCGAGTATTGGCATAATCCTGCCAACGCACTGGGTAAGCGTATTCGCGTGTCCACTAAAGACGACTGGCGCGAGATCATCGGCGTTGTGGGCGACGTTCGCAACGACGGCATTAACCAGCCAGCGCCTACATCCGTGTATTGGCCTATCCTGACCGCGAACTTCGAAAGCGAACCGCTCCGGGTGCGCCGCGATGTGGCCTTCGCCATGCGTACTCCTCGCGCCGGCTCCCAAACCTTCATGAACGAAGTTCGTCAAGCCGTGTGGTCCGTCAATGCCAATCTTCCCCTCGCGAACCCCCACACCCTCGACTATTACTACCAGCGCTCGATGGCAAGGACTTCCTTCACTCTGGTGATGCTCGGCATTGCCGGCGCCATGGCGTTGCTTTTGGGGAGTGTGGGACTCTACGGCGTCATCGCATATTCCGTGTCTCAACGTACCCGCGAGATCGGCATTCGCATGGCTCTGGGCGCGACTCTCGAAAATGTGCGCAAGATGGTGGTCATGCAAGGCATGCGCCTCGCGTCCGTTGGAGTGATTGTCGGCATTGCCGCTGCGCTGGCGCTCACGCGGCTGATGGCTGGTTTGGTCTATGGCGTGAAGACGTGGGACCCTCTTGTCTTCATTTCCGTCGCGATGTTACTGAGCGCTGTTTCGTGGTTCGCCGCGTACGTGCCCGCGCGCCGCGCTTCGCGTGTCGACCCAATGGTCTCGCTGCGCTACGAATAGCGACGTGTTTTTTTATTGTGTTCGGATCAGATGAAAAGAGGCGTTTCTTCGAAGGGGTCTTCGAGATTGAAGTAGGTTTTGCCGCTTAGCAGCGCGTCGATCGCCGGAATCAGGTTCGAATACATCGACATCTTTGCCACGAAGCCTCGCACTCCGGACACGATGAGTTTGTCGATGATGTTTCTGGGATCGTACAGACTGATGCTCAACACCACCGTGCCGCGGCACGCATGGGAAATTTGACGCGCCGCCTCGAAACCGTCCATTCGGGGCATCGAGATATCCAGGATGGCTATGTCGGGCGAGAGGGCCTTGGCTTTTTCGACAGCTGCCACGCCATCTTCCACTTCCGCGCAGATCCGCCAATCCCTCCTTGCGGAGAGTAGCCGCCGCAGCACACCGCGGATGCATTCCCGATCGTCAGCTACAAGAATGGACTTTTGCGCGATCACTTCGTCCCCGTCAACTTCGTAGGCATCGCGACTTCGGCAGGCTGGGGCTACCAGAGGGCGTCCAGAAGATACACTCTAGTTCAGCACGGTACAATACTGAACATCGATTGCAGGATTCGAACTTTCGTGTCCTGCTTACGTACCATGCCTTCCAACGATGTACATTCCCACCAAACACCAGGCTGGCGCTGCCCAATTCTGCACAGTCTTGGCCTTGAAACACCTCCCCAAAAGCTTTGCTTGTTTTTCGCTTTTAATTCGCCTATACTTTCGCCAGTTCTACGCCTGAGGAGGAAAGCGATGGCCTTGACGAAGCGACAGAAAGAAGTCCTCGATTACCTGGTCAGCTTTCTCAACAAGCACGGCTATTCGCCCAGCTTCGAGGAAATCGCGCGCGCACTCAAACTTACTTCCCTCGCCACCGTGCACAAGCATCTCTCAACGCTCGAGAAAAAGGGCTTCGTCCGCCGCGGCTACAATCAGAGCCGTTCCATCGAAATCACGCAGCTCCCAAAGCCCGTTCGCGACCAGGTCATCGAACGCCACGCCGTGGGCCTGCCTCTCGTTGGACGCATCGCCGCGGGCCGTCCGCTTGAAGCCGTCGAGGATCGCGAGACAATTTCGCTCGCCGATTTCAGCCGCGGACAAAACACATTTGTCCTGCAAGTGAAGGGCGACTCGATGCACGAGGACCACATTCTCGATGGCGATTACGTCGTCGTCGAGCAATCGCAAGTCGCGAACGCCGGCGAAATCGTCGTCGCTCTTGTCGGCAACGAAGAAGCCACGCTCAAGCGCTTCTACCGCGAGCCCGCCGGAAAGATTCGCCTCCAGCCCGCCAATTCGCAAATGGCCCCGATCATTCTCCCTGCCGCCGATGTAAAAATCCAAGGCCGCGTCATCGGGGTCCTCCGCAAGTATTGACCGTAGGAGGAGGATTAAGCATGGCCCACGATTGGAAGAATATCGCCTATGTCAAAGAGAATCCTGCGACGCATCTCGCAGCAGATGCAGCGTTTGCCCTTGAATACGCTCGCTCAGCCAATAGTCGTAACAATGATGAAGAAACGGCAAGGTTCGCCCGCATGTCAATTTTATTGTACGCCGTATCGTTAGAAGCGTTCATCAATTTCATCTATAGGTATCATGAGGTGCCCGAATCGAGATGGAGAAGTTTGTCTCTGAAGGACAAGTGGCTACGAGCAGCACCAGAATGTCTTGGGAGCTCTGGCACAATCGAAACTGAGCAGGGCGTGGTGTATCGTCCGGGTGACCCCGTCGAGACTTTCCGAAAGGACGTCGAGCCCTTTGTGTCTTTCTTGGAGTTGAAAAGCTTTCGGGACTCGCTAGTTCATCTTGACCCTCCGTTTGCAGAAGTCACGAAGGACAACGTTGAATCGCACCTCACTCGCGCGGAGTATTACGCTGCTTCTGGCCTGCCAAAACGTTTGCGTAATTGCGGGGTTGAACATGCACAAATCGCTATGGAGATATACCACGGGATGACTCGTGAGCTCGATCGACAGATGAAGGGCCTTGTATTGAACAAGTTTTCCGAAGAGGGCGGCGCCTGGATCGAAACTTTCATAGACGATGATGAGATGCTTTCGGAGGGGCAACCAACGGTGCAATGAATGCTGCTTACCTAAAATCCATATTCGAGAAAGATTGCAAGTTCAAGTTCCTACTTTTTCAAGAACGCGACGGCCGCCCGACACTCTGTGAGCCGGTTTAATCACCATTACTGTTCGACATGGGCCGCGCCAGTATTTGGGTCAGTCTTTTCGTAAGTCCCGGCGGCATTACCGAGCAGGATTTACAGGAGGCAGTGAGAACTCCTTGGGCAGGATGGTTAGGTGTTTTGCGTCGAAGCCTCCGATACACTTCCCATCGCTGTTGGCTAATGGCACTCGCGGCGGGGCGAACCGTTGCGTCTGAGGTTCTCGATCTGCGGAAATGCGAGCATGTAAAGCACCCGGGACGAGGGGGGAACTCGCCCCGGGCTTCCCTTGTGGGTTGGCTGCTTGGGGGAACTTTTAGTACGGCCGCGCAGGGCCCGCGAATCTGTGGCGCAGACGTCCCAACATCCGGTTGATCGGGTGGTTCCGATGCAGGAAATTCAGCAGCGGAGGACGCCGCACTCCGATCCGTTCCAGGGCACGCCGGATGCGGAAATCGCGCCCCGCGGACACCATCCCTTTTTCCAGTATTTCAATCGCGTCGGGAGTTCTGCCGGCTTGGTTGTACACTTCCGCCAAATTCAGGTAGAGCTGCGCGTGGTTGCATTTCAGGTTGAGCGCTTCGCGGCAGAGCGTTTCCGCGTCGCCAAAACGGCGATCAGCCATCGCCGCCAGCAGTCCAGTGTAAGAGAGGTAAAACGGGTTTTTCGGAGCCGCGCCCAGGGCGCGTCGCGCGTGGTTCAGGGCGTCTTCCGGATGTCCGTCACGCATGCGCTTCAGGCATTCTTTGAATTCCACCATCCCCGCATCAACTGACGATGGTGTTCCCACCATCACCTCCACATGCGACATTGCCATCGGGCCTTCCTTTCTCGCGATGCTCTGCGAGTCCTGCGCTTGCTTCCGCTCGAAACATTATTCCTGAGACTATTGACTGCAACAGTGCTGTGAGCGTAGCGCCGCTCCGCGTTTGTGGCTACCGTACAACAGGACAGTTTTGGGACATCGGCGCGAGATAGACCGATGGGACAGGCAAAAAAGTGTCAAGCATGTTGGGAGGCAAAGTTTATAAAGATTTTGCAGGGTTTATGCTGGGCAGATTAATGTGGATTAGCTCAACCTTTGATGGCATGGCTAATACTCGGTTCCCACTATTACAGGTGCGCGTCAAACCACGCCACGGCGCGCTCTACCACGTCGCGGCTGTGCGCGGGGTTCGCGAACTCGTGACCCTCATGCGGGTAAATGACGAATTGCGTTGGCACGCCCAGCATCACGAGCGCGTGCCAGAATTCGTACGATTGGGGCGGCGGGCATTCGCCGTCGCTGTCGCCGACCAGAATCAGCGTCGGCGTCTTCACGTTTTTAATGAACGTGATGGGCGCGCTCTTCGCGTAAACGGCAGGGTCGTTGTACACGGTATCGCCGAAATAAAACGTCATCCATTTGTCGATCTGATTTTCGCCATAATAGCTCAGCCAGTCCGCAAGCCCCGCTCCCGCAACCGCCGCTTTGAAGCGATGCGTTTGCGTCACGGCCCACATCGTCATGTACCCGCCATAGCTCCATCCTGTGATGCCGAGCCTCTGCGGATCAATCGGCAGGGAGCCAATCGCCGCGTCCACGCCGCCCATGATGTCCTTGAAATCACCGTAGCCGAAATCCTTCACATTGGCTTTGGTGAACGCTTCGCCCGCGCCGTAACTGCCCCGCGGATTCGGCAGCAGCAGAAAATATCCGTTGGCGGGAAGCGCGGCGGAATAATCCCACCGGCTGGGCCACCGAGGCAGATTCGCCCACGCCGGCCCTCCGTGAACTTCGACGACGAGCGGGTACTTTTTCGAAGGATCATAATTCTCCGGATAGACGATCCAGCCCTGCACCGGGCCGATGTCCGTGTTCCAGTGCAGGCTTTCCGCTTTGCCCCATGCAGGATGCAGCGCGCGATTCAGTTGAGTCACTTGCCGCCAATTGCTGATCGGCCCGGCCCACACTTCAGGCGGCGCGCTGAACGATTCGCGCACGGCGGCAGAAGTCTTGCCATCGCCTGAAAACGAAAGGCCCACGGTGAATTGATTTTGCCCGATGTGCTCGGCGCCCGTCCAAAGCGGCGTGACCGCACCAGAGTCGAGGCTGACGGAAGCGACCCCGCTTTTGCCGTCGACAATCTCGCCAAACGTGATGGATTTTGAGTCTGCCGACCAATCGATGGAGCTGGCCGTCGCTTTCATACCGGGCGTCGCGTTGCGCGCATGCCCGCCCCCGCTCGATGAACTGGCTGGGAGCGTGTAGATATCGCCGCCGACCACCGGCTCGTCGCTCATCAGGCCAGCGATGAAAGCGATCGTTTTGCCGTCGGGCGACCATTTTGGCGTGCCGATTTGCATGCCGGATTTGAGAATCGATTGCGGCGCGGCTCCAGCAGCAGCGTCGAAAATGTAGATTTGCGCGACGTACCAGTTGTCGTCGCCATTGCCATGCGCAGCAGTGGCGACCAATTCTTTGCCGTCAGGGGACCAGTCGTATTCGTAGACGTACATATCGGCTGGCGTGATTTGGCGAACCCGGCCGGTCGCCAAATCCGCAATCGCGAGGCGCTGCTCGTAAATCTTCGCGCCCACCACTCCTTCGCTGGGCGCTTCCGCAGCCAGCGGACCTGCAGCCCGCGGCGCATTCTCGATAAAGAGAAATCCGACGGATTTTCCGTCAGGCGACCATGCAGGATTCGACAGATCTCCCTTTACATGCGTGAGCTGTCGCGCCGCTCCGCCGGGCGCCGCGACGCAAAGCTGCAATTGCCCCGGATGCGCCGCGTCGGAGAGAAACGCGACCTGTTTGCTGTCGGGCGACCACGCCGCATTGCTCTCCGCCGCTGCCGCACCTCCCGCCGCTGCCGTGACACGCTGCGCCGCGCCACCGGATTTCCAGTCCGCAACGTAAATCGCGGAATCGCCCGATGGCGCGCCATTTTTGCCGCTGAGCGATTCGACCCATGCGACTCGGCGACCGTCAGGCGAAATCGCCGCCTCGGAGATGGCGTGAACGTCAAACATATCGCGCATGGCCTGTTGCATCGCAGGCGGAGTCACGTGCCGCGACGCCTGTGGAGCCGCCGCAGGCGTTCGTTGCGCAATCGTTGGCTGCGTCGCGAGCAGGAGAGCGGCGGCCAAGATCGCGCACGACACCCACGATATCGCGGTCGCGCGAGACACATTCGAGATTATTTTTCCGAGCATGGATTCTCCTCGACGCTAAAGCACAGAGACAATACCTGCGCACCGTGCCCTGTGCAAGCGTCCCACAACCAGGAAGACTATGACTGAGCCGCGGAGGCGGGAGCGTTGGCGCGAGACTCAACGGGGCGCGGCTGCAATTCCTCGATTTGCTGGCGCTGGAGGAAGACGAAAATTAGCCCAATGGCGGCTTGCCCCATCAGAGCGACAATCCATTCCGCGGGGTGAGTGGTCCACAGCGCTGTGTTGAGGACGAAAAGAGGCGTGGGCAAGAAAATCGCGGTGAACGGATTCTGCGTCAGGTGCAGCGGCGCGATGATGATGCCCGCGCAAACATAGAACGCGGTCAGATACAGAACGCCGAGAGGAAGCGAATGGCGGCCGCGGCGAAGATTCATCCATTGCAGGAGAAGCAAATCGCGCGAGAGCCACACGGCGAAGAAAATCACGCGGAAGATGGCAACGGCGAGGCTCCATTCGAGCGACGGGTCGCGTTTCCACTGAATGACCAGAATCATCGCCGCGCCCACGAGGATCGCGCCAAGAAAAATATACGGCGCAGGCCAAATGGATTCGAGCGCGACAGGCGCGGCTTCGATGCCGTGCAACCGCCGCCGCATCCGACTCCGATTCCGCAGCAAAACGAAACCGAAAATGAAAAACATAAGAATGTTGATACTGAGCAGTGTTGACAGCACGTCGAGCGGAGGCGTCGCAACCATCTTGAAGTTCTCCGCTTTGCCGGTCCAATAGAAGTCTACGTGAACGAATTGGCAGAACGCGATCAGGATGAAATTCAAATAAAAGAGAAATCCAAGCGCCTGAGACGGAGTATAGAGTTCGTAGTTTGCAGGATCGCGTTTGATGTTGCGTGCGACTGCAAGGATGAGCCAAGCGAGCATGGTTAGGTACAGAAGAAACAGAACCAGCGCGTGATGTACAGGAATTCCGAAAAACGAATCGCGGAATATGTTAAAAGGGACATACACGTCAGTGAATTGCGTCCCTGATGGTACAGACCAGGAATTTTGCTGGGCAAGGGAAACGGCCATAAAAGGGCTAGTTGGACCAAGAGCGAAAGTCGATGGCCACCTGTCTCCACCAACCGAAGACACGAGCACAAAACTTAGGAAAAACAGAATGGCCCAGGTGACCGCGCCGCGGCGGAGAAAAAGCGAGATGGTTAGCGCGAAAGCGTCGTAGATAATTGAGCCGAGAATCAGCAGACCGTAGGCCACGAGCACAATCGTCCACGACGCGCGGGCAGCGATAGCACCGACAATGGCGGCGGGAATGAAGCACAGAAGCACGAAGAAAACCATGAGCGGAG
>DASYYI010000009.1:0-1547 GCA_035933995.1 Candidatus Acidiferrales bacterium | reverse complement strand
CCAATCGCACGCCGGCGCTCCATTTCGCGCTGCGCACTCCGTGCCTGAAATCGTTGTGGCCCATCCGGCGACGGCTCCCGCCGCCGCGCCAGACCAGTCCGGTTCGGCGCCCGAGCCCATCGACGAAAATCTGCACGTCATCAAGTCGCCCATCGTGGGTACTTTCTACTCCTCTCCGACTCCGGGGGCCGACCCCTTTGTTCGTCCGGGCGATCATGTGGATGCCGGGCGCGTTCTCTGCATCATCGAAGCTATGAAGCTGATGAACGAAATCGAGGCGGACGTGGCGGGCGAAGTGATGCGTGTGTTTGTTGAGAATGGCCAGCCGGTGGAATACGGCGAGCCGCTCTTCGCGATTCATCCCAGCCGGAAACAGTAGCCGGCGCTGGCGCCTGTCCCAAAAGAAGATGTTTCGTAAAATCTTGATTGCGAATCGCGGTGAAATCGCACTGCGCGTTTTGTGCGCGTGCCAGGAACTGGGAATTCCGACAGTTGCCGTGTATTCGGAGGCGGACCGCAACTCCTTGCACGTGCGCTTTGCCGATGAAGCGGTGTGCATTGGCCCTGCTCGCTCCTCGGAGAGCTACCTCAACATTCCCCACGTGATCAGCGCCGCGGAAATCACCAACGTCGACGCGATTCATCCCGGCTACGGTTTCCTCTCTGAGAATGCCAATTTTGCTGAGGTCTGCGAGGCTTCGCACATCAAGTTTATCGGGCCTTCGCCGGAAGTAATTCGCATGATGGGCGAAAAGGACCGCGCGCGCCGCGAAATGTCGGCTGCGGGCCTGCCCATCATTCCCGGCAGCCCAGGCGTCGTTCCCGATGAGGACACTGCGCTGAAACTCGCGGGCGAAATCGGCTATCCCGTGCTCATCAAGGCCGCCGAGGGCGGCGGTGGCCGAGGTATGCGCGTCGTTCACAAGAAAGAAGATCTGATCTCCGCATTTCAGACGGCACGCAATGAGTCGCAGCAGGCTTTTGGCAGCGCGAATGTGTATCTCGAGAAACTGATTGAGCGTCCCCGGCACATCGAGTTTCAAGTAATCGGCGACACCCACGGCAAGGTAATGCACTTGCGCGAACGCGAGTGCTCGATTCAGCGCCGCCACCAGAAAATCATTGAAGAGTCGCCCTCGCCCGCCCTCGACGCGAAGACGCGGGATGAAATGGGCGCGCGCGTCGCCAAGGCACTCGCGAAGATCGGCTATTCCAGTGCCGGTACGGTGGAATTCCTCCGTGATGAAGCCTCAGGCAAGCTTTATTTCATCGAAGTGAATGCGCGCATCCAGGTGGAACATCCGGTGACGGAAATGATTTCCGGCGTGGATCTGGTGAAAGCGCAAATTCGTCTCGCGGCAGGCGAAAAGCTCGATGCCGTGATTGGCAAGCCGTGCTTTCACGGCCACGCAATCGAATGCCGCATCAACGCCGAAGATCCGGACACATTCGCGCCTTCCGCCGGTCGCATCACTGCATTTCGCGTTCCGGGCGGTCCGGGGATTCGCGTCGACACGGCGCTGTATTCGGAAGCTGTCGTTCCTCCC
>DASYYI010000344.1:0-6966 GCA_035933995.1 Candidatus Acidiferrales bacterium | reverse complement strand
GTGTTGCCGCCGTGGGCATTCACGAACAAGACGCGCTTGAACCCAGTACCGGCGAGGCTGTCAAGAATATCCGCGACGATGCGCTGGTAGGTGTCGAGGCGAAGACTGATGCTACCCGGGTAAGCGCGGAAGTAAGGTGTGATGCCGTAGCTGAGGACGGGAAATACCGGCACGCCGAGCGGCTCGGCCGCCTCGCAGGCGACGCGCTCGGCCAGGATCGCGTCAACGGTTAGGCGCAGATATCCGTGCTGCTCGGTGCTGCCGACCGGAATGACGGCGCGACTGTCTTGCTGCAATTTGTTTTCGACCTGCATCCAGTTCATGTCGGCGATTTTCATTTGCGTTGTCCGGGAACTCTAAGTCACGCTGAACGCCTTCGTCAAGGTTGGGGCAGCGGACGCGGAAGCTGGCACCATGAAAGTTACAGTCGAGTCGTTATAGTCTCCAAGCCGTGCGAAGATGGACCCGTTTCCACGCGCCACAGAGCAAACGCGCATAGCACCGCGAGCACTGCAATCGCGGTGAACATCCACAATCCGGCATGGTAGCCGGCTGCGTTTTTTGCGCTCGCCAGCCAGCGGTCGTTCGTCCAGCCGATCACCAAATTGATCACGACCAGCCCCGCCTGCTGCACCGTGTCCAACATGCCGTTGGCCAAGCCGAGTCGCGATTTGTCCACGACGTAGACGAGCGCCGGCCACATCACCGCGGGCACCAGCGCGAACGCCACGCCCATCATGGCCATCGGAATTGCCGGCGGGATGTTGGTGAAACCCAGCATGGGAAACACTGGCACGATGAGCAGTGAACCGAACATCATCAGCAATGACCGACGAGCGTAGCGATCGACGAGCAGGCCGAAGATCGGCATCCCCACAAGCGAAAAAAAAGGCTCCATGCCCACCAGCAGCGCCGCAGTCTGCGGCGAAACGTGGCGCGCGTCGATCAGGAATTTCTGTCCGAACGTTTCAAACGGGAAGATGCAGCCGTAGAAAGTGACGCATAGCGCGGCAATCAGCCAAAATGATTTGTTGAACTGAAAGACTTCGCCGAGAGGGATCTTCGTGGTTCGTGCGGCATGTCCCAGCGTAAAGCGGCGCTCGCCACGCGCGTCGAGTCGCCAGTAGAGCGCAGCGCCAAGCAAACATAGCGCGCCGAAACCGACGCCGATGAGAAGAGGCCAGCGCCAGTACGTGTACGCGTGAGGCGCCCAAGCCGGCGAAACTTCAGCGCTGAACGAGCCGAGGCGTGCCGCCGATGCCCGGAGACCGTACGCCAAACTCAGCCCGTCGTGCCAGAACCAACGAGCCACGCCCACGTTGGCAGTGAGTTGCAGCGCTTCGCCGCCCGCGCCGACAAACAATCGTCCGACGACCATGACGCCCAGTCGCGGGCTGAGTGCGGTGATGACCAGTCCGGCGAAGACCAGTACGCTGAAGATCGAAAGCGATTTGCGCGTGCCCAGCCGGTCGATCATCACGCCGCAGACGAGCATGGCTACAATGTTCGGAAAGCTGTAGACCGCCTGCATCCACCCGATGTCAGTGTTCGAGAAGTGCAGTTGGCGGCTGAGCAGCGGCGCGAGCGGTGCGATGTAGTCGAATGCGTAGTAGCCGCCGTACGAGGCGATGCCGATCACGGCGAGAATCCACCAGCGCGAGGCACGCGATGGCACCGGCTTCTCAATCACGCCCGCTTCCAGCACAGTGTCGGACATCCGCAGAAGCCTCTCCACGCGCGTTGAGCCTGCAGTTGCCCTGCGCCCGCGGAATCATCTCACAGAATCACCTCCGTCACTTGGACGAAAACTAGAATGATGGCACCCTTAGCTGTGATACTTGGACAACCGACCGGCAGTAGAAGCGGGGTGAAATTACTTTATATTTGCTGTTGTGTGCCAGTTTAGGACGCGCGAATCTTCCACCGGATTCTCTCAAATCGATATAACATCAAATCCAATCGTGGGGCCCGTAGCTCAACGGTTAGAGCAGCGGACTCATAATCCGTTGGTTCTAGGTTCGAATCCTAGCGGGCCCACCAGAATTTTGTCTTAAGTAAAACCATTAACGTCAGTTGACCGTTCCGGTCTCGTTCGAGGCCGGACTTGATTTGGGAACAACTGGGAACAAAACCCCCGCGACTCGCTCGACCGCAGCCGTTGCGAGTCAGGGATTGCGTGCATGTACGTGTTGAGCGTCGTTTCCAGATCGGAGTGGCCGAGGAGTGAGTCAGCAGTCTTCACCGATTCGCCCACTTCGCCAAGCAACGTCGCGTTGATGTGCCGGAAGGAATGCCACGATACCCTAGGCAGCCCTATGCGGTCGCACGTTGGTGCGAGCACGCAGTTGTGCAGATTCTTCGGACTGAGTGGCGTTCCCTTCGTGGTGCAAAAGACGAGGTCTTCCAGCGCCGTCCTTTCGCACCCGAGTTTCTGTGCAGCGTGACAGGGCCTGTAAGTTTGATCAGAAGCGTTTGGATCTGCGTAAGTGACAAGAGCTTCCGTTCCTGTTTAGGCTCTCGCTCGCCGATCCGGGTGGCCCGTCACCTGCGGAGTCGCTCAGCGCCTCATCACCAAAACACTGTTCCGCGATTTCAATGCTCGATTCGATTCGGAATCTATCCAGCTGCCCCAAAGTGCAGGGCACACTCCGGATACACGTCCAGCACGAAGGATCGGCGACATCAACGATCGGGAAATACTCGCGTTGACCTTATACTATGGTACAGGGTTCAGAATGACGTTCATGCGCATCGGTGAGCTTTCCGCGAAAGCGGGCGTGAATATCCAGACGATCCGCTTCTACGAGCGGCAGAAGCTGCTCCGCGAACCATCGCGAACTTCCTCCGGGTATCGGGCGTACGCTGAAGCCGATCTGGAGCGATTGCGGTTCATCAAGAGATGTCAGCGCCTCGGATTCACATTGAAAGAAGTGAAGGAGTTGATAGCAACTCACGATCCAAACCAATCTTCTCCGAATCGTGACGCCAGGCGAAAGAAGAACTTGCAGATCACGCGCGAGAGGCTTCGCCAGGTCGATGAGAAGATGCAACTCCTCAAGCGCATCCGAAAAAGTCTGGCAGCCGTGGTCGAACGGTCGGAATCTCCCAGGCCGTGCGAGCCGGTGGCTGAATGCATGGCTTTGCAGGAAGCTCGAAAACTCGAGAAACAGCGCACTTGCCCCAAATTACCCCGCCGCAAAAAAACTTCTTGACCTTATACATAAGTACAGGCTCCACGCTTTTCAGAACCGGCCTGGTCTAATTGGCTGGCACCGAGGAAGAAGGAGCGAAAATCATGAAAGCATCCTGGCTCACAGTTTTTTGCGTATGCGCCGTTGCGAGCGTGGCCACAGCTGCGGCCGCGCCGAACTTCAGCGGGACTTGGGTATTCAACGCGTCGAAGAGCCAAAACATCGGCATGATGGCCAGGGCGCAAATCACTTCGATGATTAAGCAGACAAGACAGACGCTCACGGTAGTTGACGACACCGCTATGGGCGGCCAGAAGCAATCGCACGAGACCGACTATGACCTGAGCGGCAAGCAGGTGGCGAATAGGTCGCCCATGGGCGAGAGCAGCGAAACTACGAGCAAGTGGTCCGGCGGCAAGCTGATTACCACATGGATGACCGAGGGCGCCATCGCAGGTACGAAGGTTGTTCGCACCGAGGCGCGCTATCTGTCGAGGGATGGCAGGACAATGTTTCTGGAATCGAGACGCGGTAATAATCCGCCGATGGTCATTGTATTCGACCGAAAGTAGCGCCATGCAAGACGCGCTGCCTCTGAGTCAAATTGTCCGGGGAACGCGTGTGGGCGCGGGCCGCAAGAAGGTTGTGCTCTTGGCCGTGGCGCTCGGACTGATCGCTGCCGGTGCGCTGACGTATCTCTTGAGGCGCGAACGTGCAACCCGAGCCGACGCCTCGAACGTGCCCGCCGTTGTTTCGCCGGAGATTCGAAATCTGGCTGTTGTTGTTACCACCACTGGCGTTGTGCGGCTCAAAACAGGCGCGGAGGTTCGTGTGGGCGCACAGGTTTCCGGCATTGTCAACAAACTGAATGTGACTGTCGGCTCCCGGATTCAGCGCGGAGATGTGATCGCTGAAATCGACGCGCGGCCAATTGCGGCGCAGGTCAACCAGGCTCGCACGCAGGTGGAAATAGACCAAGTAGCTCTGTCAAAAGCGCAACGCGACCTCTCGCGTGGTCAGCAACTTCTTTCGGCTGGGCTTGTGCCCCGCCAGCAGACGGAAGATTTGGAATGGCAGTACAAGATCGCGCAGGCGAAACTCGCCAATTCGCAAAGCAACCTGGCCGCTGCTGAGCTGACGCTCTCGTATACGACGATTAAGGCTCCGATCTCAGGGATCGTTTCTTCCGTATCGACCCAGGAAGGCGAGACGGTGGCGGCGTCCTTCGCGGCGCCGACGTTTGTGACAATTGTCCAGGACAACGCGCTCGAACTTGTGGCCATGGCGGATGAGACCGATATCGCCAATGTCAGGCCCGGCGACCCTGTGACGTTCACAGTGGAGGCATACACTTCGCGTGAATTTCCGGGAACGGTGAAGCGGATTGATCCCACCGCGACGATTGTTTCCGGCGTGGTGAACTACCAGGTAGTGATTGAGATCCGCAAGGGTATTCAGTTCCTGAAACCGGACATGACCGCGAACATTTCGATCCAGACAGCGAAACGCCAGGCGTTGGTGCTTCCCAGCGTGGCGATCCATCGCGACGGAGATCGCAGCTTTGTTTACTTGCTGCGGGACGCCAAGCAGGAAAAACAAGACGTGTCGATTGGAGCCCGCGATGCGGCCGTAACCGAAATCGTGCGAGGGTTAAAGTCAAGCGATCGTGTTGTGACGGAAAATCCGCAGAATTCAAAGAAACGAGACAAGCCATGATTGAACTCACACGCGTGTGCAAGACGTACTACCGCGGAGACGGCACGCCTGTTGTCGCTGCAAGGGATATTTCGATCCGCATCGAACGCGGCGAATTCGTGGCGCTTCGCGGTCCCTCAGGATCTGGCAAGTCTTCTCTGCTGAACATCATCGGCTGTCTGGACAAGGCGACCAGCGGGACGTATACCCTCGACGGCGAAGACCTCTCCGGTTTCCCCGACTGGCAGCTCTCGCGGATTCGTTCGCGCGCGATAGGGTTCGTATTTCAGTCGTTCAACCTTTTGCCTCGCACGACCGCGCTCGAAAACATCGAATTACCGATGGTTTATTGCGATGGGCGAGTGGATCACCGGAAGGCCATGGCTGCCCTCGATCGTGTGGGATTGGCCGAGCGCGCAGACCATTACGGCACGGAGCTCTCCGGCGGCGAGCAGCAGCGCATCGCGATCGCGCGGGCTTTGATTAATAATCCGCCGATCATTTTGGCGGACGAGCCGACAGGGAATCTCGATTCCAGAGCGGGAACAGAAATAATGGAGATCTTGCAGCAGCTTCACGAAGAGAGCCGCACGATCATTCTCGTCACGCATGACGACAGCATAGCCGGGTACGCGTGGCGCGAAATCGTGCTGAAGGACGGAACCGTAGCTTCCGACCAGATACAGCAAGACCATTCGATGGGAATCGTGGGAGGCAAAATATGAGAATCAGTTCGGGATTGGGGCTCGCGTGGCGCAGCATGTCGCGCTACCGGCTTCGCGCCTTTTTCATGATGGCGGGCGTGATGGTCGGCATCTGCTCGCTGACCATCCTGGACTCGGTCGGGCAAAGCACGAAGCGAGAGACCATGCAACGCTTCAAGAACATGCTAGGAACGTTTGACACGGTGATGATCCGGCCCGGTGCAGGGCGCACACGGGGCATGGTCTCTCTGACCAACGTCCCGCCGACGTTGAAGTTTGAGGACGCGCAAGCCATCGCTACGAATGTCCCGGAAGTAAAACTCGTGGCGCTGCTGCAGAACGCCTTCGATATTGATGTTAGCTACCGCGATCGCACGGATAGTCCCGCCATCTTCGGCGTATCCGCAAACTGGTTCGATCTGCTCGGCAATGAAGTTGCGCAAGGAAGTCTCATCACAGACCAAGATGTGCAATCGCTGGCGCGCGTCGCGGTTCTGGGATCCGATGTAACACCCATTTTGTTTCCCGGGGAGGATCCGATTGGCAAAACGATTCGCATTGGCGAAGTGCCGTTTCAAGTGAAGGGTGTGCTTGCGTCCCGAGGCGCGGGGCCGGGCGGAGGGAGTCTCGATCACCTGATTCTCATTCCTGTGTCCACGGCATCGAAGCGGTTGTTTAATCGGGATTTCCTGACCATGGTGATTGCGCAACTTCGGGACCCCGATCAAAACGACGCCGCAGTGCAAAAAATAACCGCTTTGCTACGGCAGCGTCACCACACCGCCGCCTCCGCTCTCGACGATTTCACAATCACTAACCCTCGCGCAACAATGGCGCAGGTAACGCAGATGGGATCCACTCTTTCGAAAACTTT
Organism: Candidatus Acidiferrales bacterium; assembly: GCA_035933995.1. Classification (GTDB taxonomy): domain Bacteria; phylum Acidobacteriota; class Terriglobia; order Acidiferrales; family UBA7541; genus DAHUXN01. Next base: position 502 of record DASYYI010000344.1, on the reverse strand, counting down.
GGCAGGCACGGCGATTCTCGCGACGCTGATCGGCGGAGTGGTCATCATGAGCTTGATGTTGATTGCTGTGTCGGAACGGCGCAAGGAGATCGGCATCCGCCGTTCAGTCGGGGCCAGCCGACGGGACATCCTGTTGCAATTCATTGCGGAGGCGCTGCTGATTTCTTCGCTGGGAGGGCTGCTCGGCATGGCGCTTGGGCTTACCGGAACGAACCTGCTGGCGAAGATTCAGAAACTGCCGCCGATTTTTGAATGGAGCGCGCTGGCCTGGGCGGCAGGCATTTCCGTGGGTCTGGGTTTTATTTTTGGAATCTACCCCGCCTGGAAGGCGGCACAGGTGGACCCAGTTACGGCGCTGCGGTCCTAGCATGTGACTTCGCATTTGTCTGAGACGTCATGTCCAACCGGAAATCAGCCTATATCCTGGCGAGCTCGCTGCGCTCAGTCTGGCGCTTCCCACTGCGTTCTGGGTTGTTACTTCTGAGCGCCGTGCTGGGTGTTG
>DASYYI010000474.1:0-2272 GCA_035933995.1 Candidatus Acidiferrales bacterium | reverse complement strand
GCGAGCGAAGACGGAATCGAGATCGGCGATGGTGGCGGCGGCGAATTCGAGCGGGCTGCGGTCGGCGCGCAGGCGCTCCGTAAATTCAAACAAGATGCGCGCGATTTCGGCGGCTTCGTCTTCGGCGAGCTGCACGAGGCGATTATTCAGCTCGATGGTTTCGAGCGGCTCGACGAAAAGCGTTTGGCCAGTGGCGCTGGCACCGTGGACGACTCCGGGAATCGCGCGGCGATCGGCGGAGCGCACGGGAATCACGAAGCGGTCGTTGCGCAGCGTGACGTAATCCTCGCGAGAATCGATTTCGCGCGCGCGGAGGATTTTTTCGAGCGAGCGTTGAATGTTTTCGCGTGATTGCGCGATGGTGGCGCGAATGCGCTTGAGCGCGGGCGAAGCGTTATCGCTAATTTCGCCGTTAGGGAGGATGGCGCGACGAATTTCGGCGGCGAGAGAACGAAAATCCGCTAGCGCAGCGGCGCGTTCGGCGAGGCGCGGATATTTTGCCGTCGCTTCGCCACGAAGCGTTTGCTTGAGGCTGGTGGAGGTGTCCATCAGCGACGCCGCGTCCAAGATTTCCGCAGCCGAAAGGGATGATGCGGGCTTGGCGAGGCGCGCGAGCCAGTCGGCAGGATCGGCGAGGCCGCCGAAGCCGAGATCCGCGCCGGAGCGGAGATACGCGATCGCCTCGCGGATCAGATCGAATGCGGAGCGCAGCCCGTCGGCGTCGGTGCTGCGAGCAAGTTGGTCAATCGCGCGATGGCCCGGCGCGCAGGTGGAGTAGCGCGCGACGATTTCGCGCAGGCGGCCAAATTCGAGGAGTTCTTCGGCGGAGCGGCTCACCAGTTCAAAATGCGGGAAGGAGCGCGTGGTGTCAAGCTGATCGAAAAAGGGGGGTAGTGACTCAGATCGACGTCGTGAGTTAGTTTCCGATTAGCCGACTTAATCGCTCCCTAACACACCCGGCAGGGGGCGTTTTTGTTAGGAAATCAGCTAGAATGTGGCCGTGGAAGTCAAATTCCCATTGATTGTGTTCGAGAGAGACGACCGCTCGATGTTCTTGATTGAGACATCTGAGCGCCTTCTTCACCGCCTGGAAAAGATCGACATCGAAAATAACGAGTATGTATTTTGGGACTCCAGTGGAGCAGGTGTCTGTGTGTCAGTCGCGCATGACGCGAAAGACCAAGTCGCGTTCTGCGACAACGCAATGTCGCTCGCGGAGGCATTTGAGGCCTACGCTCGCTCGTACAGGCTTCGGCTCCCTCTCGGAGAATCACCCCTCGACATTTGGAGAAACCTTCAATCCCAACTCCCTCCAAGAAGGACGCTTTGGGTACGGTTATTTCGCAAATCGAAAGTGTGAATCCCCACATGTCTATAAGTCCTGGTTAACGGGTAACCGGAAATTGAGTCACTACAGAAAAAGGAAGGACGAAAAGCGAAACTCGAAAATCGGGAGGAGCGCGGCGCCATGTGAAGGAGCGGCGCTTGCGCCGCCGAGAGAGTGCACTTCACAAAACCCAAAGAAAATGCAGATTCCTCGTCGCGTGGCTCCTCGGAATGACAAGCTGTTAGAGCGAGGTGCCAGGTTCACGGAGCGGCGTTGACACCGCGCGATAATTTTGAGGCCGAGGTAGGCGATGTGCAGTGATTCGTGGCCGAAGTGGACGAAAATCGGAAAGCGGGAAGAGCGCGGTGCCATGTTAGGGAGCGCGCTTGCGCCGCCGAGGGAGCGCACTTCACAAAACCCAAAGAAGATGCAGATTCCTCGTCGCGTGGCTCCTCGGAATGACAAGCTGTCAGGGAGCGACGCTGATATTGTGGGAGAGGTTTTGAGACGAGGGAGCGCATTTCACAAAACCAAAGAAAGTGAAGAATTCCCGCGGCAGGCAGGCTCGTCCCGCTGAAACGTTCGGGACGCAAAAGGCGCGCCGCGCGGCCCCTCCCTTCGCCGAAAACGCTCTCTTCGCGAAATACGCTCAGGCAGGGCAGGCGGAATGATCACGAATAAAGTTTTCAACAAGCTGTTAGAGCGCGACGCGAAGCTCACGGAGCGGCGTTGATGCTGCGCGACAGTTTTGAGGCAAGGTACGCGGTGGCGTGGGAGGGCGCGTGGGCAACGTGGATCAGGCGATCGGTGGATTCGCCCCATTTGGACGCGTGGCCGATTTCGACTTCGCGGACGCGTTCGATGATGGGCTGCCAAAATTCGCCGAGAGCGACGAAGGGTTTATCGCGCATCACGCGCTTGTTGATCATTTCCCAAACGACGGCG
>DASYYI010000339.1:0-1511 GCA_035933995.1 Candidatus Acidiferrales bacterium | reverse complement strand
CAACACCTACTTCCAGTCCGGCTCAGGACACTCGCCGACAGGTGAGTTCCATCATTTTCCGATCCGCGAAGTCACGGATCGCGGCGGCCGGGTTGTATTCACGAACGAATGACGCAACGCGGGCGAATCCCGGTCAAAATTTTTCCTGTGTGGCTTGCAGCCGCTTGCGCGGCTTCGCTGGCATTGCTCTTTGTTTTATTTTGCGCGCCGGACGCGCGAGCGCAGTCACTGCACGCGCAGGCAAAAATGCAATATGCCAAGGCGCAACAGATGCGCCAGTCGCTCGAAGCAGAACCGCAGGACAGCCGCACGCTTTCCGAATACAAGAAAGTTGTCGCCGCGTACCGCAGAGTTTATTTGCTCACGGCCTCCGCTCCGGAAACCACGCTGGCGTTGCAGGCCGTCGCCCAACTTTATCGCGGCATGGGCGATGATTTCGATCAGGAGTATTACCAATCGGCGATCGTGACGTATAAATTTTTAGTATCGCAGTATCCCACCAGCAAGCTCCGCTCCGACGCGCTCTTTCAGATTGGCGAAATCCAGAAGGACGACCTCGGCGATACGGCCGAAGCGAAAGATGCCTTCACGCAATTTCTACAGCGGTTCCCGCATTCGGAGCAGGCCGCGGACGCGCGAAAGGAATTGAAGGAACTCGCGTCCATGCCCGCGAAACCGGCGCAGGATAGCGCTCGCGCCGCGGAATCCACGAGAGCAAATCAAGAACGCCGGGTCGTCGGAGACTCTCCGGCACCGAAGCCGTTGAGCGCAGCCGAAGAAACAACGAACGAGACCGGCGACAATGGCGACGCGAAATCAAACGATACCGCGGACGCGCCGAAGAACGGCGAGGCATCCAGCGTCACGGCGATTCGCACATGGAACGCGGACGACTACACGCGAGTCGTCGTGGACTTGAATGGCGCGGTGAAATACCAATCGGCGCGAATCAAAAATCCGGACCGCATTTACTTCGACCTTTACCAGGCGCATCTTGGACATTTGCTGACGGACAAAGAACTCGCGGTGCAAAACGGCTTCTTAAAAAGCGTGCGCGTCGCGCAAAATAAATCCGGGACCGTCCGCCTGGTGCTCGATGTACGTAGCATCCAAGGATATTCCGCGTTTCTGCTGCCGAATCCGTACCGGCTGGTGATTGATGTGCATGGCACAGTCATGGATGCCAGCGCGAAAAATTCCGCACCGGTGGTGACGGCTCCCCGGACGCTGGCGGGCGACCGTCCGGCTGCGAGCGCCGCGCCGTTGCCGAGCGCAACGGAAAAAGTGGAAGTGTCGTCCATGTCGGAAAATTCTGATTCCGGCGGACCGAATCCCGCAAACGCCGTTGCCAGACACTCGGATCACGCCGACCGGAGCATGCCGTCTCGTCCTTTGCTTGCTGACAAACCGACGCGCGATGGAGCGCGTTCCTTGACGCGTACGCTGGGTCTGAAAATCAGCCGCATCGTGATTGATCCGGGACACGGGGGACACGATACGGGAACCATTGG
>DASYYI010000315.1:0-10696 GCA_035933995.1 Candidatus Acidiferrales bacterium | reverse complement strand
CGCGTCAACGCGATCTGCCCCGGCCCGGTGGCCGAGACGGAAATGTCTCAAGCTTTAGGGCAGGCTCTCGCGGAGCGCTTACAGATGGACGCAGAAAAACTGTTTCAGGGATTCTTGCAGGCAATACTTCAGGGAAGGCCTCAAACGGCTGACGAAGTCGCCGACGCCGCGCTGTTTCTCGCCTCATCCGAGGCGAGCGCAATTACCGGGCAGACTCTGAATGTGGACGGCGGAATGTCTTTTTACTGATGGCCTCGACGCGGACCCATTGCTGACGCGCCATCTTGACCGCCACGCGCCCGTTCACTTCCATCCAGCCCAACCCACGATCCCCGATTTCGCTCACCAGGTAAACGCCTAGCAGCAGTATGAGGAAACTGCCGAACAGGACGCCGAAAATCAAATACGCGGCAACCAGCTCCTGGAAGAAATACATCTGCAGGGCAATCAGTACGGCAGCAGCCCACCAAACCCACTTTGGCACACGCTTAATGCTCATTCGATACTTACCCCCGCCTTTTTAGATGCAAGCCGGGGGCCGAACGAACCATTCGCTAACCCATAGCCCATTCACCAACTTAGATTGCGTGCCACGAAGTGCTCCACACAAAACGGGAAACAGAATTTCCACGAATGTGACCCACTTTGCAAAGTTCTGCGCGACGCCCTCCGCCTCGCCCGCCACCGCATATCTCGACGCGGCAAGCTCGAGGCCGAGTACGGCAGACTCTGGCCCGTCTTGATGGCTCTGTTGATAGTCAAGCTTTGTCAGTCGTTTTCGCGCCCGTCGACGTCATCCGTTGGGTCGGGCGCTTAATGTCCTTGTAAAGCGACCACGAGAAAAGTCCAATGAACGCTAGAAGGAATGCTCCAGCGGGAAGAGCTCGCTGCCACTCAAGATTGCCCGAGATCGTCTGGTAAGTGCCCCAAAGAAAGAGACCCGCCCAGACCGCAACCAGATATCCAACCCAAACACTTCCTATCCACCCTAGAGCAGATACGGGTCTCTGCACAGTGGCCGGTTGAACGTCACGATGGATTTTCCGACTGAACACCATGACCACAACAATGGTTCCCAATATGTAGGAAAGGCCGAAATAGGGAAACCAAGTCGGTAGAGGATGCTCCTGAATTCGAAGGGCGAAGTACATCGCTAGCGCGAGGTACGGCAAGATAAGACTAAACGTCAGTGCCAGAATCTTGGTTTTCGGTTTCACCTGTCCACGCTCCAAGACTCACCAAATTTTGTTTCTAGTGCATTTCGATTGTCAGGTTATCGGAAACTCACCGATTGCGGAAACCGGCATCGGTGTCACTTACTGAATCTCTTCTCTGAGCTTGCGCACTAACCCGCTGCGCACCAGCCATGCAAGCGTCTCGATAAAAAAATTCTGCGACAAATGCCGGCGCTTTTCCGCAGGCCATACGCGCATCGACCAGTGCCGCGCCATCGCCGGCAGTTCCTTCTCGTGAAACACAAATCGTGGAGGCCGATGCGTCAGCCAGCGAATGTACTCGAAGGTTCTGCGAACCAAACTGCCCGGCTCCGCCACAAGCCGCCGGTGAAGCGCGCCGCCAACAGGGCTGATCCACGCAAAAACGAGGCATTCCGGCGGCTCGGGCGAGAAAAACGAATAACCATCACTGCTAGTGAGGTAGCCGACGAAAAATCCGGTTGCTTGTCCCTTGACGGGAGACTTCCCTGCGAGCGTGCTCCCCTTTCGAACTCCCGCTCTGGACGAGGCGAGAAACCAATAGCCTCGCAAGCTCCCGCCATTCGCGGCCACGGGCTTGTAGCCCTTCAAATAAGGCGCCGCCAGCGTGCGAATCCACGCGACGGATTCGCTGGAAGCTTTTCGCGCCCGCCCGCTAGGGCGGACGCGCTTGCGTCGCTTTCGCGCGACGGTCCCCGGTCGTCTCCGCGTGGCGGTTTTCTTCAACGGCCCTCGAACGGATACCGGTCGCCCGCCAAAACAGCCGCGGCTACGCGACGGCGAAGCGCAATTGTATCCACGGCATCGCGCTTGGCGAAACGCCGCAGCACCGCGATTTGCGTGCGCAGGTTGTCGCCTTCGACGGTCGCCGCCAGCGCTGTTCGCGCCTGGCGCTCAATGCGGTCAGCGGCATCGGCAATAAATGCGCGCGCCGCATCGGCCATGATCGAAGCTGTATCGCCCGCTTTTCCGTTGGCCGCTTTTTGCGCGCGCCGCAAACATGACTCCATCGCGTAAATTTCCATCACGACGTTCGCGAGCGACGCCACAATTTCCTGCTGCTCGGCAAGCTGCTCGCGGAATTTCTGCACCGCCCCGCCCGCGGCCAGCAGAAAAATCTTCTTCCCATTTGCCACCAGCCGTTCCTCCTGTGCGAGCGGCCCGGTCGGTCCTTCTTCCATCGACGGCCCCGCGAGAACTTCCTCCGCCAATTTCATCGCTGCGGGAATCAACGGCAGCCCGCCGCCCATCGCGCGCTTCATCAGCATCTGGATGATGAGCATGCGGTTGATTTCATTCGTGCCTTCGAAAATACGGTTGATGCGGCTGTCGCGATACGCGCGCGCCACGGGATAATCCTCGTGGTATCCGTAGCCGCCGAAAATCTGCACCGCTTCATCAACGCAATAATCGACCACTTCGCTGCCATATATTTTGCTGATGGAACTTTCAATCGCATATTCCTCGAGCATCTTCATACCCTGCTCGGTCTTCGTCATTCCTTCGGGCAGATTCGCCATGGCGAAGTCAATTTGCCCCGCCGAGCGGTAAATCATCGATTCGACGGCATAAATCCGAATCGCCATCTCCGCCAGCTTCGCATCGATCAGTCCGAACTTCGCGAGCTGCTTGCCGAACGCCACGCGCTCTTTTGAATATTTTGAAGCTGCTTCCAACACTTTTTTCGCGCCGCCTAAACAGTACGCGCCCAGGCTGAAGCGCCCCGTGTTCAGCGTGTTGAACGCGACAATGTGCCCGCGGCCGATTTCGTGCAGTAAATTCTCTTTCGGCACCGGCGTGTTCTCAAAAAACAGCGCTGTCGTTGAGCTGCCCTTGATGCCCATTTTCTTTTCTTCCGCGCCCGCGGAAAATCCCGGCGCGCCGCGTTCGACCAGAAAACAGGAAAACTTCTCGCCATCCACTTTCGCGAACACCACGAACACATCGGCAAATCCGCCGTTGGTGATCCACATTTTTTGCCCGTTGAGGATCCAGTTTTTTCCATCAGGCGAAAGGACGGCGCGTGTCCGCGCAGCCAGCGCGTCGGAACCCGCCTGCGGCTCGGACAAGCAGTAGCAGGAAATAATTTCTCCGGTAGCAATCCGCGGCAGATATTTTTTCTTCTGTTCTTCTGTGCCGAAATAAACGATGGGCACCGTGCCGATTCCCGCGTGCGCGCCATGCGTCACCGCGAAGGAAGCGTATGCCGCGAGCTTTTCCGAAAGCACGGTCGAGGAAACCTTGTCGAGTCCCGCGCCGCCATATTCTTCCGGAATGCCGCCCGCGAGCAGGCCCAGTTCGCCCGCCTTTTTCAGCAGTCGCGGCATCAAGCCTTCTTTATGCTGTTCGAGCTCGGCGGTGAGCGGCAACACTTCCTTCGCGACAAATTCCTCCGCCGTCTGGCCGATCAGCCGCTGGTCGCCCGTCAAGTCCGTGGGCGTGAACACATCTTCCGGCCGGCACGCGGAAATCAAGAATCCACCGCCGCGCATCAAATTCTGCGTGACTGTCGTCGTGGCCATATGCCCTCCTCGCCTCCCGAAAAGCGCCGCCGCCGTTAACAACAGCGCTACCTAGAATTCTTATCCGCCCTGCGCCGCCTCTTTGATTTTCTCCACGTATTCCGCGGGAAATTTATGCTCCGCTGCGCCGGCCAAAATTGTTTGCAGATAATGCGGCGCCGGGCGAAGTCCCTTGTCAACCTTTGTGGCAATGTAAACTTGCGCGCCAGCCTTCTTTCCTTCGCCGTAGGTAACCGTCACTTCGATGCGCCGGTATTGTTGTGGCGCTCCCTCGTAACGGTCGAGATTGCGAAATGCGCTCTCGGGAATCCGGTAAAGGATGCCCTCGACAACTTTTCCCGGCGCCTGGCGAATATTTGCCGTGGCCACACCGCCGCGCGCTTTGCGGTTGAATACGAGTTCGTAATTCTCGAGCGTGCCGCGATGCTCCTCTAGAATTTCGGCGCGCGTGCGCATCTGCGCCGAGTTCATGTTGCTCGCGTACGCAAAGTACCAAGTGGCGGGTGCCGGCATTTTTTCCTGTTAAGCTGAATTTAGAGCCGAATCGAAAGCCGAATTTAAAACTTGAGCCCACCGCTTAGCTATCTTAGCGGGATTCCCTGCCGCGGGTAAACGCCTGAATATTTTCGGGTGCGAAAATCACGAAATTTTTCGCGGACTCAGGCGGCGCGCTCGAAAATGCCCGCTGCGCCCATGCCGCCGCCGACGCACATGGTCACCAAACCGTAGCGCCCATTTCGCCGCGCGAGTTCGCGCAGAATCGTCGCGGTCAATTTCGCGCCCGTGCATCCCAGGGGATGGCCGAGGGCCACCGCGCCGCCATTCACATTTACGCGCGCGGGATCGAGCTTCGCCAGTTTGATCACCGTCAGAGCCTGCGCCGCGAACGCTTCATTCAATTCGATCACATCGATTTTGTCGAGAGTCAGCCCAGCGAGTTTCAGCGCCTTTGGAATCGCGAACACGGGACCGACGCCCATTTCCTCCGGCGGACAGCCTGCCGTCGCGAACGAAACGAATCGCGCGAGCGGTTTCGCGCCGAGCGAGCGCGCGCGTTCCGCGGACATCACCACTGCCGCGGCCGCGCCGTCGCTCATCTGCGAACTATTTCCCGCGGTCACCAGGCCCTTCGCATGAAATGCTGGTTTCAGCTTCGCGAGCGCTTCCAACGAAGTGTCGGCGCGCGGACCTTCGTCCGTGTCGAAAACCGCTTTCGTTGTTTTTGGCCGCCCGCCATTCGAATTATCAAGCGAGGTGAAATCCACCTCGACGGGCACAACTTCGTCCTTGAATTTCCCCGCCGCGATTGCGGCAAGCGCCTTCTGATGACTCTGAAAAGAGAATTCGTCCGCCTGCTCGCGCGTGATGCCGTACTTCTTCGCGAGATTTTCCGCCGTCAATCCCATGCCCAAATAAGTGTCGGGATAATGGTCCATCAGCCACGGATTCGGCGAAATTTTATTTCCGCCCATGGGAATCAGGCTCATGGATTCGACGCCGCCAGCAAGAATCACTTCTCCCTGCCCGGCCATGATGCGCTGCGCGGCGATGGCGATGGATTGCAGTCCCGAGGAGCAAAAGCGATTGATGGTCATTGCGGACGCTTCGACCGGCAAGCCCGCGCGGATCGACGCGATGCGCGCCACGTTCATTCCCTGCTCGGCTTCCGGCATCGCGCAGCCCAAAATCACGTCTTCGATTTCCTTGGGGTCAAGACCAGGCACGCGCGCGATCGCTTCGCGCATCACCGTGGCCGCCAAATCATCGGGACGCGCCGCGCGCAGCGTTCCTTTGAATGCTTTGCCGACCGCCGTACGCACCGAGCTGACAACTACGGCTTCCCTCATGCTGCACCTCGAAAGCAAACAGAGAATTTGATGAGCTTGTCCCTGTTATTGGACGCCACGAGGCGAGAAAAAGCAACAGCAGCGGGGCGCTTGAACGTCTTTTGCGAGGCGCGAGTGGGATATGAAAATCGGGAGGCCGAAAAAAACGCGCGCGCGCAAAAACGAAACTCATTACCGATCAAGAAAATGTAAGTGGCACGTTCTGAGTTAGTTGCGTTTGCGGGACTGTGCATGTCATTACCGATTGAAAAAATCATAGATTGGGGTGGAAGACCCGATTTGGCGGGAGAACGAGGAACTAGGCGGAGAGGAAACTCCACCGTGTTGCTCCTCGCGGGTGGCTTGGCATGCTTTGCGGCATCGTAGTCATAACTCGGCAACTATAACACAAGTTAACAATAAATTCAAGCGAGCTAGCCGCCGATGATATGCTGACAGCGCGCTGGCTATAATCATCTTGAATGAATATTATCAGCACGATACTTTGATGGCGGGAGCGACCTACATGGGGATCTGGTGGAGCGGAGAGTCGCGAACTTTTACTTTTCCGAATTGTGAGGCGCGTGGCTGGATGTTGAGGTGGGTTCTGCGCACCCTTACGGCTATGCTCGCGATTGCGGCACTTTCCGTCATTGCCGCAGCGCAGCAAATCCCGGTGCAAGAACTGCGATTCGACACGCAGCCATACGCGCCTGCGGCGGCTCTGCACGCACAGAGAAACGTAGTTCAGGTAGACGTTATTGTGCGGAACGCCAAAGGCCAAGCTGTCGGCAGGCTGGCACAACAGGATTTCAAGGTGTACGACAAGGGGAAGGAACAAGCGATCTCGCAGTTCACAATGGAAAACGCCCCGCCCAAAATTGTCGGGGCGTCGGCGGCAACTTCAACTGCTGCACCGGGCGATGCTCCTCCGTCGCAAACGACGGCCGCAAATCAGCAGCGATTCATTGCTCTGTTCTTCGACGACCGCAACACCCCCTTTAGCGACTTGCGATACGCCCAGGAAGCCGCCGAAAAATTCGTCCTCGAAAATCTCCATCAGGGCGACAAAGTCGGCGTTTTCGCAGCATCACGCTCGCCGACATTGGATTTCACGGACAACACAAAGGGAGTGCTCCACACAATCGAATCGGTTCATATGCAACCCGTTGGTCTCCGTAGCGCCAACTGCCCCGGCGGTCTCCGGGAGTTCCCCATGGGGCCGTACGCCGCCTATCTGATTGTGGACGAGAATGACACGGAGGCTCGCAATCTCTATCTCTGCGGCGGCGATACGCCTTCCACAGAGGCGGAAACTGAGGTCCTAGCCAGAAATCTTCTTTCCTCCACCGAATCCACAGTCGACTCTGAATTCGCGAGTCTGGACTCCGTAATTCAGCATCTAGCCCAAATGCCCGGGCGGCGCATCGTCGTGTTGACGTCCTCAGGTTTTTTCACGGCTTCGCTGCAGCCTCAAATGGACGAGGTTGCCAGCGATGCGCTCGCCGCCAGCGTTGTCATCAACTCACTTGACGCCAAGGGCTTGGCCGCCCGCGCGCCGGGCGGGGACGCCAAAGACTCGCCCCTCAACGGCGGCGGGTTGCCACCTTCCGAGTACGAGAAGCAGCTCTTGAAGAAGCAGCGCGAGGAAATGGACGACGTTATGGACCTCTTAGCATGGGATACGGGAGGAATCTTTTTTCATAACAACAACGATCTCGACCTGGGCTTGCGGGAGATGGCCGCTGCTCCCGACGTTTCCTACCGGCTTGGCTTTTCGCCCGTCGATCTAAAGGCGGACGGGAAATTCCACGACCTGAAGGTGAAGCTGACGGTTCCCGGCCAGTTCCAGATTCAAGCTCGCCGCGGTTACTTTGCGCCCAGTGAAGCCACGCGGCAGGCGGAAGGGAGAGTCGATAGACTCAACGACGAGGTCCTGAAAACGGACGGCATGGAGGGAATTCCCGCTGAAGTGACGGCACAGCCGGGGCAGCTGCCCACGGGAGGGACGGGATTGCAGGTTTCGCTGCATGTGGACCTCCGGGCGCTCTCGTTCCAGAAAGCCCAAGGGCGACACATGGATAAGTTGACGGTTGTTTCCGCGTTGTTCAACAGCCAGGGGAGTTTTGTGACGGGCGAGATGGGCGTGGTGGACATGGCGCTGAAAAACGACACGCTTGCGGCTCTGACCAAGCGAGGACTGAACACCACTATGGTGTTGCAGGCTCCCGAGGGAAAGTATCGTTTGCGACTGGTAGTCGAGGAGGCTGGCAGCGGAAAGATGTTCGCCGTGACGCGCCCAGGCGACATTCCTTAGCGCGGGTCCGTAACCTGCCTCGCCCCGGCGCGGCAAAGCCACAAGCCGCAGAATCTCAAGAATCGAGATTCTGCGCTGCCCAGGCTGAAAAGCGAAAAGCAGATCCCTCACACCGTTCGCAGAAGGCGCGACCGGGTTCGGGATGACAAGGATGGTATAGCGGCGGCCCTATAAGATAAGGTGCGGGCTACGGCTGCGATTCGGGTTTGGGGCGCTGGCTGTAGCGCTCGTAGAGATCGAGGTGCTTGTTGTCGAGGCTGGTTTGCCGGCCCTGGATGAACAGGTATTTCACCTGAGTGCGCAGTTCGAGCAAGTCGCCATCGGTGACGACGAGGTTCGCGATTTTGCCCGGCTCGATTGTACCGAGTTGATCACCGAGCCCGAGCATCTGGGCGGCGTTGAACGTGACGGCCTTAAGCGCTTCGTCATGCGGCAAACCGTAACCGACGGAAGTGCCTGCGTACTGCGGCAGGCGCCGCGAAAACGAAGTGTTGAAGCTGCCAAAAGCGATCTTGACGCCCGCGGCGTAAAGCTGGCCCGGCATGGCGTATTCGGAATCGTAGGGGTCGTCTTCCGATTGCGGCATGGTGAGGACGGGCCCGATGATTACGGGGATATTGTCCTTCTTGAGCAGGTCGATAGTCTTCCAGGCTTCGGAGGCGCCCGCGAGAATCATGCGGACTTTTTGCTTCTCGCAGAATTCAACGGCCTCGCGAATGTCGCGCGCTTTGAACGCGACGACCAGCAGCGGCTCCTTGCCTTCGACGACAGGCGCGAGCGCGTCGAGCTTCAAATCGCGCTGGAAATTATCGGGATTGCCTTTTTCTTTCGCTTCGGCGTAATGGCGCGCCGCGTCGAATAAGTCGTCGAGTTGGTAAACTTTTTTCTCGTAGTCTTTTTTCGCTTCGGCATACGGGCGCTGCGTAAAAGTGAACGTCGAGAAATCGAAAGAGCCCGTTTGAATCGATGGCCAGGTAAGTTCCATGCTGGCGTGACGGCGAATCACCATGTCGTTGATGTTCCAGCCGCCCAGATTCACGGCCGACGCTTCCCCGCCGATGACGCTGCCGCCACCGGCTCCGAAGCCGCCGAGGCTGCCCGGCACAGTGAGCACTTCGGTGATGCCCGCGGCACGCGTGACGGGGACGTGCGCGCTGTCGGCGTTGAACGCCGTGGCGGCGGTGACGTCAGGATTGAACTCGCCCGTTTCGGTGGTGTCGATGGTCGCGTTGACGGCCGAAACTTCTTCCAAGCCAACCTGCGTGACGGGATCGAACATGCCGGGATACACCTGCAAACCAGTGGCGGCGATCACTTTCGCGCCTTCGGGAATCGCAACGTCCGCGCCGACGGCGGCAATCTTGCCGTCGCGAATCACGACGACGCCGTTTTCGATGGGCGCTCCTGCGAGCGTGAAGATTTTCGCGCCCTTGATGACGTAGACGCCCGAGGAATCCTGCGGCGAAGTTTGCGCGGATGTTTGCGCGAAAACCGGAAGCAGCAACACAAACGCGAGCAGCAGGCTGAATTTCGGGGTGAACGATTTCGCCGTCCACTTCATTGAGTTCGTCGCGTTCATCGTCGCGTTCATCGGGCACCTCCGGCAACCATCGCGACAAGTTCCGGTTTCGGAGTCTTCTTGCGCTTGCCCTTTTCCGGCTTCTTTTCGCTTTTGTTCTCGGTGGCGGCCGGTTTTTTCGGCGGCTGGTTTTCCTTCTCCAGCTTGTCGAGCAAATCTTTTCGCTCCTTTTCAAGACCGGCGCGTCGGGCGATGTCCTGCTGGCGGTCGAAATAAACTTTGCCGTCGATAATCGTTTTCTGCACGACGGCGTAAACGCTCAGCGGATCGTGATTGTAAATCGCGAAGTCCGCGTCTTTTCCCACTTCAATCGAGCCGACGTGATTGTCGATGCCCAACTGAATCGCGGGATTGAGCGTAACGAGCCGCAGCGCTTCGTTCTCCGTCAGGCCGCCGTACTTCATGCTCTTCGCGGCTTCCTGATTCAGGTGGCGCGCTTCGTCTGCATCGTCCGAATTCACGGAGACGATCACGCCGCGCCGCGTCATCAGCGCCGCGTTGTAGGGAATCGCTTCGTAGGCTTCCATTTTGTAGGCCCACCAATCGGAGAACGTCGAGCCGCCGATATTGTTCGCGGCCATTTCGTCGGCGACTTTGTAGCCTTCGAGCACGTGCTGGAACGTGCGAACCTTGAAACCGAATTCCTTGGCGACGCGCATCAGCATCAAAATTTCGTCGGAGACATATGAGTGGCAGTGAATATAGCGCTTGCCTTCGAGGACTTCGACCAGCGGCTCGAGTTGCAAATCGCGGCGCGGCGGAATCAGATTCTGCTCGCCCGCGGCTTTGCGGCGATTGTAGTCGGCCCATTTCTGCTGATATGCCTTCGCGCGCGTGAACGCATCGCGAATCGTTTCCTCCACGCCCATGCGCGTTTCCGGATAGCGCGGCGCAACTCCCGGCGCGCTGAAGTTCGAGTGCTTCACATTCTCGCCGAGAGCGAATTTAATTCCGGGCACCGCGCCCGGAAACGGCAATTCGTCCGGCGGCGCGCCGTATTTCAGTTTGATGACGATGGTCTGTCCGCCGATGGGATTGGCGCTGCCGTGCAGCACATTGCCGATGACCACGCCGCCCGCGAGCTCGTGATAAATATCGATGTCATACGGATTCAGCACGTCCTTGATATTCACCATGGACGAAACGGAAATGCTGCCTTCGTTGACGTCGCCATCCACGGCGATGTGCGTATGACAATCGATGATGCCAGGCATGACGTAGAGGCCCGCGCCGTCGAT
>DASYYI010000309.1:0-22934 GCA_035933995.1 Candidatus Acidiferrales bacterium | reverse complement strand
GCGCCGGTGGGATGCATGTTGAAGAGGCGCACTTGATTGATGATGGCCGCTCCGACGAATTGCGTGTGATCGTTTACCTTGGGGCAAATTTCCAGGCAATTGCCGCATGTGATGCAGCGCGCCATGGGGTATCCGATTTGTTGCTGCTCGGGCGACATGCGCGGGCCGGCGCCGATGGCGTACGTGCCGTCGATGGGCACCCAACACTTCATGCGCTTCAAATTTTCAAACATGATGGAGCGGTCGACTTGCAGGTCGCGGATCAGCGGAAATTTTGTAAGCGGCTCGAGGCGAATCGGCTTTTCGAGATTGTCTACGAGCGCGGAGCAGGCTTGGCGCGGATAGCCGTTAATGAGCATGGCGCAGGCGCCGCAGACTTCTTCGAGGCAATTCGCGTCGTAAGAAATGGGAGTGGTGCCATCGCCCGAGCGCGTGACGGGTTTCTCGGCTATGTCGCGCAGGCAGGTGATGATGTTCAAGTGCGGGCGGTAGCGAATTTCGAATTCTTCCCAGACGACGCGCTCCTGCGGAGCGGCCTGGCGCTTAATGCGAAGGATGAATGTGTTGTCGGCCATCATGCCTCGATTCAGGCTACAACCTTAATCTTACATCTGCTGAAGCGCATTCTGCTGCCGCCGATACAATGCAAGGCGACACCCCCCACCCTTCGCAAAAGGCGCTCAGGATGGGGCACCCGTAAAAGCAAAGACGCACAGCCTCCTGCTAATACCTACGCGAGCGGGGCGGGAGGAGCGAAATGTCAACCGGCTCGTATTCGAGTTTAATCTTTCCGCCGTTGTAGCTTGCTTTCGTGGTCTTCAGCCAATTCTTGTCGTCGCGCTCGGGAAATTCAGGCTTGAAATGCGCGCCGCGCGTTTCGTTGCGCGCGAGAGCGCCGAGGGTGATCACTCTCGCGAGGATCAGCATATTGCCGAGTTCGCGCGTGAATTGCAGGGTCTGATTTGACCACTGCGTGCGGTCGGCAAGATTCACGCGGCTGAAACGATCATCGAGTTCGTCGAGCTTCGCGAGAGTCTTTTGGAGGTTGGCGTTCACGCGCACCACGGTGACGTGCTCAGTCATCCACGCGCCAAGCTCGTTCCAAATCGTCATAGGGTTTTCGAAACCCTGCTGATTGAGCAGGCTGTCGTTCGCTTCCCGCTGACTGCTGGCTTCGGCGTAGAAAACGCTCTCAGGCGTGGCATCGCAGCCTCTTTCAAGATTGCGCGCGTATTTCACGGCGGAAGGTCCGGCGACCATGCCTCCGTAAATGCAGGAAACGAGCGAATTCGCGCCGAGGCGATTCGCGCCGTGATACTGATATTCGCATTCACCCGCCGCGAAGATTCCGGGGATGTTCGTGGCCTGCCGCTCGTTATCGATCCAGAGGCCTCCCATGGTGTAATGCATCGCGGGGAAAACTTTCATCGGCTCTTCGCGCGGGTCCGGGCCGACGAATTTCTGATAAATCTCGAGGACGCCTTCGAGTTTGCGGTCGAGCATTTCGCGCGGCAAATGCGTCAGGTCGAGATAGACGGCGTTCATTCCCGCGAGGCTGAGTTTTTCCTCGAAGACGATTTTGTAAATGGCGCGCGTGGCGACGTCGCGCGGGACCAGATTGCCGTATTTCGGGTACCACTCTTCTAGGAAATAAAAACGTTCCTTCTCTGGAATCGAACGCGCGGGGCGCGTGTCGCCCGCTTTGCGCGGAACCCAGACGCGTCCGCCCTCGCCGCGGAGCGATTCACTCATCAAACGGCATTTGTCCTCTCCGGGAATCGCGGTGGGATGCACTTGGATGAATTCGCCGTTCGCGTAATAGGCGCCTTGCTGGAAAAGCGCGGACTGCGCGGTTCCTGTGCAAACGACCGAGTTTGTCGTTTGACGAAAAATGGCACCGATGCCTCCGGTGCAAAAAATCACGGCGTCAGCGGGGAATGTGCGGACTTCCATGGTTTTCAAATCCATGGCGCAAATGCCGCGGCAAATGCGATTCTCGTCGAGAACGGCGGAGAGGAATGTCCAGCCTTCGAATTTCTGGACTTTGTCCTCGGATTCGAAGCGGCGGACTTGCTCATCGAGCGCATACAGCAATTGCTGGCCGGTGGTGGCTCCGGCGAACGCGGTGCGGTGATAGAGCGTGCCGCCGAAGCGTCGAAAATCAAGCAGGCCTTCGGGTGTGCGATTGAACATGACGCCCATGCGATCAAGAAGATCGATGATCGCGGGAGCGGCTTCGCACATGGCTTTAACGATGGGCTGATTGGCGATGAAATCGCCGCCGTAAATCGTGTCGTCGAAATGAATCCACGTCGAGTCGCCTTCGCCCTTCAGATTTTTTGCGGCGTTGATGCCTCCCTGCGCGCAGACGGAATGCGAGCGCTTCACGGGCACGATGGAAAATAATTGAACAGGCACGCCGGATTCGGCCACGCGAATGGTGGCCATCAGCCCCGCAAGGCCGCCACCAACGACGATGATTTTGGGCTCTCTCATGTAATTGTGGCTTAGAGGTACCCGCTGAACGGGTGCCAGTTGTAAACGAAGCCGGCGACGATCAAAAGGCCGGCGACGCTGAAAATGACGCCGACGAACGCGCCGAACCATCCGGCGGCGCGTTGCGCGCGTGGCGTGACGGCAATTCCCCACTTGCAGCAAAAATTAAACAGTCCATTGCCCAGATGAAACGAAGCCGCAAGGATTCCAACAACGTAAAACGCGGCGTAGTACGGATTTGCGAAGTCGTGCGCGACGCCGGCAAAAGTGGAACGTCCATGCGTGGCGAAGCGCTCGATCCACACGTGCCAAATGATGTACGCGAAGAGCACGATGCCAGTCCAGCGCTGGAGCACGTACATCCAGTTCGACATCCACGGATGGCCGAGGACGCTGGCTTTGCCGCGCCACCAGATGTCCAGGCCGTAGCATCCGTGAAACGCGATGGGCAGCCAGATGAAAAGAAATTCGACAGGAATCCGCCAGGGAATTTGTTCGAGGCCCGCGGCGGTGGAGTTATAGCGTTCGGGACTAACGAGAACGTAGCTGTTGGACCAGAAATGTTCGGCGAGGAATGCGCCAATAGGAATTATGCCGCTAAGGGAATGCAGTTTGTCCCAGAAATAACTGGAGTCAGGTTTCGAGGCCGTGCCCGGCATCCACTCTCCGAAAAAGTTCCCGCAGGAACTTGAGCTAAGCGCAGTGAATTCACGCGTGTTGAATAGCACGCAGAATTGCTGGCCTGAAAACATTTCAGTATAGACAGCGGCAAACGTGTTTGCAAGGCGGCAACAGGGAAGACTGCGATGGCAAACAGCGTGCTAGACTCGAAGCATGTCGAGCACAACTGTTTCAGAACTGGAAATTCTTGTTGGTGAAATGATGAAACTTGGCACGGCGCTGGACGCGGGGCAATTGACGAAAATCGCGGACGCCGTGGGACGCGTATTTTCCGTGCAAACGGACGAGGTGGCGATCCTTTCAGTGACGGAAGACGGGAAATTTCTGCGCTTTCGCTTTCCGGAACAATTGCAAGCCATCGGGCGAATCCCGCTGACGAGCAACTCTTCGCTTGCGGTGCGCACGGCGCGCGACAAGCGGCCGGAGATCGTCAACCATTTCAACATTGCGCCGCACGCCTCGGTTTTTGAGGGAGTGCGCATCAAGGAAGAACGCAGCGATCCGATACAGAAAATCATGAGCACTCCGATTGCAGTTGATGCGAAGGTGATTGGCGTGCTGCAAGTGTCGCGCAAAGCGAAAACTGCGCGAGGCGCACGCGATTTCTCGCCGTCCGATTTGCGGCAACTTGTGTCGATTGCCGCGTTTGTGGCATCCGCGCTTCCCCTCTGCGAAGGTTGAGTCCGCGACTGCCGTATTTTCAGCCTCCGCTGTGAGATACTTCTCGCCGATGATTCGCGCACGGAGCTTCGCTTCGCTCTTTTCTTATGCCGCGTCGCTTTCTTGCGTTGCGCTGCTGATCGCGAGCGGCGCGCGCGTACGCGAGTTGCGCGTTCATGCGCAGATGGCGGCGGACGACGTGACGTTGACGCTGCTGAGCACGACCGACTCGCACGGGCATTTGCTGGCGTGGGACGATATGACCAACAAGCCCGCCAATTGGGGGCTGGCGAAAATTGCGACGCTAGTGGAAGCGATTCGAGCGACTACGCCGAACGTGCTGCTGCTCGATTGCGGCGATACGATTGAAGGAACTCCGCTGGCCTACTACTTCAACATGAAAGACACCGTGCTCCCGAATCCAGAAATCGCGGTGATGAACGCGATGCACTACGACGCGATGGAAGTGGGCAATCACGAATTCAATTTTGGCGAGCGCGTGATGTGGAAAGCGAAACGCGAATCGCATTTCCCGTGGCTGGCGGCGAACTTGAAGCAAACATATACGAGCGGCGTTCCGTACTTTCAGCCGTACATTATTAGGAGGGTCGGCGGAGTGCGCGTCGGGATCGTAGGATTCGTGACTCCGGGCGTGCCGCACTGGGAAATTCCTTCGCATTATCGCGGCTACACGTTCGAGCCGATTGTGGACGCGGCGCGGCGCGTGATCCCCGAAGTGCGCGCGAAATGCGATTTGCTTGTGGTGATCGTGCATTCGGGGCTGGACCGCAATCCGAAAACGGGTGCGCCTTTTTCGGACTATGCGCTGAACGGCGAGAACGCGGCGTGGGAATTGGCGGAAAGCGAACCCTCGATTGATGTGCTTTTTTACGGACACACGCATCAGGAAATGCCGCAGCTGATGGTGAATGGCGTGCTGATGGTGCAAGCGAAAAATTGGGGCGAGTCGCTGGCGCGCGCGGAGGTGAAGTTGCATCGCGAATCGAACGGGCGCTGGAAAGTCGTGTCGAAGCGTTCCACAACGATTCGGCCCCAGACGGACGCGCCGCAGGATGTTGCGATTGTGAAGCTCGTCGAGCCGTATCAGAGAATCGTGGAGAAATATTTGGATACACCGATTGCGACGTTGAAGCAGCCGTTGAATGGAACGCTGGCGCGCTACGAAGACGAGCCGCTGGTGGATTTGATTCAGCGCGCGCAAATGCAGTATGCGCACGCGGACGTGTCGCTCGCCACGCTTTTCATTCCCAGCGTGCATGTGGCGGCGGGCACAATAACGATTCGCGACGCGTTCGGAATTTATCCGTACGAGAACACGCTCTACGCCGTGGAAATGAAGGGCGCGCAACTCAAGGATGCGCTGGAGCACGCGGCGAGCTTCTATCCCGCCTGGCCCGCGCCGGCGGACAAACCGATGCGCTTGCCGGGCTACGACGCGGATTCAGCGGAAGGCGTTGCGTACGAGATGGATTTGACGAAATCGGTAGGCAGCCGGATTACAAATTTGACTTTTCGAGGCAAGCCGATTTCCGTTACGCAGAAATTTCGCGTGGCGATCAACAATTACCGGTACACGGGCGGCGGCGGATACTCAGTGTTCAAGGGATTGCCGGTGGTTTACCGGTCAACGGAGGAAGTGCGCGACTTGATTATCGCGTATCTGGAAAAAACGAAGCAGTTCCCCGCCGCGGATAGGAACTGGCGAATCGTTCCCGACGCGGCGCGCGAGGCGATCGAGAAGCAGGCTCTCGAGATGGAACACCAGCGCGTCCCGCTGAAGGCGAAGGCGGCGAGTGCGTCGTACCAGTGAACGTTAATTTTTGTGATGCAACGCGAAAAGCATTGACACTCCATGCGCTTCTTGTTACTTTTTGCGCGCGTCTCATCTTCCTGAGTTTTTGATCCGGAGGCACCGCAGCCCGACCTTCATGGCGTTCGTCGCGAAGAAAATATTCCTCACGAAAGGCGTCGGAAAACACCGCGAGAGGCTTTCGAGCTTCGAGCTTGCGTTGCGCAACGCGGGCATCGCGGCGTGCAACATCGTGCGCGTGTCCTCGATTTTCCCGCCGCACTGCAAACTGATTTCGCGCAGCGAAGGCTTGAAACATTTGAAGCCGGGGCAAGTGGCGTTCGTGGTGATCAGCGAAAATCAGACGCGCGAGGCGCACAGACTAATCGCGGCGTCGGTGGGCGTGGCGCTGCCCGGCGACAAATCCATGTACGGCTACCTTTCCGAACATCACTCGTTCGGCGAGCCGGAGGAAATCGCAGGTGAATACGCCGAAGAGCTGGCGGCGGAAATGCTGGCGACAACGCTGAACGTGGAATTCGACCCGGATTTATCGTGGGACGAAAAAAAAGAGGTTTATCGCATCTCGAATAAAATCGTGCGCACGATGAACATTACGCAGTCCGCGGTGGGCGACAAGCGCGGGCTGTGGACCACTGTGCTCGCCGCGGCGATTTTGCTGGGCGAGGACGATTAGCAGCGCGCGCATTCCTTTCTGGTCTTTTTGTAATTCCCTTCCTGCTGTTTGACCTGCAAATCCTTTTGAGCCGCTTCGCGGAGTGGTGCGCCGCATTTCGGTGATATTCTCCGCTGGAATGTGAGGAGGCTCACCGTGACGAATAAATACGTTGGACGCGCTGTTGGTTCGTTGATGGCGGTGGTTGCGCTGGGTTGTATTTTCGTCGCGGCTCGTCGGGCGCGCGCGCAAGAAGAGAAAGAGCCAACTTCCGCGCACGGCGTGTTCGTGGTTTTTCTGGGGACAGGAATGCCGCGACCCGATCCAGGGCGGCAAGGACCATCACTGGCAATTGTCGCGAACGGCAAAGCGTATATTGTCGACGCGGGAGTTGGAGTGGTGCGTCAAGCTGCGGCAGCGTACGCGCGCGGCATTTCCGCGCTTCAGCCGCCGAAGCTCGACATTGCCTTTCTCACACATCTGCATTCCGATCACACTCTGGGATTGCCGGATTTAATTTTCACGCCGTGGGTGATGCATCGCGTGGCGCCTTTGCAGTTGTACGGACCTTCGGGGACGCAGTCGATGGTGGAGAACATAGAAAAGGCATGGGCGGAAGACATTGCCATTCGCACCAACAACGGTGGCGAACACTTGCCTGCGAACGGGCACGATGTTGTAGTGCATGTAGTAAAACCAGGCGTGATCTATCAGGACACGAACGCGAAAGTCACGGCGTTTGCGGTGAAGCACGGAAACTGGAAGGAAGCGTTTGGGTACCGCTTCGACGCAAACGGAAAATCGATTGTGATTTCCGGAGACACGAGGCCCGTGGACAGTGTGGCCAATGCATGTAACGGATGCGACGTGCTGGTGCACGAAACTTATTCCGGCACGCCCGCACCCAACACACCGGATGCCTCGTACTTTGCATCTTTTCATACGTCGGCGCAGCAGCTTGGAGAAATCGCGGCTAAGGCGCGGCCGAAGCTGCTAGTCGTGTGGCATTACGTGCCGCTACGAAAAACGGATCAAACGAAAATGGTGGAAGAGATTCATAAGACATTTCACGGAACGGTCGTGGTCGCAAACGATCTGGACGTGATTGCCCCGTGACGTTTGACAGGCCAACTGGAGCGCGAACCGAAAAGATTATTTGCTGGCTTCGGGCGTAATCGAGGAGGCAGTGATGATGGCACCCTCGGACGGCCCCCTACCCGTAGGAAATTTCTCGTGGCCGACGATTGTCCCCTTCACCGTGACGGTCTTGCCGGCGTACTTCGCGGCTTCCGCCTGTGGATTCAGGACATAAACTTTCTTATCGGCGAAATTGTAGAAGGCGTATTTCGCATGTTCCTTCTTCACGCATTCGAGCGTGCACGAGGCGGTCGGCGCTTTGTTCACGCGATTGAAGCCGCAGTAGGTGTCCGTGACGTAGCCCTGCCAGGTTTGCTCGGGGCGATTGGCCGCGAAAAGAATCAGCGATCCCGCAAAAAACAGAATGGCTCCCGCAGCCAGAGATCTTTTTGTCATGCGAGCATGCTCCTTTCTGTCGAGAATAGACGCCGGCGATTGGCAAGTCAATACACGGCATTTCTCGCAGGCTTCCCGGCCCCAGGGCGCGCATCTTAATCTCTGAGCACATACGGAATCATCTTTGTTTAGCGGGAAGGATTTTCTGGGTATTCTAAAGGCTCGCGGAGCTCCACCGGAGGCGCAGGCGCATCTCCGAAGGGAACGATCTTACAACCCAAGGTCATAAGAGCGAATAATGCCGAAGGATTCGGAAATCGCAGCGGTGAAAATCCTCGAAGACGTTCCGCTGGCGCCGTACAGCAATTATCGCATCGGCGGGCCGGCGCGCTATTTTTGCGAAGCGACCAACGAGGAAGAGATTCGCGCGGGCGTGCTGTTTGCGCGCGAGCAGAACCTGCGGCTTTTCGTTCTGGGCGGCGGAACGAATTTGCTAATCAGCGATAGCGGTTTCGACGGACTGATGCTGAAGCCGAGCTTGATGCAACTCGAAGCGCACGGGAATATCGTGACGGTGGGCGCGGGCGTGTTGGTCAGCGACATGCTGAAGTTCACGATTCAGCATTCGTTGAGCGGCCTCGAGTGGGCGGGTGGTTTGCCGGGGACGGTCGGCGGCGCAGTGCGCGGTAATGCGGGCGCGTTTCGCGGAGAGATCAAGGATCGCGTCGTCAGCGTGGAAAGTTTCGACGTGGAAACGCTGGAAACGATTTCGCGCGACAATGCGGCGTGCCAATTCGGGTACCGATCAAGCATTTTCAAGGAAAAGAACGGGCGCGAAATTATCCTAACGACGAAAATCAGCGTGGTTCAGGGCGAGCTTCAGGCGATCGCTTCGGGAATTCAGGACAAAATCAATTACCGGCTCGAACGGCATCCGATGGAGTATCCGAACATCGGGAGCACGTTCAAGAATGTGGATCTGAAGCTCGTGCCGAAAATATGGGCCGACACGGTGGCAAAAGTGGTGAAGGTCGATCCGTTTCCCGTTGTTCCTACGGCGTATTTGATTTCAGAGGCGGGATTGCGCGGAACGCAGCATGGCGGCGCGCAAGTGTCGCAAAAGCATCCGAATTTCATCGTGAATCTTGGCGACGCGACCGCTGCGGACGTGAAATTCCTGATCGCAATAGTGAAGGAACGCGTCTTCGAGAAATACGGGATCAGGCTGGAAGAAGAAATTCAGTTGGTGTAGTTTCTTCGCAGGTCACCGAATTCCTACAAAGCCGATCATTGCAAGACTGCCTCGCCCCATGTGCCCGGATGAGCAAGTTGCGAATGGCTGGGCCAAAACACCCAATTCTTTTGAGTGTCCGTTAAGTCGATTGAAAACCCGAACCGAGTGCCCTTCCCGGATTTCAAACCCAGCTTCGCAAACGAAACCTGGATTTCCATCACGCCTCCAGGCGCCAGCGGAAAATGATTGGCGGACCACGCTTCTTTTGTCTTGGCGCACTGAAAAACGCCACTGCGGTTGTAGACATTGTAGGCGCCGTTTCCTTCGCAGAGATTGAATGAGGAATGCAACCACCATTCGCCCGAACGCCAAGAATCGCTGCGCTGTTCGCGGGCGTCGAGCAATAACTCCGGGAAACGCATCTCTTTCCCGCGCGTGAGATGGATGAACGCGAAATAGAGATTCGTTGCGTCATGTTTGAGGAGGACGTGAACGCGCCAGCCCGGCGCAACCTTGATGATCATCGAGGTAGCGTCGCTCCACTCACGTGGCGTGAGTTTTCCGTCAACCGTGATCGGTCGTCCGGGGGGAATGATAATTTGCCGACGAACTGGACGCTGACCCGTCGCCACCGCCAGCGTTCCGGGTAAAAGAACTATCAGTAGAAGGCCAGAGAGATAAGAACTCGTCCTCATCTTCGCGCATTTGATTACGGCGAAGGGCGGAATTCACGGCTCCGACGCACGATCTTCACGTACTTCGCCGAATGCAAGTCCGTCATCCGCCCGTCACCGGCCCGCGAAGGCGCTCTTCGCCTTGTCGGCGTGGACGACGGGCACGTCGACCAGATGCTCGGCCAGGAACCATACTTGCAATTCATTCGTGCGAATCACTTCGCTCACCAGCAAATCGTTCGTGCCGTCATCGCCCGCTTCGTCCGCATCACGCGCAAACGTCCGCGCTTCCTTCAAAATGATTTCATGCGCTTCGAGAAGGCGCGAAAGTTGTACGGGCAATTCTTCGCGGCCGCGCGGGGGACGCGGAATCAACGTGGTCTCGGCCACATCGGCAGCCATGGCCAGACTGATCGCGCCAAGAGTCTGAATGCGTTCGGCGATGGCGTCGACCAATTCATCCTGCTCGCCGTGATGCTTATCGAAGAGCAGATGAATCTGATAGAACGTGTGACCCGCGACCTGCCAGTGGTGCTTTTTGTACATGTCGCGGAGAGTCATCGTATCCGCGAGCAGTTGATTTAGATTTTCCGAGCTTGCGGCGCAGACTTTTTCATCCAGCGCGATGGGGAGCTTTGCGATCTTGCCGTAAGGCTGAATCTCAGGGGCTTGTTGGCGCACAAGCGGCTTCGAGCGCGCCGAGCCCGCTTCCAGTTGGTTGTAATCGGGACCACGCTTGTCGTTCTTGGGACTCATGATCATTCCTCCTTGAATTTGACTTCAGTGGCTGCTTTGAACCACGGAGCGATGGTGGTGATTCGGCGCTGGTTGTTTTTCGTCTTTCCTTTCGTGGTGATGTTCGAAGTAGCCGATGCGTTCGAGAACGGCGCCGACGATGAGCGGAAGCGCAACGGTGGCGTCCTCGAAAACTTCGGCGAATTTTCCGCCTTCGTCAGCGGGCACGAATTTTCCCCACGAAACGGCTTCGGTGTAGGTGCTGCCGGAAAGTCCGCCCCAATGCACCGGCTCCGGACAAATGCGCAGGCCGTAGTTGTAACGCTTGAGGGGCATTTCCTCGTAGCCGCGGCGCGCGAGCAACTCCGCGTAAACACCGAACTGCTGCGACCAATTGCGCGGAACGCCGCCGCCGACGGTGAAAATTCCCATGCGCTTGGTGGCGAGCATCGTTTCGGCAAAGCGCTCGAAGTCGGTGAAGGAGTCGAAACGCAACTCCGGGCGTCCTTCCTTACGGCGCTGGCGTTGGTGCAGCGCGAAATCGATGCCGATTTCGGAATCGGTGAATGCCGGAATGAAAACGGGGACGTTGTTTTCGGCGGCCGATTTCAGGATGCCGCGTCCTTCCGCGTGCTGAATTAAATACTCGCCGATGCGGCGATTGAGTTTCCAACTCGATACGATTTCGTTGGGATCCCATGTCTCGAACAGCGCCTCGACAATTTCCTCGATGTAGTCGAGATTGATCTCCGGCTCAAGCGAATCGTAAACGCGGTTGTAGCCCGCGAAGAAAAGTTCCTTGTCGCCCATCTTGGGATCGTAGCGGAAATGGCTTTTGCCGGCGGCTTCAACAAGACCGTGAGCCATGAGCGCACCCGTCGAGACAACTGCTTTCACGATTCCCGAATCGATCAAATCGCAAAAGACGAGGCCCATTTTTGCAACGGTCAGCGCGCCGGAAAGAGTGAGCACGACGAAGCAATCTTTGTCGCGCGCCATCGCTTCGAGAACGTCAGCGGCGTCACCGACCTGGCGTCCAGTGAAGGCCGTCCTACCCATCGCGCGGACGAGAGAATCCACGGTGCGCGCTTTGGAAAGATCGAGCGGATGGGTCGGCGTGAGGCGATCCGCGATGGGATCATGCAGAACGCGCTCGGTCACTCCCTTTTTCTTTGCCATTCACGTTCCTCGCAGGTAATGTATCACCTCCAAAGCGTTATTTGCTGTTTAAAATCGCGCAAAAATATTTTGTGGGCTATAAATAGCGCAAAGTGCGTCAAGAGAAAAGAAAAAAATCTAGTCGCGAGGATGTTTTCATCGTGGAACTGAAAAGTTACACACTTGCGTCGCCGGAGAATTTCGGCGGCATTCCGGAAGAAAATTCGCGTTACGAAACGGCGCGCGCCGTTATTTTTCCCGTGCCACTCGAACGAACGACCACGTATGAGCACGGAACGCGCAACGGCCCCGCCGCGATTATCGCGGCGAGCCGCAACATGGAGACGTGGGACGAGGAACTCGAAGTCGAAACGTATTCGAAAATTGGGATTGCGACGCTTCCGGCGATTGACACTGCGGAGGGAACGCTCGAAAAAGTGCTCGCGGAAATTCATACGACGGAACTCGCGCTGCTCAAGGACGGTAAGTTTCCAGTGGCGCTGGGCGGCGAGCATTCGCTGACGCCGCCGCTTGTGTCCGCGGCGGCAAAGAAATTTCCGGATCTTGCGGTGCTGCAAATCGACGCGCACGCGGATTTGCGCGAGGCGTATCAGGGGAACCGCGCGAGCCACGCGTCGGCAATGCGGCGCGTGGTCGAGATATGTCCCGCAGTGCAAATAGCGATTCGCTCGCTTTCGATTGAAGAGGCGCAGGCGATTCCGCACCTTCGCACGAAGATTTTTTGGGCGCGGGATATCGCGCGCGCGCGAAACGATAACTGGATTCCTCGCGTGATCGAACATTTGCCCCAGGACGTTTACCTGACCGTGGACCTCGACGGGTTCGATCCCGCGTACATGCCCGCGACCGGGACGCCGGAGCCGGGAGGCCTCGATTGGTATCAGGTGACTGCGCTGATTCGCGAAGTGGCGGAAACGCGCAATATTGTCGCGGCGGATGTGGTCGAGTTACTGCCGCAGGCCGGAGAGCACGCATCGGATTTCCTTGCGGCGAAATTAGTTTACAAGATTCTGGGGTACAAGTTCTGCCTACGCGGGAAGTAGGGTCAGGCTGACAAGCGTGCGACTCATTCTATTTTGCGTGTTGACCTCGACTTTGTTTCCGTCCTCAACGCGAGCGCAGGCCGCCGCGGGCGTTCCTGTTTTCGAGATCATACCGGAAGAAAGCGCCATCCACTTCAGCGTCAAGGCATCGGCGCCTGTCGACGGCGCTTTCGGCAAGTGGGACGCCACGCTGACACTCATGTCTTCCGATGCGACGTCAGGAGTCTTGGACATCGAGATTCAGGCCGCCAGCGTGAACACCGGTAGCGGCGTAAAGAACCGCAAGTTGAAAGGCAAAGATTTTTTTAACGCCAAACGGAACCCGTTGATCACGTTTCGATCAAAGAAAGTTATTCAGACCGGTCCCGACAGTTTTGAGGTGGACGGCGACTTTACGTTGCGCGGAGTGACCAAAGTCCAGACGCTGACCCTGACGATTACCGGCAAGGGGACAGGCTCAGGCAGGATTATCGGGACCATGGCCTTCAACCGTAAGGATTACGGGATGACCAAAGGAATTCCCTTCGTAAAGATCGCGGATCGCGTCGAAGTGAGTGTGAACCTGAAGGCGATTCAAGTCAGCGGGCCTCGCTTGGTCTACAAGCAATAGCCTATGAGTGCCGGAATGCTGTGGCTGGGGGAGAAGTTAGAACGCTACGCGGCCGGAATGATTTAGGTGGCTCCGGTGGCAGACGTAGCGGAACTATTGGGAGGAGGCTCTCCCTCGCAAGCGCTGGGCGCGCTTTCAGCGGCTTCGGCCTGCATCATTTCGGGGCTTGGTTCGAGGGGAGGGGCGGCGATTACCGTGGCCGGGTCGCTTACAAGTTCAGATACGGCATCTGGCACAGGTTCGCATGCAGACCTAGATACAATTTCGGGCACAGGCTCCCGGGACTCTTCTGGAGTCGCTTCCCATCGGTTCGTTAGCAGCTCTTCGACCGCAGCAATTAATGGCAGACCAGCGGCCGTCTTCGGCAACACGCGAGAAATTCCGGCCCGACGCGCCTCGAAATTCATTTCCGGGGAATCATGAATCGTGAATAGGATGATCGCCGGGGAAGGCAACTGTTTGGAGACCTGGCGCGCTATCTGCAACCCATCCATATCGGGCATGGCGAAATCAAGAATGACAACGTCGGGCTTAAATTCTTGCGCCTTTGCTATCGCCTCGCGTCCGTCCTGAGCTACGGCAACTTCCCATCCTGCATCACGCTCAAGCATGAGATGCAGGAGTTTTCGCACCAGCTCGTTGTCGTCCGCCACCAATATTCGCTTTCGCATCACACCCAAGAGACCCCGTATTTAGTGAATGTCGGATAGCCTACAAAGCCATCTTTCGCGTGTAAATACAGTGAATCCCGTAGTGTAATTTTCCGACAACTGATAAAACCGGCCGCGCGCGAAACTCGCACACAAATAATGGCCTTTATGGTTTCGGGAAAGAACTACTTTAAGATGATCGTTGTACGACTCTTGTTACATTCTGAAAGAGTGATTGTCGCTGGGGCGGATGCCGTGCCTCCTGGATGTTTGTGTTGCTTTTCCGTACGCGTGATGTGAGATAATCCGCCCCATATGGAGCCGCACAGGATGGGCGTTATTTATTACGACCACGGATTGCTGGCGTGGATTCTCATCGGACTGATCGCCGGGTGGCTGACGGGCACGGTGACGCGCGGGCGCGGCTTTGGGTGCTTCGCCGACACGATTTTGGGGATGGTTGGCGCGCTGATCGGCGGATGGATTTTCTCCAAGCTCGGAATCACGACGTTTGGATTTTTTGGGAGCCTGGCGGCCGCATTCGTCGGCGCCGTGGTTCTCGTAGCCATCGCGCGCCTCTTCGCGGGCAGCAAAAACTAACGGGCAAAACGCGTACTTTCGCGCGCCGCGACTTGCAGCCGACACAAAACCCGCGCCTGTAAAATTCGAAAACCGCAGGGCAATGCCGCGCGTCTAACTTCTTAGAGGAATGCACCATTGGCATCACCGAAGGATTCCGCGTACAGCACGTCATTTGGAGACCTGGCGCGCATCACGCTCCGCGTGCTGGGGCGCAACAAAATGCGCACCGGCCTGACGATGCTGGGCATCACGATCGGCATCGGCGCGGTGATTTGCACGGTGGCGATCGGTGAAGGCGGCTCGCAGCAGATCCGCGACCAGATTTCGTCATTGGGCGACAACATGGTGTGGGTGGAAGCGGGCGGACGCACGGTCAATGGTGCGCACACGGGAAACGACAACACAAAATCGCTGGTCGATGGCGACTCGGACGCGATTGCCGCATCGACTCCGTTGATTAAAACCTGCTCGCCCAACGTTGATGGGCATGTGCAGGTTGTTTATGGGAATCAAAACTGGTCCACGCAATTTCGAGGAGTCGCGCCGAGCTTCTTGACGATTCGCAATTGGCCAGTCGCGGAAGGCACGCCATTCACCGAACAGGACGTGGCTTCGCGCGCGCAGGTGACGGTGCTCGGGAAAACGGTGGCCGACACGCTCTTCAACGGAGCCGATCCCGTCGGCAAAACGATTCGCGTCGGCGGACTTCCCTTTCAGGTCATTGGAGTCCTCACGAGCAAAGGAGCGTCGGGTTTTGGACGTGATCAAGACGATACGATGATGATGCCGTATACGACCGCGCAACACAAAGTGTCCGGGCAGGACTGGCTGGACGACATTTTCTGTTCTGCCGTTTCCCCGGAGGCGATCGATCCCGCGCAGGAGCAAATTACCCGGCTGATGCGGCAACGGCATCATTTGCGTCCCAAAGAGCCCGACGATTTTAATATTCGAACACCGACGCAATTCTTGGAAGCGCAGGAGCAGGCAAGCCACACGTTCACGCTGATGCTGGCGAGCATCGCTTCCGTGGCGCTGCTGGTGGGTGGAATTGGCATCATGAACATCATGCTCGTCTCGGTGACGGAGCGGACGCGCGAAATCGGCGTGCGCATGGCCGTGGGCGCAACGGAACGCGACATTCAAATGCAATTCCTGATCGAAGCGATAATCGTCAGCTTGCTGGGAGGAGTGTTGGGCGTTTTCTTCGGCATTTTCGCGTCGCGCGTGCTGGCGTCCACGCTACACTGGACGATGCAGATTCCGGCGCTGGCCATCGTGGTGGCGGCGGCGTTCGCGCTCTTTATGGGACTTTTTTTCGGCTATTATCCGGCGCAGAAAGCGTCACAGCTCGATCCGATCGAAGCGTTACGATTCGAATGAACTCGACCTACCCTGGGGGATTTTGACATTGAGCTCACCGAAACACTTCATCCAAAGCACGAGCCGTACCACAAGATTGAAGGACCTGATGCACATTACTATGCGCGTGCTGGCGCGCAACAAAATGCGCAGCGCGCTGACGATGCTGGGCATCGCGATCGGCATTGGCGCGGTGATTTGCACGGTGGCGATTGGCGAAGGCGGCTCGCAGCAGATTCGAGATCAGATTTCCGCGTTGGGCGACAACATGGTGTGGGTGGAAGCGGGCGGGCGGAGCATCAACGGCAGGCGAACAGGGAACGACAACACGAAGTCGCTGACGAATCAGGATGCGCTCGCGCTGCCGGCGGAGATTCCTCTGCTGAAGGCCTGCTCGCCGAATTCCGACGGCCACGTGCAGGTGATCTACGGCAACAAGAATTGGTCCACGCACTTTCGGGGAACGGGAACGAATTTTCTTGAAATTCGCAACTGGCCCATCGCTTCGGGAACCAATTTCACCGAGCGCGACGTTGCCACTCTGGCGCAGGTCGCGATTCTCGGAAGAACGGTGGTCGATGAACTTTTCCGCTCCGGCGAGGATCCCGTCGGCAAGAACATTCAAATCGGCGGGCTGCCCTTTAAAGTCATAGGCGTGCTTTCCACAAAGGGCATGACTCCCTACGGATGGGACCAGGACGACACGCTTTCGATGCCGTACACGACGGCGCAACGCAAGCTGACAGGACAACCGTGGCTGGACGATATTTTCTGCTCGGCGGTTAGTCCCGAAGCGATCGGCCCGGCGCAGGATCTTGCTTCGCGCCTGCTGCGTCAACGGCATCATTTGCGTCTGACCGAGGGAGATGATTTCAACATTCGAACGCCCACGCAATTTTTGGAAGCGCAGGAGCAGGCAAGCCACACGTTCACGCTGATGCTGGCAAGCATCGCTTCCGTCGCGTTGCTGGTGGGTGGAATTGGCATCATGAACATCATGCTCGTCTCGGTGACGGAGCGGACGCGCGAAATCGGCGTGCGCATGGCCGTGGGCGCAACGGAACGCGACATTCAAATGCAGTTCCTGATCGAAGCGATAATCGTCAGCTTGCTGGGCGGAATTGCGGGTGTGTTCGTGGGCGTGTCTGCGTCGAATTTGCTCGCGAGCACTCTTCAGTGGACGATGCAGATTCCCATCTCCGCGATTGTGGTGGCCGCGGCGTTCGCGCTCTTCGTGGGACTTTTCTTCGGCTATTATCCGGCGCAGAAAGCCTCGCAGCTCGATCCCATCGAAGCTCTGCGCTTCGAATAGATACAGTTCATCTTACTTGTTTCCTCTTATAAACCGGCAAGCCGTCGCTGTGATACGATGGCGATTCACGAAAAGGAGCTTAAAGACCGCACTTGAGTAAAACTTCCCTGTGGATGATCCCGCTTGGCGGGCTGGGCGAATTTGGAATGAACATGATGGCCCTCCGCTATGGTGAAGACCTTCTCGCCATTGACGCGGGCCTGATGTTTCCCGAGACGGAATTGCTGGGCGTCGACGTCGTCATTCCGGACATTTCCTACCTGAAACAGAATCGCGCCGGATTGCGCGCGCTGATTTTGACGCATGCGCACGAAGATCACATCGGCGCGGTGCCGTACCTGCTGCCCGAACTCAAGTGTCCGATTTACGGGACGCGCTTCACGCTGGCGCTCGTGCGCAAGAAACTCGAAGAGCATGGGCTACTCGACTCCGCGGACTTGCACGAAATTGCGCCGGGGATGACGGTATCGCTCGGACCGTTCCAGGTCGAATTCGTCCACGTGACGCACAGTACCATCGAATGCGTGGCATTGGCGATTCGCACGCCGCTTGGGATTGTGCTGCACACGGGCGATTTTAAAATCGACCCCACTCCCGTCGACAATATTCCCTTCGACTTACATCGCTTCGCGCGTTACGGCCAGGAGGGCGTGCTGGCGCTGTTCGCCGATTCGACGAACGCGGAGCGCCCAGGTTACACACCTTCGGAACGCGCCGTGCGTCCGCGCCTGGAAGAGCTATTTCGCGCCGCGCCGCAACGCGTCATTCTTTCGTGCTTCTCGAGCTCCGTGCATCGCATCCAGCAAGTGATCGACGTCGCGACGGAACAAGGACGCAAGGTCGGCTTCATCGGGCGCAGCATGGTGGACAACGTCGAGATTGCGCACTCGATGAAGAAGTTGAACATCCCGGACGGCTCTGTGGTGCGGCCGCAGGACATCAAATCATTCGACCCGAAAAAAATCGTGGTGCTCGCTTCCGGCAGCCAGGCGGAGCCGATGTCTGCGCTGTCGCGCATCGCCGTCGACAATCATCGCCTGTTGGCCATCGAGGAGAACGACACGGTCATCGTGTCGGCGCGCATCATTCCCGGAAACGAAAAAGCCATTTCGCGGATGATTGATCATTTGTTTCGTCGGCGCGTGCTCGTTTATTACGAAAGCGGCCGCTCGGCGCCGATTCATGTTTCCGGCCACGGCAGCCAAGAAGAAATGAAGCTGCTGCTGAATCTGGTGCGGCCAAAATATTTCGTTCCGATTCACGGTGAGTACCGGCAATTGTTTCAACACGCGGCGTTGGCGCATCAGGTGGGGTCCGTGTCGGGCCAAATTATGCTGGTGGAATCGGGCCAGCCAATTGAATTCACCGCCGATGGCGGCGCGTTCCGCCGCGAGCCAGTCACCGTGGGGCGCGTGTGCGTCGATTCCGGCTCCCTTGAGGAGCTCGAAGAATTTGTGATTCGCGACCGGCGCCATCTGGCGGAGGATGGAGTGGTGGTGCCGATCATCGCCATCAACAAGCACAGCGGGCGAATGGAAACGCCTCCCGAGATTGTGAGCCGCGGCTTTTTGCCCTCCGACGACGGCCAGGAACTGATGGCGCAGGCGCGCGAAGTGATTGTTAAGACCGTCGAGCAATCGAATTCCGAGGAAAAGACTGACTGGAGCGTCATCAAGGAGAAGATCCGCACCGACTTGAAGCGCTTCCTGAACAAGAAGACCTCGAAACGGCCCATGATTTTGCCAGTTATCCTCGAAGTCTGAAAAAATCCGCAGTTTTGCGGAAGGTAATCCGCGCTCCTGAGCAGGTTGATTATTCTTTGACTCAATTGTGGCTTTGTGATAATGGTTAGCCGTGCCTAACGGTAATTATATACTTACGGCTCTGGGTGACCGTACGCGGCAGACGATGCTGCAGCGGTTGCGGCGAAGGCCGATGACCGTCGGAGAGCTCGCGGAGAAGTTGCCGGTGACGCGTCCGGCCGTTTCGCAGCATTTGAAGATTTTGAAGCAAGCAAGGCTGGTGGGCGAGCGACGCGAAGGCACGCGTCATTATTTCAATTTGAACGCGGAGACGCTGCTCGATTTGCGCACCTTCGTTGATTCGCTGTGGGAAGACGCGATTGCCAGTCTGGCGCGCTACATCGCGAGGCAAACACGCAAGAGGAAGCACCTCGGCAAATAAGCTCCGAGCACTTCCCTTCCCTGGCTCAGCCACCTTATCTCAGCGGCTGAAGCAGTCCCCTGCCGCAGATCGGAAGAGCGACTCAGCGTCAAAGCAAAAGCTGCCAGCCTAAAGGCCGCCGCTACACATGAAAAGGCGCGGCGCATGGTGATGCGAACGCCTACTGTGGATCGCTGTTAGCGGGTAATATTGTGAACCGTGAGATTCTCGATTCGCGAATATGGTGCAGCGGACTTCGATGCGATCTACGCCATCGATCAGGCCTGTTATCCGCCGGATATCGCGTATTCTCGCGGCGAATTGCGCTGGTACCTGGGCCTGCCGGGCGCGGAATGTCTGGTCGCGGAAATTCGAGGCAGCGGCAGCGGGTGCAGAACCAAGGGCACCGCGAAAGCTTGGCGGAAGGAGATCGTCGGGTTCATAGTCACCGCGCGACAGAACGTACACGCGCACATCATCACCATTGACGTGCTCGAATTGCACAGGCGGGCCGGCGTGGGCGCTTCCCTTCTGCGCCGCGCGGAGACGCGCTTGCGAAAACGCGGCGCATGCGAGGTGTGGCTGGAAACAGCAACCAACAACGAAGCCGCGATTGCCTTCTGGAACAAGCACGGCTATCGTACACGCGGCCGGATTCGCAACTATTATCCCGGCGGGCTCGACGCGTTCTCGATGTCGAAGCCGCTCGCCGGGGCCGCTGCCCAGGAGAACTGAGCACCGATGCACCTCTATCAAGCGATTATTCTCGCGATCATTCAAGGCATCACTGAATTTCTGCCCATCAGCTCGACCGCGCATTTGATTTTGTTCCCGTGGCTGGCGGGATGGCCCGATCCGGGACTGGCGTTCGACGTGGCTCTGCACACGGGCACGTTGATCGCGGTGGTTCTGTATTTTCTGCGTGATTGGATCCAATTGCTCGCGGCGGGAATCGGACTGCATTATCCGCGGCACGCGAGTTATGAATACGTGGAGCATCAGCGGAAAATGTTCTGGTACATCGTCGCGGCCACGATTCCGGGCGCCGTGTTGGGATTTCTGTTTCAGCACAGGATTGAAGACCGCCAGGGAGAGAGTTGGTACATTCTGGCAATCGCCGCGGCCATGATCGTAGTCGGGCTCGTGATGTGGTACGGCGAATACGCGGGCCGGCTGGACCGTCCCATGGAGCGCGTAACTTTTCTGGACGCGGTAGCCATCGGCATTGCGCAGGCTTTCGCATTATTCCCGGGCGTGTCGCGTTCCGGAGCGACCATCACCGCGGGGCTTTTCCGCGGGCTGACGCGCGAGGCAGCGGCGCGCTTTTCATTTCTGCTGTCGACTCCCATCATCGCGGGCGCGGCCGTGGTAGAGCTACCGAAGCTGATGAAAATGCACCACGCGGGAACCTTGCCAATCCCTCTCTCGATGATTGCCATCAGCATTGCGGTATCGGCGGTGGTGGGCATGATCGCTATCGCGTTTTTCCTGCGTTATCTGCAAGTACGCACGCTAAAAATATTCATTTACTACCGGATTCTGCTCGGTATAGTGATTCTGTTACTATTCTTCCACATGGGTCACGCGCGCTAGCGCCCACGCGTCCCGTGCGATGCTGAGGCCTTCCCCCACAGCCCAGGAGAAATTGTGCGCATATTCGCTTTGACCGAAAATCGCCGCATCAACGAACTCGCCGGCTTTGTGGGTATTACGCTGGCTGTGTTGCTCGCGCTGAGCTTACTTTCCTATTCGCCGCGGGACGCGGCGTTCAATGTCTCCGCCGCAGCGCCCGCAGCGGGACCGTCTCACAATTGGATTGGACCCGTTGGCGCGCATGTCGCCGATCTTTTTTTTCAGGGCGTCGGATACGCCGCGTTTCTCTTTCCTGTTGGACTGTTCCTCCTGGCTTTTCGACGGTTTCGCAGTCAAAAAGTGAATGCTCCGATTGCGAAAACGATTGGGTGCGCGCTATTTATTTTTGCGCTGCCCGCTGAACTCTCATTGATCGGCGCCCCCGAAGTGCGCGGCGCGCTGCCGCCCGGCGGAATGTTTGGCGAGCTGATGGCACACGTTCTGCGTTCCGCGGTTAATTCCATTGGAGCGAACGTTGTGGCGTTGGCGTGCATTTTCGCGGCGTTGCTGCTGACCACGCCGTTCACATTTGCAGGCACGGCAAAATGGATGCGCGGACCGCTGGGCGCCGAAGGCTTCCTCGGCAGGCGAATCCTGGCGCTGGTTGACCGCGTGAAGGACTGGCGCGAAGCGCGCGAGTCGGAGAAGCTGCGCAAACGCGTCGAAGAGATCAAGATTGCCGGCAGGCCCGCGGTACCCGCGCAACAAAAAACGAGAGTCGCCACGACGATAAGGGATATCGAAGAAATCGAAGACGAAGAGAAACCGGAGCTGCGCCGCGTCGCACCAGTGATTACGTTCAGCGAGTCAGCGGAAGCCTTGCCCGCGCGAAAATCCTCCGGCAGTGAGCCAAAAATCGCCAAGGGAAAAATGACGTACCGGCTGCCTTCGCCGACGTTGCTGCGGGGCGCGGAGCGCAGCGAACGCATGACCGAGCCCGAGCTAAAAGAATACGCGCGCGCGATTGAGCAGAAGTGCGCGGAATTCGATGTTGCGGGCCACGTGACGCAAATCAATCCGGGTCCCGTGGTGACCACCTTTGAATTGAAACCCGAAGCGGGAATCAAATACAGCCGCATCACCGGGCTTGCCGACGATCTGTGCCTCGCATTGAAGGCCGAATCGATTTTGATCGAGCGCATCCCGGGAAAATCGACCGTCGGAATCGAAGTGCCGAATCCGCATCGCGAAACGATTGCGTTGCGCGAAGTGATCGAGTCGCCGGAGTTTTCGCATTCTTCGACAAAATTGGCGTTGCCGCTTGGCAAGGATCTCGTCGGACATATTCGCGCCGCCGACCTGGCGCAGATGCCGCACTTGCTGATTGCCGGCGCAACGGGCACTGGCAAGAGCGTGTTCATCAACTCCATGCTGATGGGCATGCTGTACAAGTCGACGCCCGACGAACTGAAAGTGGTGCTCATCGATCCCAAGCGCATCGAGCTCGGGCTCTACGAAGACATTCCGCATTTGTATACGCCGGTCGTCACGGATCCGAAAGTCGCGTCGAACGTGCTGCGCAATGCGACCAAGGAAATGGAGCGGCGCTTGAAGCTGCTGGCGCAGCGCGGTGTGCGCAACATCGACCAGTACAATCGCACATTCGAGAAGGGCCAGCCGATGTCGCTCTTTGACGACGTCGAGGAAACCGAGCACAAGCCCCTGCCCTACATCGTGATCGTCATTGACGAGCTCGCTGATTTGATGATGGTCGACACGACGAACGTCGAGGAATCGATCACGCGGCTGGCGCAAATGGCGCGCGCGGTGGGCATCCATTTGATATTGGCAACGCAACGGCCTTCGGTGGACGTGATCACCGGCTTGATCAAGGCGAATTTCCCGGCGCGCATTTCGTTCCGCGTCGCGAGCAAAGTGGATTCGCGCACCATTCTCGACACGAACGGCTCTGAATCGCTCCTCGGGCGCGGCGACATGCTTTATTTGCCCGCGGGCTCTTCG
>DASYYI010000276.1:0-2345 GCA_035933995.1 Candidatus Acidiferrales bacterium | reverse complement strand
GTGAGTACGTCTACCTGGGCGGAGATCTCGGTGGTCGCGGTGGACCGGTGCCGGAGAACGCCCGCGATCTCCTGCAAGGACGCGCCTTGTCGGAGCATAGAGCTTGCTACCGAATGGCGGAGAACATGGGCGGCACCACGGCTCGGGCAAACAACACCAGCCCGGTGCATGGCCTCGGCGGCGATCATCGAGATCGCACAGTGATTCGCGAGAGCCCGAAAGGGCGCCCGGGATCGAATAAATAGCACATCCACGGCGGTCTGAGGACGACCGTCTTTTATATAGCTGACGATCGCGTTGCCAATCTCCTGCGTCAACGGCATCAGTGTCTGCCGCCGGCCCTTTCCTGAAACGGAGATCGCAGCTTCCTTCCAATCAAGGTCGCCCAAACGAAGTTGCACGACATCGCCCGCCCGAAGCCCCAAGCGAGCGAGCAAAAGTAAAATGGCGCGATCCCGTTTGCCGACCGGCGTAGCCGGATCACACGAAGCAATCACCCGTTCGACTTCCTCGGGCTGCAAATACCGCGGCAAGGAAGAAAGCCGCCAGTGTGCGAGGACCGGGATGGCTCCCTCCAACCCGGCGGCGCACTTGCCGTCGGCGATCAGAAAGCGCAAAAACATGCGGACAGCCGTGGTGCACTTCTTCGCCGATGCCCATCCGCAACGTTGACTGATATCCAGGATGAACTGCCGCAGGTTCTGAGCATCCAGCGTGCCGGGATCTTCTCCCAGTTTCTTCAGCAAATCACGAACGGGGATGCTGTAGCCGTAAAGAGTGGCATCGCACGTCCCCCGTTGCTGCCGCATCCAGTCACAGAATGAGACCAGCAGTGGCGGATCCACAATGGCCTCCTTGACGATTCGGGCCGTGACGATATCAGCAAACCGGGCATATCGGAGAAACAGACGCGCACCCTTCCGGATGTCCCGCCTGTGCGTACGGCCATACCGTGGGCACCGGCATCGATTCAGATGATGGACGAACTCTTCGATCGCGCGATCGTCCGCCGCGACGACCGTTCTACCTTTGCGCCCAAGCCAATGAATCAGGTGTTCGGCCGCCCGGATGTGCCTCCGAGCCGTTATCTCTGCATAACCCGCTTCGCACAACTCTTGAGCAAACCCTTCAAGCACGCGGCCATCTGGGCCGTCGCGTAGTTCCTGGATACGTAGAGCTGATTCGAAAAACTCTGCAAACATGACATCCTCCTTTTAGGACGTCATGATTATGCGAAGTCCCGAGATCACGGCGTGAACGAGTCAGCATGCCTGTCGGACTTCGCCCAACTGCTATAGCCGATCGCTCCGCATAAAAATGGACTCTGCATTAAACACTGCGTTTTCCGACTGGGGCAACATCCTCTACAACACCACCATCGCCACCGCCATCGCCGATCGACTCGTGGAGAACTCCGAGATCTTTCTGCTCGGTGGCGACAGTCTTCGCAAGGGCAACAACAAAGGCTCCGCTTCGCCTGCCGTCGAATAGGCGGGCATCGATCAGGCTCCGCTCTGTGACGATAACCCGCGCCGGGGAGCCGGCCGGCTAACCCCACAACGGAGCTGCCGGTGAGGCGCGGGGGCCTTCGCGCTCCCGCCCTCACGCTCTCGTTCTCCCCATGTTCAACTTCAGCGCCAATCACCTCATTCTGCTCTCGCGGACGGAATGCGCCCGCTGCGTTGTGTTCGTCATGAAAGACGACTCCACACGACGGCTCTACCGGCTTTATGACTTCACAAAATCCCGCATCATCACGCCAGGCCAATACTACTGCGTCTCCGGGAAGGTCAACAGCGCCGATAAGCTCTATCTCGTGATCGAGTCCATCAGGCCGGACAACAAACACACGAACGCTTCCACTGCTCCTGTTCCTGCTGACGGCGCGGGAGGACGGCCTGTGCGCTGACCCGCTCCGGCAGCGAATAAAGTCGGAACGATCCGGCTGCTGAGTCTCGCGCTCAGCGGCGATTGCACTCGTGTGCTCCGATCGCGCTTCGGCATACGCTGGCCTCAACCAATCCGCCGAAAATGGCTCCCTTTTATCGCGCCCCTAACAGAAACGCATCCCAGACGGAATTTACGTTGTTGGTTACGGAGTTGCGCCGCAGGATCGAAGAGGATATGGAGGAGTCTGTATTCTTTCAGATCCCGACTGAAAAGCTCAATATCTGTTTTGTTCGAGCGCGATCCAAAGACAAGGGCGTGACGTTGTTCAAATGGAAAAACTGGGGAATCCGGGCGATCCCGAACACTGTTCCGGTTTGATCCCGAACAGCGTTCCGGTGATCGCGAACACTGTTCCGATTTGATGCCGAACAGCATTCCGGTTTGATGCCGAACAC
>DASYYI010000261.1:0-3765 GCA_035933995.1 Candidatus Acidiferrales bacterium | reverse complement strand
CGGCGACAAAAAAGTTTTCAACAGTTGTGTTGAAAACCTTGTGGAAAAATTCCCTCGTCGTCTCGTAAGCATGCGCGATTAAAGCGTCTAATGCTGTTTGCACTAAACTAGGGCAATTCCCCATTCAAATCTACGGTGATTACTGGATCGCTTCGGGCAGTAAATCAGGAAATGGGCTAACTAACAAAGGTTCGCGGGCAAATACTCCCAACGGGCAATTTCAGTACCAATGCGCTGGCGGCTTCAAATGAATCTTGATTGTCTCTTCATCCTTGTCCAACACGTAGTACTGTCCAAACGGGCGCCATCCATCTTTGACCACTTGAATCATAATTTTCACGCGCGGAACATCTCTCACCTTTGCGATTCCCGCCAGGTCGGTCTTCAAATCCAATTCAATCTGCCTGGGATGGCGAAGAAATCGGGGCTCTTCGTAGCGAACATAAACGCTGGCGTTATCCACTGGCTTGCCTGGGTCGCCGCCGGTCACAACAATCTGCAATGCGCTCACCGGATTCTCTTTATCTGGCTTCCCCGCCGCGCCACTCGCCGGCGTCCAACCAAGCATCGCACCGGCAAGCACGACCACGGCCAGTCCGGCCATCACCTTTAAGGAGATCCTTATGAACACTTTTGGTGACACTCCCCTCGCACGCATTCTACCACCCGTAGTTTTTAATTTCGATGCTTCAAAACATAACCTGCGATGCCCTTGAGTTCGCCGCGCGCCTACACTCCGCGGTTCGCAACTCTCAGTCCATTTGACTGCGGCGAACCTCTGCGATACCTTCAATCGGCAGTCGTGCCGCGCGCTGCACGTGTTTGCCTGCAAGCCTTAAGGAGGATTCACGATGGGATTTTCAACCGACGCGATTCACGTGGGCCAGGAGCCCGATCCCTCCACTGGCTCCATCGTCGCTCCTATCTATCAAACGTCCACCTACGTCCAGGAAGCCCTCGGCAACAATAAAGGTTACGACTACGCGCGCACGAATCACCCGAATCGCAAAGCCCTCGAGCGCACCATCGCCAAACTCGAAGGCGGAGTCGCGGCTTACGTCTTCACTTCCGGCATGGCGGCCATCGATTCGGTCTTTCGATTGCTCCGTCCCGGAGACCACGCCATTCTTTCGCGCGCCGTTTATGGCGGAGTCTACCGCCTCACCACCCAATTCCTGGTTCAACTCGGCATGGAGTTTAGTTTCGTTGACACTTCTTGTCTGGAACAAGTCCAGAAAGCGCTCCGCCCCTCGACCAAAATGATCTACGTCGAGACTCCGACGAATCCCACAATGATCGTCACCGATCTCGCCGCTGTCGCCGCGCTCGCTCGCGAAAAGAATCTTACAATGGTAGTGGACAACACTTTCCTCAGCCCTTATCTCCAGCAGCCTCTCGCTCTTGGCGCGCACATCGTCGTCCATTCAATGACCAAGTACTTGAACGGCCACAGCGACTGCATTTCTGGCGCGGCCATCCTGTCGCGCAAGGAAGACGCCGAGAAAATTTACTTCCTCCAGCGCTCCGCTGGCGCGGGACTTGCTCCCATGGACTGCTTCCTCGTGTCGCGTGGAATCAAAACGTTAGCCGTGCGCATGGATCGTCACAATTTGAACGGCATGGCCATCGCCAAGTTCCTCGAATCCCATCCCAAAGTGCAGCGCGTCATTTATCCCGGCCTTCCTTCCCATCCCCAACACGCCATCGCCAAAAAACAGCAGCGCGGCTTCGGCGCCATGCTTTCTTTCGACGTGGGCAGCCTCGATTCGGCCCGCAACTTGCTCAATCATGTCAAGCTCTGCTCCCTCGCCGAAAGCCTCGGCGGCGTCGAGACGCTCATCTCCCATCCCGCGTCCATGACTCACGCTTCCATCCCCGCCGACGTTCGCCGGCAAATCGGCATCGCCGACGGCTTGGTCCGCCTCTCCGTCGGCATCGAAGACGTCGAAGACCTCATCGCCGACCTCGACCACGCCCTCTCCCAAATCTAGCCCTTGTCCACGCAGGCCTCCGATCCGGGTACGACAATCACTTCCGGGTAGCCGACCATGCGGGAGTTGGGCACTCTGAACCTGTCTTCAACGGGTGCTACGCATGTGCAGCATAGTTTACGACTCCATGCCCCAGATAAACTTTTCCCACCAAGTTGCAGGGCGAACAAAAATAATGAGTTCGCCAGGCTTTGCTGTAGCGGTTCTTCTGCTGCAACTATTACTAGCTACTAAGCCTGAAGCGAGGACTGTGGAAACCGGATAGAGATATTCGCTTCCGTATGTCCGCGTATGGCTATCGTAGAACTTTTGCCGAGTGCATGGTGTCCAGAACCCACTACCCAACCCGTTAAATACCAAGACTCCATGAGCGTCTGGATTCGCGATGTATAAATCGCCATCCACTGAGGTCTTAACAGTCATTCTCCCGTTGAGATCAGCATGTGTGCTCCCATCCCGATCAGTATGGTAGTCCACAAACGCTAGGTTCATTCCGGACAGGTTTTTTCCTGTACGTCCGTCAATTACACGAACATGAATCGTGGCAGTCTGCGCGAGTAGTCCGATCGGAGCAACCGCAAACAGAATGCACGAGAGTATGGCTGTTCTCAGCGCCACGATTTGTAGACGTTCACAATTCATATTCCCCTTGGAAATTGGCTTATTCATCCCTCATCCCTTGACAGTTCACTCAGCGGATCGCATTTGCGGCAGACTATCATCTCGTGCAAAAGCAACCGTGCTTATTCCCGGCCATAATACTCCAACTGCTTCACTCCGTCCCGATAACGGGCTACCCGGAAATAATCCACTTGGATGATTAACACAACGGCCGAAAGTCAAACACCACCTAACATGAAGCTCGATGGCCAAATGCCCCTGATTTGCCGTCGCTACCTCTTCGAGTTAACCGCAACTGATTCTTCTTCAATCCATCTCAGATACGCGCGTGATCCTTCCGCAATCGGCACCGCGATAATCTCCGGCGTGTCGTAACTGTGCAGCCGCCGAATTTCCCGCTCCAGCGCGGCAAATCTTTTGCGCGTGCTCTTCATCAGCAGCAACACTTCCTTCGCCGTCTCGACCTTCCCTTTCCACCGATAAATCGACTTCACAGGACTGCCCAGCACATTCGCGCACGCCGCCAGCCGCGCCTTCACCACCGCGCGCGCAATTTTCTTCGCCTCCGCGCGCGAACCGCACGTCACCAGCACCACAATCT
The DNA here is from genome assembly GCA_035933995.1 of Candidatus Acidiferrales bacterium. Taxonomy (GTDB): domain Bacteria; phylum Acidobacteriota; class Terriglobia; order Acidiferrales; family UBA7541; genus DAHUXN01. Next base: position 552 of record DASYYI010000261.1, on the reverse strand, counting down.
TGTCCGTCATACGCCGCCTCTTCTAACATCTTGTTGAAAAACTCTACTCGTTGTCATTCCGACGAGCAACCGCGAGGAGCCCGCCTGCCGCGGGCAGGGATTCTGCTTTTTCCTTGAATGACAACCAAGAGCGCTTTCTCAACAATCCGCGAAATCTGCCCCTAATTATTCCCCGTTCTACACGCTTTTCCCAATGTTCGATTCTCGCGCGGCAAGATACAATACATTCCGCATGATGGCCAAATGACGACCAACGCGATCCATTTCGGCACCTCCGGCTGGCGCGGAATCATCGCCGACGATTTCACTTTCGACGGCGTCCGCATCGCCGCCGCCGCCATCGCCGCGCACGTTCGCAGCCGCTCGAAAAATCCCACGCTCCTCGTCGGCCACGATACACGCTTCTTCTCGCCGGAGTTCGCCCGCGCCGCCGCCACCGTGTTGGTAAACGAAGGCTGTCCGGTGCTGTTTTGCGGCCAGTCGCCGACGCCCGCGATTGCTTTTGAAATTCGCCGCCGCAAAATCCAAGGCGCAATCAACATCACCGCCAGC
>DASYYI010000469.1:0-3214 GCA_035933995.1 Candidatus Acidiferrales bacterium | reverse complement strand
CTTTTAGCTAGTTCGGAGAGCAGGCGAGCGTCTTCGGCGGCGTCGTGGAGGGCGGTGAGGCGGTTCTGCTGGAGTTGGGTAAAGAGGGCCGTGTTTCTTTCGACGCGCCGCTGGATGCGGTTTTCGTAGAGAGAGAGGCGGTCCATCACCCTGTGCTTCTCGTCCCAGACGCGCCCGGCGGCGAGGATGGTATCGACTTCCTCATTTCCGGATAGGGCGTCGTCAGGCCGGTTGAGGCCGCGAGCGACAATAGCGGCTTCCCATGCAGAGGCATTTTTCAGGCGCCAGCGGTCATCCGCGATCTGCTGGATGAGATCTATTTCCATGCCACCAACGGGGGCAAAGTACTGGTGAATGCCCCGGCAGTGATCTTTGTAGGGCTGTTCATCAGCCGGCGTGATGATGAGGACATGACCTGTCAGGCCATGCCGGTACGCATTGAAGACGCGCTTATCGCGGGGTTTTTGTTCAGGAAATTGCTCAGGTTCTGTCATCGGATAACAACTCACGAGCTTATTAAATCATGCGAGCAGGCGGCGGCTTGGGGTGGAGGGACGGTAAGCGGTTGAGGGAAAAGGGAGAGAGCGGGTTGGGAAGAGCTGTGACTGAAAAAGGTTTACTCGGTTTCGCGGCGCGGAAAGCCGGTTCAGCAGGATGATCCGGCGCGCCGCGAACACCGAGTAAACCGCTCGGTGAACTAAACCGCAGGATCAAGGGTCGTCTTTAATGGGTTTTGCTTTCGCCCGTGGTGTCCGAGGTCGGTAGCGGTGGGGAGGGCGAGTCGGCAGTGAAATGATCTGGTAGGCATTGCGGAGAGGGGTGAGGCGGTGGGGAATGGCGGGCGCAGAAGGCCTTGATGACCGGGTAGTGGCGGGAAAAGGGTGTCGCTGGGTTGGCAGAGGAACTTGGAATGTTCAGGCGCAAACCCCCGCACGATCCTGCGACTGGGGCAGAACTGGACGATTCGGTGTTGCGGGCCGGCGCTGGTCATGAAGTGTCCACCAATAGTGGTATCGGTCCGTGAGTGGGGAATAGGGTTTGCCAGTGTCGCATGGCGCCGAAGCGGCAACGCGGACAAAGGCGGAGATTCCTCCCGGTGAGAGCCTGGTAGAAATCGCGATAATTGCCGGGCCGGGGTAGCAGGTCTGCGCAGGGTGAGGCCAGGAGTTGGCGGCACAGTGCCAGGCGCTGGGCACGATGACAGTTGGCCAGGAAGCCGTAATAGCGGATGCGTTGTAATCCGGTGGGCAGGGAGTGTTGCAGGAAGAGGCGAATGAACTCCCCGGCGGGAACCGTCATCACCTTGTTTTGTTGGTCACGATAGTCTTTCCATTGGAATGCCACTAGGCCGTTCTCTAATTTCAGTAAGCGCTGATTGCTGATGGCGACGCGATGGGTGTAGCGGCCCAGATACTCCAGCACGTGTTGGGGTCCGCCAAACGGGGCCTTGGCATATACCACCCATGGGCTTTTTTTCAGCGGAGCAATCCAACGGGAGAAAGCAGAGGGGTCGGCAAGTGGAGCCAGTTGGCCGAAGAACTGCAGTTGGCCGTTGGCGTAGGCTTTTTGCAAGGCTTCCAGAAATAACCGTCGGAAAAGCGTGCTGAGGACTTTGACGGGCAGCAAAAAGCGCCGGCGGCCATAGCTCCAACAGGAGCCATCGGGAGCGAGGCCGCCGCCGGGGATGACGCAGTGGAGGTGGGGGTGGAAATGGAGGTTCTGCCCCCAACTATGCAGGACGGCGAAGAACCCGGTCTCCACGCCCAGGCGACGGGGATCGCCGGCAATGGTCAGGATGGTTTCAGCGGTAGCGCGGAACAGAATGTTATAGAGCACCTCTTTGTTGTAGAAGGTGATCTGAGCGATGGGTTCGGGAACGGTGAAGACCACATGAAAGTAGGAGACTGGCAACAGTTCTGCCTGGCGTTGTTGCAGCCAATGGGCGCGCGCCAGACCCTGGCACTTGGGGCAATGCCGGTTGCGACAGGAGCGGTACTGAATGTGAGTGTACTGGCAGTGGTCGCACCATTCGACTACCCCGCCCATTACGGGAGTGCGGCAGTTTTCGATGGCCCGCATCAGGCGAAGCTGGTGCAGGGGCAAATCGTGCGTCTCCCGGTAGGCGGGGCCGTGGATTCGAAAGATGTCTGCCAGTTCCAGGGCGGGCGCCGGCATGCTCATGCCTTGGCCGCTTTGCGGATATTGGCCGAGGCTTGGGGGCCGAGACGCTCCAGTGGGCTTTGAGTGGCAGAAATGGTTGGGGGAGAAACGGCCGCATAACGGGCGGTGGTGTCGATGCGGCTGTGCCCAAGCAGAGCTTGAATGATGCGGATATCGGTGCCGTTCTCCAGCAGGTGGCTGGCGAAGCAATGGCGCAGGGTATGAACGGTGACGCGCTTGGCAAGTCCGGCGGCTTGCGCGGCCTCGCGACAGACCGTTTGCAGGGAGTCGGCGCGCATGTGGCGGCCTTTGCGCCAGGAGGGAAAGAGCCAATCCTGGGGAGAGGTCGGGGAAGGTTGTCCGACTGGATGCTGGGAGCGCCACCAGGAGCGCAGCACTTCCAACAGACGCGGGGACAGCATGGCATAGCGATCCTTTTTGCCTTTGCCCTGGCGAACCCGGATGAGCATTCGTTTGGAGTCGATGTCGCCGATTTGGAGGGACACAACCTCGGTTACCCGGAGACCGGCGCCATAGGCGGTCATCAAGGCGGCGCGATAGCGGATGGTGCAGACGTGGCGGAAGAACTCGTAGACCTCGTCGGTGCTGAGTACCACCGGGAGTTTGTGGGGCACGCGGCAGCGAGGCAGTGCACCTTCCGGCCAGGGAGTTTCCAATGTCACGTTGTAAAGGAATTTGACGGCGGAGACGAACTGGTTGACCGATTCGGGCGAGAGGCGGCGCTCGTTGATGAGGTGGAGCTGGTATTCCCGGATATCTTCCAAGCTGAGTTGATCGGGGCTGGTCTGGTAGAATTGCGCCAGGCCTTTTACGTAGAAAACGTACGCTCGCTGGGTCTCACTGCCCAGGTTGCGCAATTGCATGTCTTCGATCATGCGTTGACGAAGCGGTGTCATGCGATGGCTCCTTGTCGGCTGGATTGGTCGTTGCGAACAACCTGATCCAGTGTTTCAAGGAGCCTCGCTCCAGCCAAGGGCTACTACTTTTAGAGATCGCTGCGAAGACGATTACCGCGAAGCGGTTTAGTTCACTG
>DASYYI010000157.1:0-6530 GCA_035933995.1 Candidatus Acidiferrales bacterium | reverse complement strand
ATAAAAATCTTCCTTCGGCGCCTCGCGCGAAAGTTTTTCCAGCGCTTCCGGCTTCACCTCGGCGCTCAAAACGAAGCCGACTTTTTCATCCCACGAAGTATTGATGCGATTCAGTTCCTGCGTGCGCGCGTGGATCAGCTGCTCGATCACGCGCCGCTCCTGTTCCAGGCGTCCATGCGGCAGCGCGCTGTGCTCCACGGAATCGAGCACGCGCAGCAGATGCTGCCGTTCACCGAAAACCACCTGAGAGGTTCGCGAAGCCTTCCCTTTCGCTGCGTTATGCACCAGATCCGAGCGTCTCATGATCCCCTCACTACGCTTCGCATGCGAGCCGTGCCGCCAAATTTCATTTCGTTTTTATAATGAGATTCCCAAGTACGCGGCCCCTATTATGTCTCGCGCGGTGCGCCTTTTTCTTCGCCTTCGATTATGTGTCGCGTGGCCAAGACTGTAAAGCCGCCGCGTGCGCGAGGTTCCTCGATTGCAATACCCTCTCTGGCACTACACGATAGCCGACGCGCGTCCCGTGCACCACACGGCCCGCACGAATCCTCAACCGGCCGGACCAGCGAGGTTGATAGCGGGTCGCGATACGAGTAACGTTGAACTGCAAAAATATTTGACACCGCCAGGGAGCAATTGCCCATGACCGTTTTTGAAGAGCACCGCGACGAGCTCGAGCATTACGAAACGATGATGGGCCCTCATCGCGGCCGCCTTGCCGTTTCGCTCGACATGCTAACCAACGCCATGGTGCTCGTCGGTCAGCACGGAGTCTATTGCCACGGTGCTGGAAATCCCGCGACGCCCGCGATGGATATTCGCATCATCAGCTCCGAATTGCAGAAGGCCAAGCAATTAATTCAGAGCGTGATGGAGTCTCTCCGCGCCGAACGCGACGCCCGCGAGCGCGCGAAATAACTTTGGCACGGTGATTGCAAAATGTAGGGACCGTCTATGGACGGGTCATGGGTAGCATCGCCCGCCGAACTCCGCGTTACGAACTGATTGCTCAAAATGGGCCCGGCATGCGTCAGCCGCCCTGAAGAAACGGATTCGACTCGCGCTCTTCCGCAAGCGTAGTCGTAGGCCCATGGCCTGGAAAAACAATCGTGTCCTCGGGCAAGGTAAGAAGCTTCGAACAGATCGACCGGATAATCTCCGGAAACGACCCGCCCCAAAGATCCGTCCGCCCAATCGACCCCGCAAAAAGCGTATCGCCGGCGAACAGCCACGCCGCGGATTCATCATCGCCGCCGCGCGGTTTCTCGCCGGGATGCGCGGGCGCCACGCGATTCCCTTCTCCCATTCGCGCCGCAAACGGCAAATACAAACTGACACTGCCCGGCGTGTGCCCCGGAGTATGCAGCACGCGCGCTTCGTATCCACCCCAGCGCACCACGTCGCCTTCCGCGAGTAAATTGTCAATCTTCGCCAGCGGCGGCAGAGCGATGCCGAGAAACTGCGATTGAATATCCATCGCGCGATAAAGCTCCAGGTCGCCTTCGTTCATGAAAACGGGCGCGTGCGTCACGTCGTGCAGCTTTTTCAGGCCGCCAACGTGATCGATGTGCGCGTGCGTGCTGACAATCGCCATCACTTTTAATTTGTGTTTCGCGATGGCGGCGAGAATGCGCTCAACTTCATCCCCCGGATCGATCACGATTGCTTCGTGCGTCTCGGGATCGCCCACGATGGAGCAGTTGCACTGCAGCATTCCCACCGGAATAATTTCGTGAATCAGCCGACTCGCCATTTCCGCCAGTATAGCAACAATCCCGTTCCCACCTCGCTGCGGCACGTTTCTTACTCCGCCAGCTTAATAACGCCCTTCATGTTTGTCATTCCGAGGAGCCACGCGACGAGGAATCTGCTTTCGCTTTCGCTTTCGCTTTCGGCCTTGCTTTTGACTCTGCGGGTGCCCCATCCTGAGCGCCCGCCTCGAACAATGGGCGCGAAGGGTGGGGTCTTTCGTTGCGACCCGACACGGCCCTTTCGCTTTCCGGCGTTTGTGTCGGGACGAGGTCCGGTGTGTAGACTCCGCTGGAAGCCACCAGACTCCCGAACCAGAAATCTCCACGGCCTGTCATCCCGAGCCGCCATGCGGCGAGGGATCTGCTTTTGCTTTAGGTCTTTGTTGCAAATCTGTTCCGTCAATGGCAAAACGCGCTCCTTTAGAGTCCATCTGTTAAGATTGAACCAGCGGCGCGCATGTCGCGCTCATTATGTCCATCGAAACGCCACTCAAAGCGGAGCACGAAAAACTCGGCGCCCATTTCACAACGACGCCCGGCGAGTATTTCGGCTGCGCGTTGCCACGCGATTATGGCGACGTGGCGCGCGAATACAAATTCGCCCGCGAATCCGTCGGCCTGATCGACAAGAACTACCGCGCCGTCATTTCATTCACGGGAAAAGACCGCGCGCGATACTTGAACGCGATGCTCACCAACAACATTCGCGACCTCGCACCCGGTCACGGCAACATTTCACTTTTGCTCAGTCCGCAGGGGCGCATCATGGCCGAAGTCGAAACGTTCGCCCTCGACGATCGCCTGCTGGTTATTTCGTGCGCGATGATTCGCCAGCGCCTCGTCGACACCTTCGACAAATTCATCATCATGGATGACGTCACTCTCGAAGACCTCACCGATCGCAGCGCGACGCTCGCTCTCGAAGGCCCGAAAGCGCCCGCCATCGTCAGCGAACTTTGCGGCCTCGACATTAACGCGCTTCCGGAACTTGGCCACGCGGAAGCCATCGCAAAATATTCCTGCGGGAACATTTGCTGCCGCGTTGTCAAGTATTCGCGCGGAGAAATTCCCGGAGCAGATTTCATCATCGACCGCGAACATTTGCATGCCCTCTGGAATTTGCTTCTAGAAGCGGCGCGACGCCATGGCGGCGGCCCCGTCGGATATGCCGCGTTGAATATTTTGCGCCTCGAAGCGGGAATCCCCTGGTACGGCGTCGATTTCGACGAGAATCAGATTCCGCATCAGGCCGCACTCGAAAAGACGCACATCAATTTTTCGAAAGGCTGCTATACGGGACAGGAAATCGTCGAGCGCGTGCGCTCGCGCGGACACATTCAACGCCAGCGCGTGATGCTGCGCTTCGCCGGCGATGCGGTTCCGCGCACAGGCGAGCCTCTCTTCGTTTCGAACGCCGAAGGCAGAGCCGAAGTCGGCTTCGTCACCAGCGCCGCAAAGTCCCCCGCAACCGGAGCGGTCATCGGCATGGGCTACGTCCGCCACGAACACTCCGCGCCCGGTGCCAAACTGACGTGGAAAAATGGTGAAGCGGAAGTCTTCGAATTACCGGCGGCTAAAAAGAAAGCGGATTCCTGCGGATAACTGCGGTCTCAGCACCTACTTCAATTTAATTACTGACATTAATTGCTGATGCCGGGCGCGTCGCCGGGATTTCTGTTCTTCCCGATGTTGATTGCTTCGAGGAAGCTGCCGCTCTCTTTGTCGATTTTGCGCTGCAATTGCATCAACGCGTACAGCAGCATCTCCGGACGCGGCGGGCAGCCGGGAACGTACACGTCCACGGGAATCACCTGATTCACGCCCTGCACAATCGCGTAATTATTGAACACGCCGCCGGAAGTCGCGCAAACACCCATCGAAATCACCCACTTCGGCTCGGGCATTTGATCGTAGAGCTGCTTGATCACCGGCGCCATTTTCTGCGAAACGCGCCCGGCGATAATCATCAGGTCGGACTGCCGCGGCGAGCCGCGAAAAACCTCCGCGCCGAATCGCGCCACGTCGAATCGCGAAGCCGCGAAGCACATCATCTCAATCGCGCAGCACGCCAGCCCAAATGACATCGGCCAAATCGAACTGCGCCGCGCCCAGTTCACCAGCTTGTCCAGCTGCGCGAACAAAATCCCTTCCTTCTTCAGGAAATTTGTCGCCTCTTCGGGCGTTTCGAGGGTGACGCCTTTCGCGAGTTGCACGGCCATCAGCGAGTCTCCTGTCCTTGAAGCCTCATTCTCGCACTTTGCCCTTGTTCGTGCAAATCGCCCAGCGATTGAGTGATAGGAACGAGTGTCCGGGAACGGACGATGGCCGAGAAAAAACGCCGAAAAAACTCGATTAGAAGTGCGTCCGGCGCTTTGTTTTGTGTGAGGTGCATGGAGTTCTAATTTCCCATAGAAACTCGATTAGGTAAATGCAGTGGCGAGTGGCTAGTGACTAGTGGCGAGCAAGCAAGAACATGCCCCTCTCGGCTATGTCTCGGAAGGGCGAACCCTTCGTGCCTCAGATAAGCCACGGATCCCTCGACTCCGCTCGGGACGGCGAAGAACGCCGAAAGGCGCATTTCAGTCCCGATTAGAAATTGTGATGTGATTTGTTTTATGCGAGTTAGGATTTCGCGACTGGCGTTTTGTGTACCGATTAACCTTTTGTTCGCCGTGAGCATGTTAAGTGATTTTAATTCTGTTTGTTAAAGCTGCAATTGCGCTCCGCCGTGGGCCACGATATTTTCACTCTGTCCGATTAGCCCGCGGGTCGTCTTTTTTTGGACCAGTTTTGGATCACGGGAGGCAAGCGACCTCTCCGTTAAGCAGCCTCTTAAAACTGAAGAAGCCGCGTTTTCGCGGCTTGAGATGACTGTGTACCACACAGTTAACTAAGAGTCAAGGAAAATCGAGCAGCTGGAGCCGTGGCTCCCGAGAGGAATATTTCTAGAATGAGATAGTATCTACTTAGCAAGATTGTTCAGTTGACGAAGTGTTGGAGGCGGGCAGATGATTAACCCCGTTTCGGAAGCCGCAGCCGCGGTATAACCCCTGTCCGAAGCCACGGCTTCTGAGGAGAGGAAACCATGACCGTCGTTGCTGGATTTAAGAACCCAGAGTGCATCGTTATAGCTGCAGACACACAAGAAACCATTGGCGAACATCTGAAGGTGTCTGTTCCTAAAATTCGAGCATACAGTGCGGGAAACTGGAAGATGGTTGTCGGTGGCGCAGGGAACGCTAACTTCATTGACCTATTTTGCGAAAAGGTGTCGGAAATTCCCGATACAACGGCAGGGGTTAAGGAAATACGTGCCAAGATAGAGGAAATACTGACTGATATTTTTCGTAAACACATTGACAGGGTTAGCGGCGTCCGAGAGTACCTAGAATTTGAGCTCGTACTTGGCATCTGGACTATTGAGGGTCTTTCACTTATCGAGACCGCTGACACGGCGACTATTGTGGCAAGCCATGATTTTTCTTGCATTGGGTGGGGCGCCAGCCACGCTCGGAAGCTCGCGGATCAGCTATCTGACCCTAATCTGCCTTTTACCGAGAAAGCTCTAATACAGCTTGGGATTTATATCTTGCGACAGACGAAGGCATACGAGCCGCACTGCGGCGGCGATACGCACGTTCACGTTATAAACAAAAACGGTCGTATATATCGTTTATCGGATGAGGAGTTCCGAGACAATGAGCTTATCGCAACACTGTTCGACAAGATTTGCCACTGGCCATATTTCAAAATCGCAGACGAGGATTTAACTGAAAAACAACTGGATAGCTTCTTTAAATACTACAACGGACTTCTAAAAGGTATCAATGATGCCCGCAAATCACAAAAGAAGCACACCGAAATAATATTCGAGGAAGTGACGCATTGGTTGACTCATATGACAGATGATGACTCGGAGGCGAAGAAATAGAAACCAATGTCCGCAAGGATTAAGAAGCGCGAAGGATGGGGCACCCGCAAGGGCAAAAAGAAACAGCAGATTCCTCACACCAATCGCGAAGACGCGACTGGGTTCCCTTCCTTCCTCAGGGCAAGCGGGATGACAGCAAAGAGGAAGGCGACGGAGGGCGCGACTCGGGGAGTCGCGCCGGGCGGTGCAAGCAGCGCCCCTACGAGGGCGACGGCAAAGGCTCCCACCCTTCGCGTCTTTTTTCAACTTGCGCTGAAGGAGCAGCGCGGGCGCGAAGGATGGGGCACCCGGCGCACGTGCCGGACTGAAAGGCAACAGCAGATTCCTCACACCGTTCGCCAAACAGAGGCGGATGGGTTCCCTTCGCCACTACACTCAGGGCGGGCGGAATGACAACGAAAGGCCAAAGCCGCAGAACTTCGGAAGGCGAAGCTCTGCGCTACACACCGCCGCAGTGGTATGCTTCCCTCACAATGGCCGAGAAGGAATCGCCTCCGCGCCGGTACCCGCGCAAGCAATTGCAGAAAGGAATGCTCGTCGCCTGGCAGGGAGCGGGCGCCCGCCGCACCGACCGCGCCAAAACCCTCGGCATGGGCGGACTCTACATTGAAACCGCCGACCCGCCTGCCGCCGGCACTTACGTTCAACTGCTCATTGACACGCCCGAAGGCGAAGTGCGCGCTCGCGCCGTCATCCGCAACGCTGACCCAGGCCGCGGAATGGGCGTCGAATTCGTCGGCATGGACCAGGCCGCCCGCACCCACCTCCACAGCCTCCTCAAACGCCTCCTCCCCGGGAGCGCGTAGAGACCCGCACGAAGGTACCTTAGCGACTAAGCTCGATCG
>DASYYI010000154.1:0-13545 GCA_035933995.1 Candidatus Acidiferrales bacterium | reverse complement strand
TGCGTCACCCCAAACCATCTCGACGCCTTCGCCTGCGTCATCAAGTGCGCTTCGAATAGCATCGCCACCGCCGCGGCAACTCCTGCCGCAATCTGCCCAGGCCCTCGCGCAAAAATAATTCCGAGAATCGGCAAGACGCTGATCACAAAAATCCCTGCCACGCCCGCGAGCGTTTTCGCTACGTTGAAGTCGAATCCCGCGAACATATTTTTCGTCATGCCTTTGATGACGTTTCCGATTCCTTCCTGCCACCGAATGCGCAGAAATGTTTCGCTTGGCGCCACGCCTGAGCGAAAGCCATTCTGCTTTACAAGTTTCCCCAGCTTCATGTCGTCAAGCACTTCCATCGCCAGCCGTCGATGCGTCCCAATCGCTTCGTAAGTCGACCGTCGGATCATTTGAAACGCGCCGACTCCCATATACACTTTCGATTTCGGATTGGTCACGCGCCACGGCCGCACGCCCAAGGCAAAGCACACGCCCAAATATCCCACCGCTGTCGGCTCCCAAAATCCTCGCAAATCGAGTCCCGCCAGCAGCGTCAAATGATCGGACTGCTCCTGCCAGATCAGCGCCAGCGCTCGCCGCAACAAATCCGGCGCGAATTGCACGTCTGCGTCGGTAAACACCAGCCACTCGCCCGACGATTCGCGATACGCCCTTTCGAGCGCATGCGGTTTTCCCAGCCATCCTTGGGGCAATTCCGCAATGTGCGCCACTTTCAATCTTGCGTCACGCTGCGCGAAATTATTTAAGATGTCGAGCGTAGCGTCTTCGGACCGGTCGTCGACCGCAATCACTTCGTAATTCGGATAATCGAGCGCCAGCAGGGAAGCGAGTGCAACGGACAGTTTCGCGGCTTCATCGCGCGCCGCAAATAAAATCGAAACTCGCGGAAAAGTCGGACCATCGAAAGGCGCCACTTGTGACAGCAGGGGAATTCGCGTCATTCCCCGATAGCTGATCGCGGCCGTCAAAATCCAGTAAACCGCGAGGCTGCTGAAGAACATTATGCCGAAGATGTGCAATGATAGTGTTTTCCGAGGCGCAGATTAGACGAACGCGCTATCCTATCATGCCGATGATTGCAGATAATTGTTAAAGAGCGCTGATGAACACAGCCCAGTGAGTTGCTGCGGGTGAGCAGCACAGCGATGACCACGATTGCGATCGTCGGCGCTGGACGCGTCGGACGCGCGCTCGGACGCAGCCTCCGTGCACGCGGCTGGAACATTGGTGCAGTTGTCACGCGTTCCGCGGCCACGGCGCGCTCCGCTGTGCACGCGATTGGCGGCGGGCATCCGCACGAAGTCCTCACCCGCCGCGTGCTCGACGCGACCGTGGTCTTGATCGCCACGCCGGATGATTGCATTCGCGACGTTGCTGTCAGGCTCGCGCGCGCGGGCGGCGAAGAATGGCGAGGCAAAGTTGTACTGCACACCAGCGGCGCACTCGATGATCGCGTGCTCGCACCGCTCGCTCGTCTCGGCGCGGCGACCGGCGCGATGCATCCGTTGCAGACATTCAGCGGCCGCGGCGTGCCGCTGCTCGAAGGAGTCGCTTTCGTGATTCAAGGCCATGGACGCGCGCGGCAGGAGGCCCGGCGCATCGCGCGCTCTCTCGGCGGCGCTCCTGTTGCGCTTCGCCGCGCAGCCAAGCCTGCGTACCACGCTGCCGGAACGTTTGCTGCGTCGTATTTCCTCACGCTCGTCGAAACCGCTACGTGCATTTTGATGCGTATTGGTTTTTCGCGACGCCGCGCGCGCGCCGTTCTTTTGCCGTTGATCCGGCAAACGCTCGCAAATTACGAACGCTTCGGCGCACGCAAGGCCTGGACCGGTCCAGTGGCGCGGGGCGATTTTTCCACCGTGGCGCGGCATCTTGCTGCGCTTGGGGATTGGCCACAAGAATTTTCGCAATCGTACGCGGCCCTGGCGCGCCTTTCCGCGCGCGTCCTTGCTCCGGACGCAAAGGGAAAATTGCGGCAGCTCGATCGCGTCCTGCCGAAACGCTGATTGCTCAATGTTGAAAAGAGTCTCGATGTTTCACTCTTAGTTGGGTACATTTTATTTATTGTCATTCCGAGGAGCCATGCGACGAGGAATCTGCATTGGCTTTTTTTTCTGAGTGGTGCGCGTAATCTGCGTTTCGGAGGGGCGAGCCTTGTTCACTTTGAGGAACGAAGTCGCCCGAGCGGGCAGAATGCACGCGTTTCGCTTTTGTTCGAGCATTGAAGTGAAATCATTGTAAGTGACTGCTTGTTCTAACAGGGAGGAAGCCTTGTCGAATTTGAAAATCCCGGTGGAAACCGAAACGCTGGCGAACGGCCTTCGCGTCGTCATTTCGCCGGACCATTCCGCGCCCATCGCCACTATCGGCGTTTACTATCAAATTGGATTTCGCCTCGAGCCGCGCGGCCGCAGCGGCTTCGCCCATCTTTTCGAGCACATGATGTTTCAAGGCTCCGAGCACGCCGGCAAAATGGAGCACATCCGTTTGATCAATTCCTCCGGCGGCGTTTTGAACGGCACCACGAATTACGACATCACGAATTATTTCGAAGTGGTGCCGTCGAACGCTCTCGAACGCGTCCTGTGGCTCGAAGCCGACCGCATGCGTGCGCTGAAAGTTGACGACGAGAATCTCCGTAACCAGCGCGACGTCGTCAAAGAGGAAGTCCGCGTCAACGTGCTCAACCAGCCGTATGGAGGTTTCCCGTGGCTCGATCTTCCGCCTGTCGCTTACCGCAATTGGCCCAACGCGCATAATTTCTATGGCGATTTTGCAGATCTCGATGCGGCTACGCTCCAGGATGTTCGCACTTTTTTTCACACCTACTACGCCCCGAATAACGCGGTACTACTGATCGTCGGCGACGTGGAGCCGAAGGAAACTTTCGAGCTCGCACGCAAATATTTCGAAAGCATCCCGTCGCATCCTGCCGTGCCTTCCGCGGATGTCAGCGAGCCTCGGCAACTCGAGGAGCGTCGCGGCGAAGTCGAGGAAAAATTCGGCCAGCTTCCGGCTCTCGCAATCGGCTACAACATGCCGCAGCGCCACGAACGCGATTGGTACGCCTCCGCGCTTCTCGATCGCGTGCTTCACGGAGGGCGCGCGGGCCGCATTCATCGTACCCTCGTTTTGGAAAAACAAATCGCCATCGCCGCCGAAGGTGGCATGGGTTTTCCCGACGCATTCGAATACAACGGGCCAACGCTCGGTACCACCACGATTTATCACAAGCCGGAATATTCCGCGGAGGCGACCGTGGCCGCGTTCGACGAAGTGATCGCCGAAGTTCGCGACAAAACGCTCGACGCCGACGAGCTGGAACAAATCAAAGTGAAATGCCGCGCGGATTATTTTTCCATGCTCGAATCGGGAGGCGCCGGCGTTCCGCGATTCGGCCTGATGCACGCGCTTGCGTGCTTCACTTTGTTTGACAAGGATCCGCAGCGCGTAAATACGGTACTCGACAAATTTCTTTCCGTCACGCCGGCGGAAATTCAAGCGATAGCCCGAAAATATCTGGTGCCCGCAAATCGCTCGATTGTTTTCAGAAAACCGATTGTGCAAGCCGCGCCGGCCGCCGCGCATGAAAGAGTTCAACAAGGAGCCCAGCAAGGAGCTCATCAATGACGAGCGCGCCTTCGCAAACCGCATTTCCTGTCACCGCTCCAGCCGTCGGACCCGAGCGTCCCGTCGCATGGCCGCGCCGAACTGTTCGCACGCTGGCGAATGGCATGCAAGTCGTTCTCGCCGAACAACACACGTTCCCGAAAATTGGCCTCGAATTATTTTTCCGCTCTGGCAACGCTCTCGTGTCGCGCAAGTCGCCCGATCTCGCGGAGTTGACTTCGCGCGTGATTCGCACAGGTACGCATTCGCGCACCAGCCGCCAAATCGAAGAGGATCTGCGGCGCATGGGCGCGAGTCTCGGAACAATGGCGGGCGCGGATACGAGCGCCATTGCGATTTCCGGGCTTTCCGAATTCGCCGGCAAATTGCTCGCGATGGTTGACGATCTCGCGCGCAATGCCGCATTTCCCGCGGACGAATTCGAGCGCGAGCGCCGCCAGCGCCTCGAAGAATTGCGCATCGAGCGCACAACGCCTGGATTTCTCGCCAACGAACGGTTTCGCCGCGTACTTTTCGGCGAGCATCCCTACGCCATCGTCGCGCCCACGGAAATGCAGCTCGAATCGTACCAGCGCGATTCGCTCGCGGAATTTTATCGCCAGAATTATGTGCCGTCTAACGCGCTGCTCATCGCAGTGGGAGATTTTGAGAGCGAGCGCATGATGGCGCTGATCGACAAAACTTTCGGCGCGTGGAAAGCCGGCCCTGCCCCGGCGCTCGCCGAAACAGATTTGCCACACTCTCGCGGGCGCTCCGTGCATCTGGTGCATTTGCCCGGAACCGTGCAAACCGAAATTCTGCTCGGCAATTTGGCGATCACGCGGCAGAGTCCGGATTGGCGGCGCAGCGTTCTCGCGAACGCGATTTACGGCGGCGCATTCAATTCGAGGCTGGTCGCGAATATTCGCGAGCAGAAGGGTTACACGTACAGCCCGCGCAGTGCGCTGCACGCGCTGCGGCATCACGGATATTTCAGCGTGCACGCCGCAGTGCGCAACGATGTGGTCGCGGTCACGCTCACGGAAATGTTTTACGAACTCGACCGCCTGCGCTCGTTGCCGGTCAGCGAAGGGGAACTCGCCGACGCGATCAATTATTTGAGCGGCGTTTTTTCGCTGGGCATCGCGACGCAAGACGGCTTGCTCTCACAGCTTTCGACTGTGTATCTGAACGCCTTGCCCGAGGATTATCTGGAAACATTTCGCGAGAAAGTTCGCGCGTTGCAGGCGAGCGATGTGCTGGAAGCGGCGCGGCGCTATTTCGATTCCGCGAACGCGCAAATCGTAATCGTCGGCGACCGCGCGCAGGCGGAGCCGCAATCTGTACTGTTCGGTAACGTAAAAGTATGGAATACTCAGGGTCACGAGCTCGCTGGGTAATTGTCGGCGAGAGCAGAGGAGTTGAAATATGGCTCTGAATTTCCGCAACGGTTGTGTAACGCCGAGTTTGCAAAAATTGGTGTACGTTTTTGTGTGTACGTTGATATTCGCGAGCGCGGCCACGGCGGCGAAGAAGAAGCCGCTGCCGGCGCATCCGATTAATTTGAATACGGCGACGATGGAGCAGCTCGAAGAATTGCCGGGTATCGGACCGGTGACGGCGAAATCGATCATCGAGTTTCGCACGAAGAGCGGGCCGTTCAAGCGCACGGAAGATTTGCTGGCGGTGCCGCGCATTTCGAAAAAGCGATTCCAGAAGATTGCGCCGTACGTGACCGTCACTCCGCCTAAATCCGCAACAAACCATTGAAGCAGGGAAGTTCGAAACGCCTGCGCGTTGAAAATGGGCGGGATTTTGCGCCGTCCTCAGAGTCACACCAGAATTTTCCATTGTGATTAGAGCGGCTGGTGAGACGTTTTCTGTTGCGTGAGGCGCAGAGGCACTTGCTCCGCGATTTCCAATCCGTAGCCCTCGAGCGCAACGATTTTGCGCGGATGATTTGTGAGCACGCGAATTCTCTGCAATCCCAAATCAATTAAAATCTGCGAACCGATGCCGCTTTCGCGCCACACCAGCCGCTGACGGTTCAAGTCCTGATCGATTTCCGCGCGTGAGTGGAAAAGAATGCGCGGCAGCGCGCCGGTTTCTTCCGAGGGCGCGTCGATGCGGAAACCACGCCCGGTGTGATGCAAGTAAACGAAAACGCCGCGGCCTTCGGCGGCAATTGCTTCAAGCGAGCGGTCGATGATTTCGCGGCAATCGCAGGTGAGCGAGCCGAAAACATCTCCCGTGAGGCAGTGCGAATGGACGCGCACGAGGGGCGGACGGTCTCCCGAAAGTTCGCCGCGCGTTAGGGCGATATGCAGTTCGTTGTCCACTTCGTTGGCGAAAGCGATCATGCGAAATTCGCCGTGACGCGTAGGCAGAACCGTCTCCGCGATGCGCTTGACGTAACGCTCGTGCTGCATGCGGTAGCGAATCAGGTCGGCGATGGTGAGCAATTTCAAATCGTGGCGCCGGCAAAATTCGGCGAGCTGCGGGACGCGCGCCATGGTGCCGTCGTCATTCATGATTTCGCAAATCACGCCCGAAGGCTCGAGGCCCGCGATGCGCGCGAGATCCACGGAGGCTTCCGTTTGCCCCGCGCGGACGAGAACGCCGCCGCGTCGCGCGCGCAAAGGAAAAATATGCCCGGGGCGCGCGAGATCTTCGGGACGCGCGTCGGGATTGATTGCCGCGAGGATGGTGGTCGAGCGATCGGCGGCGCTGATGCCGGTGGTGGTGCCGCGGCGCGCGTCAATCGATTCGCAAAATGGCGTGCCGAACGCGGAAGTATTTCGCTGCGACATGGGCGTCAGATTCAGCGCGTCGCAACGCTCCTCGGTGAGCGCAAGGCAGATGAGGCCGCGGCCTTCCTTGGCCATGAAGTTCACGGCCTCGGCCGAGATTTTTTCGGCGGCCATGGTGAGGTCGCCTTCGTTTTCGCGGTCTTCGTCGTCCACCAGGACGATCATGCGGCCCTGGCGAATTTCTTCGAGCGCTTGCTCGACGGTGGCGAACGGGGATTTTGTTTCGGTCATTTTAGTTAAGTGCGCCGTGCGGCATTATCCGCAAAAGTGCTAAAAAAGCGAAAACGAAAAAGCGTGTTTTTGTACCGATTAGAAATGAGTGCGACTGTTTGTTTTGTGTAACTTACGGGCAATTCTAATAATTTGTTGTACCGATTAGAAATCAGCGAAAAAAAGGCAGCGAAGTCTGCGCCGCCATTTTTTTTGTTGTTTGTCGTCGCCATGGTTTTAGTCTGCGCCCTCTCCACGCTAGCACAAATGTGGGGAGGAAGGGTAGCGCGCGCGGCTGTGGAGGTTGTCCTTAGTCGGGGTTTATCGCGAGCGCGCCGCGTGAGGCGTTGGGCGGGAGCACTCGGTGGGGTCTAAGGCTTGCAAACGCGCACACCCTAACGACCGTTCCTCCGCACATTTCTCGACCGGTGCCTGTCTATTTGCGGCAGCAGGCCATCGCTTGGCCATGATTGCAGCACGCCATGGCTTGACCGTGGGTGCAACAGGCCATAGACGGGCCCTGTGCTAAAGAGGCGCCCAGCATCAACGCTGACAGCGCAACGACGATCAGCACACGTAGCGTCATTTTTTTCATATAGCCTCCGTGTTTGTCAATCGGATCAGAGATGTTCCGGCAGTCTTGGAGCCGGACTTTCTGCAATCCCTGGCAGAACGATAGAGGAGCAAGGTATCGCCGGCAAGGGACAGGTACGGCCAGGGGAGAATGGCCGCATTTGGCCGTATGCAATATTTGGTTGTCAATGGAGTATTGCGCGGATAAAATCCGGGCCATCGGTTTCTGCGAGTGGCATCTTCCAAGACTGGAAAATAATGGGTTTAACGAACCACTGGGCCGGGCCTCCGGACGAGCGCCTGAATTCGTGGAAGGAAATTGCCGCCTATCTGAGGCACAGCGAGCGCACTGTTCGCAGGTGGCAGAGCGAAGGGCTGCCCGTTCACCGTCACACACACAAGAAAAGGGCGGGCGTTTACGCCTACAAGCCAGAATTGGACGCGTGGTGGAATAGCCATACCCGGCTGGAACAGATAGATGAGAAACGGCTAACGCAGAGACGGCGTGCGCAGATCTGGATTGGTGCAGCAATCCTGGCGCTGGTGCTATTGGCGGGCACGTATGTGGCGAGAAAGCACATCGAGCTGCGTGCGAACCCTGCGCCGCGAAACGCGAGGACCATGGTGGTTGTGTTGCCGTTTGAGAATTTCGGCGGAGACCAAGAGCAGGAGTATTTCAGCGACGGGTTGACGGAAGAGATGATCTCACGGCTTGGTCAAGTGTCGCCGCACAGGTTGGGCGTTATCGCGCGTACTACGGCCATGCAATATGAGGGGAAGAAGCAGCGAATCGACGAGATCGGCAAGGATCTGGGCGTAGATTACGCCATCGAAGGGACTGTGCGGCACGAGGGGGACCTCGTGCGTGTGAGCGCACAACTGATTCACGTGAGCGATCAGACCCAGGTCTGGGCGAAGAGCTACGACGGAGACTCGGGCCACGTCTTGCAGTTGCAAGAAAAGATCGCGCAGGCGATCGTTGATAAAGTCGAAATCACGCTGACTCCTGAGCAGGAAGCTCACTTAGCCGCTGTCGCGCCCGTGAATGCCGCGGCGCATGAAGCTTACCTCAAGGGCCGGTGGTATCTAGCGAAAGGAGGCGGGCCGGACCTAGTCGTGGCTCGTGATTATTTCAGCGAGGCCACGACCATTGACCCCCGATACGCACCCGCCTTTGCCGGTCTTGCGGAAACCTACAACGCGATGAACACGATGTACCTGGCACCGGCCGAAACCGAACCGCAGGCCGAAGCGGCGGCGACGAAGGCTTTGGAACTGGACGAAAGCTTGGCCGAAGCTCACGTCTCCCTTGGAAGAGTGCGCCTGTTTTATGACTGGAACTGGCCGGAAGCCGAGAAGGAGTTTCTGAGTGGTCTTGACCTCAATCCAAATCTTCCGCAAGCACATTTAGGATACGCGCAGTATCTGACAAGCGTAGGCCGATTCCCCGAAGCCGTCCAGCACGTGCGCGCGGCGTACGCTTTGGATCCGCTTTCCACGAGCGTGCGAATCGAGGGAATCCGTTTGAGTCTCCTCGTCGCCCGCCAGTACAAGGAGGCGGTTGAGCAATGCCGAAAGGCCGGAGAATTGCCACCGAATTTCACCGAGCCGTTCGGCATGGAAGCATTCGTTTATGTACGGCTCGGTCGATTCGAGGAAGCTGCGCAAGCTGGCGAGAAGGAAATGCACCGCAACGATAGTCCGGTCGACTTGGCGCTGGCGGCGCAAGGGCTCGCCGAATCGGGAAAGAAGGACGAAGCGCGTGAACTGTTGCGACGGCTCTTGGAAACGGCGCATAAGAGCTTTGTGTGCGGCTACAATATCGCGACCGTGTACGCAGCCCTGGGTCAGAAAACCGAGGCCTTTCACTGGCTCGACGAAGGGATTAGGCAACGATCTCTTTGAATGCCGTTTGTCGGGGTGGATCCCCGGCTAGACGCTCTCCGAGGCGACCCGCGCTTTGCCCAAGTTGTGCGGCGGGTCGGTGTTCCTGCATTGAAAAGGCCGTAGGCGAAGACACGCTGAACGCGTGCGCGCGCGACGTGGGTCAACTTTAGTCGGCCCCTACAGAGGTCGGAAAACGCCGACCCAAGAAGCTAGGCGCGTTTTCACCGTCGACACGTCTAGTCTCGCCGTCCACACCGTGCTAGCCTTTTTCAGAGCGAAAATTCCATGACCCGGACGATGATGCGAGCGCCGACACGAGTGAGGTACAACGGCCCAAAGGGCACCCCAGAACTGCCTAGCGGGAAAACGAAAAGCAGATCCCTCGCCGCATGGCGGCTCGGGATGACAAATTCGTGGGGAGGCGCGTTCGAAACATGACGTCGACAGAGCCAAGGCACCCCAAACCGCCTCGCGGGAAAACGAAAAGCAGATCCCTGCCTGCCCGCCACCCGCCCCGGCAGGCAGGCCTCACCACCGTTCGCCAATGGCGGGCGACCCTTCCCTCGTTAGGGCCAGCCGGGTTCCCTTCGTGCCCTCAGGGCGGGCCGGATGACAGACGTAGCACGCCAAACCTTGAGCGGTAATGACGTACACAGTATCGCGATGGTAACTGCCTTAAAATGTGCCACTTCCATTTCCTTGAGCGGTAATGAGTTTCGTTTGCAAGACACGAGTTTCCGGCGCGTTTTCGCGTGCCCCTGCGAAGGACCGAAAAGCAGATTCCTCGTCGCATGGCTCCTCCCTTCGCAGGGCTCAGGGCAGGCGGAATGACACGCGTGTTTGTCGTGGCGTTTTCCTTTTGCGAACGGGGGGAAGACAGCCGGTCTGGAGGGGCCTTCGTTCCTCCCTTCCTACCTTCCTATGTCCCTTCGCGAAAGCTCCCTTCCTGCGTCAGGGCAGGCAGGGTAAACAGGGGAGGCAGGGTGAACCAGACCGGCCATGGTGCGAGCAGCGCGCGTGAGGCGGGCGGGGCAAGCCCCGCCCCTACAAAAGCTAAACGGCCTCCGGCGTTAAATGGCGAACTACGCGCGTAATGAAGACGCGGCGCTAGTGGCGACGATCATTACCGCAGCGGTCGTTGCCGCCGGGGCCGTGGGGCTTCTCTTTCTTGGGCGGCGGGCCCTTCTTTTCGTTATGAGGGTTGCCGCCGGGGCGACCGGCGTTGGGACGTTCGTTTCTGTTCTGGCGCATTTCGTTGTTGCGATTGGGCTGATTGCCGCGGTCGTTGGAGCGATAAGCGCCGCGATTTTCGTTTGCGTTGTTGTTGAAGCGGCCGCCGCGATCATTGGCGTGCACGGCGCCGCGGTCGTTGAAAGCGCCGGGACGGGGAGTCGCTGCGATTCCTGGATGGCCGTGGTTGAACGAAGCGAGTTGCTCGCGGTTGTGGCTGGCTTCGTCGCGGTGCTGGACCTGATCGCGGGTTGCGTCAATGTGGCGATCATGGTCGGCCATCTCGTCTTCACGAGTGGGGCGAGCGTCGATTCCGCCATGGCCGCCGTTGTAGCTGACGCGCGTGACGTTGTTCACGACGACGGTGCGATTGAACGTGTTGTGAATCACGGTGACGTTTACGTTGTTCACCGAGCGGTTGTAGAAGAACTCACGGCCGCGCCATTCGCCTCCAAAGAAGCCGACGCCAGTGTAACCGAAGCCGTAGTTGATGCCACCGTAGAAGCCGACATGGGGTCCCCAGTAGCCGCGATGCCATACGTAAACGCCCTCACCCCAGCCCCAATAGCCGGGAGTCCAGAGAAAGCCCGGTTCGGGCGCGAGAACCCACGTTCCGGGAACCCAGTAGTAGCCGTCGTCGCCATAGGCCCAATAGCCGGGCGTCCAGATATAGCCGGGGCCGGGACAGAGCGGCTGCGCGTAGACGGGCAGGGCCGGAGGGCCGATTCTGACAGAGACGCCGATGCGGACCTGGGCGTGAGAAACGGCTGGTATGGCGAGAAGTACGAACGCAAGCAAGAACAAATACAAGAAGCGATATTTACGCATCACTTTTCACCTCGACGAGTCATTTGCCTGCAACCAATAAAACACCCCGGGAACGCAAAAGTTGCGGCCGCCTCAGAATCCGCGGCATTGACGAGCTGAGTGGTTCCAGCGTAGCGCGGCGAACGAGCGAGTTCAAGAATACGGCGAGCGAACGGTGTTTGGGCAGAACCTGTACGTAAGGTCAGGGAATTTTGCAGTGTGGGAAGACAAATAAGTATTGCGACGATGAGTCATTCTTGTTGGCGAAGAGGCAGACCACGGGCGACGAAAAAGATTGTGACGATGGCGAACAGGAAAATGTTGGCAGCTGCGTCGGTCCAAAGGAGACCGTGAGTGCCGAATTTGCTGAATCCCATCCCGTCAAGCCGGATCGTATAGAGAAGGGAAATGGTGGCGGTCGCGCTGAGTATGCTGTAGAGGGTGCTAGCATCGCGGGGCTCGGGTCCGACGATTTCCACGATTAGGGCGGTGCTTCGCGCCCAGCACAGCCCTTCGGTGATCAAGTAGAAGAGGGTTCCCGCGCGATAGTTAAAAGGGCGATTGGCGCCAAGGAGCACGAAAGTGGCGAGAGCGTTGGTGAGAGCTGCTCCCGCATAAGTGATCCGACGGTCCCAGTTACCGGGAATAAGAATGCCGCATAACGCCCCAACGGCAAGAGCCACGCCTCCAGCCAGGCTGTTCATCCAGATAACGCCGGATGCAGCGACGCCGTACTGTGAGGCAATGGCGGGCAAGAGGCTTTGAGCGGCAGCCGAGCCGCCGGGCGCGAGAAGAAGCAGGGTGCTCCACCGGCGTCGAGGTGCGCGTAATACTGCGTAAATCTCCGCTCCAATGAGACGGAGCCGCCCGTGGAACCAGGGAGATGGTTCGGGTAGCGGTTCGGGAATAGAAAATGCGACAAGCGCGGGCAATGCAATTAACGCCGCGGTGACAAATCCAACGAAAACGAGCGCTAGCCGCGCGGAGAGCCACAGCACAATCGCGCCGCCCAACGCCCCACCACCCAGTTGTCCAGCCGTGAGCCAGGCTGAAGCCTTGGCCTGATCAGGAGTCGAGAGCACCTTCACCAACAGGCCGCCACATGCAGCCGCGACAAGGGAATCTGCCACACCGCCAGCGAGGATGAGAGTGGTCATCAGACTCAAATGCGAAGCACCGATCAACGGGAAGTAGATGCAAACAGAGAAAGCAGTTGCAAGGATAGCGATAGCAAGCCACGTTCTGCGGCGAAGTTTGACGTCTACAAGAGGCGCCCAAAGAAAAATGAAGACGCCGGGCAGGTTCACGATTGCGCTAATACTGGCAATGCGATCCACAGGCACGCCAGCCTGGGCGAGCAAGTAGGGCAGGGGCGTAAACTTGACGCCCACGACGATTCCGAGGGGCAAAATCAGCAGACTGAAGACCCAGGGCAGAGGCCATCGCCGCCGATCATTCATAGTGCGGGGAGCTTAACAGAAACTGAGATATGCAAAGCAAGAGCAAAAAAAGGACGTTCCAGCAGAAACACGGTGCCCGAAATGCGAAAACCTCACGTCAGGTTGCGCAATTGCGGCGCAACCACCCTTCCACCGTCAGGGCAGGCCGGGACGTGAGCTACGAAGACGGGCGTTGCGTGCGCGGGCAGCGGCCCTTCGTTCCTCAGGGTGAACAAACCCCGCCTCCAACGTAACACAAGGCAAAGGCACACAGGCTGAAGCCTGTGCCACGTAAAGCAAAGAAAAGGCGCCCCGCGAATTGGGGTGCCTTTGAGGCGCGAAAAAGCCTCACGTCAGTCCCGATGAAAACGACCGGAACGGGACGTGAGCTACAGAAACAAAAACGAGGCGGGGATGAACCCCCGCCCCTATGAGACACAGAGCAAAGACACACAGGCTGAAGCCTGTGCCACGTAAAACAAAAAAAAGGGCGGGTCTGAAGACCCGCCCCTACAACAGCAAAGCCGACGTGGGAGGTTTAGTACATGCCGCCCATGCCGCCGCCACCGCCGGGACCGCCGGCGCCAGCAGCTTTCTTGTCGTCTTCCTTGATGTCGGCCACGAGAGCTTCCGTGGTGAGCATCAGGGCCGCGATGGACGCTGCGTTCTGAAGCGCCAAGCGGGTGACCTTTGCGGGATCGATAACGCCGGCCTTGACCAAATCGCCATATTCGCCGGTGTCGGCATTGAAGCCGAAGTTGTCGTCCTTCGAATCGCGCACGCGACCAACGATGACCGCGCCTTCTTCGCCCGAGTTGTGAGCGATTTGGCGCATGGGCTCTTCGAGAGCGCGCTTGACGATGTTGACGCCGATTTCCTCATCGCCAGTGGCCTTGATCTTCTCGAGCGCCGCGATGCAGCGGAGCAGAGCAACGCCGCCGCCGGGGACAATGCCTTCCTCGACCGCAGCG
>DASYYI010000116.1:0-11159 GCA_035933995.1 Candidatus Acidiferrales bacterium | reverse complement strand
GTCCTGGCCCAAGCGGCCAGCCAGCACAATCGGTCCGTATAATACCGCTTGCTGCGTGGGGTCGCCGAGCAGTCCTTCTGCGTGGAGGCGCATGGGGAGCTTCACTTCGAGGCGATCGCCATCTGCCCAGGTGCGGTTGATTTCCAGGTAGCTTCCGGGGCTGGCAAATGCGGGCAGAGGTTTGCCATTTAGCGTCGCCGAGCCGCCATCCGCCCAAGCGGGTATCCGTATATTGATGCCCGCTGCCACAGGCGCGCTGGCCTTCACGGTGAGGGTTGTGCCCTCCTGCTCCGGGAAATGCGTATCCTGGCGAATAGTAAGCCCCTTTTCCGGCCAGTGAACTTTCGAGGCGATGAACAGGTTCACAAAAGCCGCATGATCGTTCCGGAAGTAAATCGAGTCTCCGAATTTCGAAAACTCTTCGGCGCCCGTTCCCGTGCAGCACCAGAAAGAATTGAATTTCGAGTTGAAAAACTTCCAGTACCCGGTCTCGAGCGGGAGATAGTACATCTTTAAGCCGTTGTCAGGATGCTGGGTGCCGAGGCGCGAATTGAAGAGCGTGCGCTCGTAATAATCCATGTAACGCGGATCGGCGGTCCACTGATGAAGGTGGCGCGTCAGCTTCAACATGTTGTAGCCGCAGCAGCATTCCTCGGATGAAACACTTAGTTCCGTCGACAAATTGCCGGGATCGGTGCGCCAGCCTTCGCCGTTGCTTGTGCCGCCGGTAGCATAGCTGCGTTCTTCGGTGACTTCGTCCCAGAAGTATTTCGCTATTTCGTGGTAATAAGGTTCGGCAGTCAGTTCATAACGGCGAGCGGCTCCGATGACTTGCGGAATATGGGTGTTGACGTGGAGTCCCTTGAGTTCGTCCCGATGGCCCGCGAGAGGATCAAAGAAAGACGGTTTCTCGAAGCGGCGCCCAATCCCGAAATACTGTCCCTTCCCCGTGACAGCGGCAAGGTTGAAGAGGACTTCGTTCATTCCGCCGAACTCCGTCTGCAGGATGCGCTGCATGTGCGCGTCGCTGATCCCGGTGGTCCAGTGCCCTATCCATCGAGCCATGCCTTCCGCCACGGCGAGGGCCTGTTCGTTGTGGCAGTAGGTGTACATGTCTAGGTTTCCTGCCATGATTTTATGCAGGGTGTAAAACGGCGCCCAGACGCCGTTGCCGTCACGGAGCCGGTCGAAGAAGCTGTCCGGGAACGCGCTGAGATACCCGTTGCCAAACTTTTCCTGGCACTTCGCCAGATCAGCGACGATGGCGTCACCCTTGGCCTTCAGGGCTGCGTCACCCGTGCTCGCGTACGTCAACCCGACCGCCGAGAGAAAGTGGCCTGTAAAATGCCCGCGAAGCTCAACGTTAGGGGCTTCCCAACCGCCTAAGGGCTCTGCTGAGCTTGGCAGCCCGGCAGTGACGCGAAAATTGTGGACCAGGCGATCTTCGGGGAGAGAGTTCAGATATTCCTGGTTGGTTTTGGCGGCTTGCAGGAATGGACCGTCGAGCAGCCGCACCTGTTCCAGAGGAAAGGGATGGACAAGGAAGTCGATGCGCTCCTGCCCGAAGCGGAAGCGCGCGGGGGCTTGGAGAAGGTCCGCGAGGGACCCGGGCGCTCGGCCCGAGACAACTCGCGGCACACAAGCGACCGCCGCCGCCGAAAGCGCTCCAGAGACGAATTGCCGCCGCGAAATTTCCTTCCGAGAGCTCATGGAATTCACCTCGCCTTTGGCCTAATCAATACATTCGATGCCGCTTAAAATCCGAGAAAACGTTTTCTTGAATGACAAGGTATAGAACAATGCATGTCCGGTGTCAAGAAAACCGAAGCCCTCATTTACGCAGGTTTCCCGGGCAACGATTGGGCATGTTCGTTCAAATTTGATCGCTATTTTCGCGAAGCACCTCGCGGCAAAAAGCGATAACAATAAAACACTCCCGTGATCAGCAGCAACGCCCCCCACCAAATGCCCGCGTGAAGGCGAAAGAGGACGACGGGATTCTCGGGCGGGTGCGCGAATTCGTAAATTCCCGCACCGAGAATCAGCACGCCATTCACAAGCAACGATATCCCGATAAAGAACCAGATCGAAATTGAGTCTTTCGATTCCATCGCCTCACCAGAAAATGACGTTCAAGGCCACGAAGACCAAGCCGACGATCACCGCCCAGAATGCGGGCCGGTGATAAAATGCGACGTTGCCTTCGGAAGGTATGGCGGTTTCGCCGTAGACTAGTCCGTTCAACTCGGCGACAGGCTTGGGTCGGGTCAACAGGCTGACCGCGATTGTGACTACCACGCAGACGATCCATGACCACAGGGCGCGGTACATGTCCGCGGCCATGGGACTGGCGTGACTGGAAAGCGCGACGTAGCGAACTGCAGCTGGATTAACCTCGATCCAAGCAAACATCGCCGCAGCGGACACGGTCCCGGTGAGCAGTCCCCAGAAGCCGCCCGCTGCCGTGGCGCGTTTCCAGAACATTCCCAGAATCACTGTGCCAAACAGCGGCGCAATGAATATGCTGAATAGCGCCTGCACGTAATCCATGATGCTGAAGAATTGCATCACGAAATAGGCTGTACCGATGCTGATCAAAACTCCAAGGATAGTGCACCATCGCCCCATCGAGACATAGTGCGCGTCCGACGCGTCTTTCCTGATTAGCGCGCGATAGATGTCGTAGGTCCAAACGGTGGAAAATGCGCTCACGTTACCCGCCATACCGGACATGAACCCGGCAATCAGCGCCGTGACTCCCAAGCCCAGCAAACCCGGACCACAATAGCGAGCGAGCATCAAGGGCAGCACTTCATTGTAGCTGTGCCCTCCGGTTGCAGCCGCCACGCTTGCGCCCGTCAACTTAAACGGCAGAACAGCCAGAGCCAGTAAGCCGGGCAGGATGACGATGAATGGCACGAACATTTTGAACGCCGCGCCAATGATTGGGGCCATCTTGGCCGACCGCAAATCTTTTGCTGCGAGCAACCGCTGCACAACCAGGAAGTCGGTAGTCCAGTAGCCGAACGAAATGACAAGCCCTTGGCCGAAAAGAACCCCCGTCCAATGGATGCCCTCGGGATTTGTGCTGAACGAACCGAGGTAACGCCACAGGTGAACGTATTCCACCGATGTATTGTGAATGATTTGCGCCTTCAGCGGGCCCCAGCCGCCAGCTTCAATTAATCCGAGAATGGGTATCAGGAGCGCGCCGGCCCAAATGAGCACGAATTGCAGCACTTCGTTGAAAATCGCCGAACGCAGACCGCCCAGCGCCACGTAAATCCCAACCGTGAGCGCGGAAATCCAGATGCTGAAATTCATGTTCCAGCCCAAAACAATCTTGAGCACAAGCGCCATGGAATACATGTTGATGCCGCTCATCAGCACCGTCATAAAAGCAAAAGAAATCGCCGAGAGGCTGCGGCTCGATTCCCCGAATCGCAGCTTTAGATAGCCGGGAACCGAGTGCGTTTTGGAAATGTAGTAGAACGGCATCATGAAGACGCCGAGGAAAAGCATCGCGGGAATCGCGGCAATCCAGTAAGCGTGAGTGGCTAAAATGCCGTATTCGTAGGCCGAAGAAGCCCAGCCCATCAGTTCCAGCGCGCCGAGATTCGCCGAGAGAAAACTCAGGCCGGCGATCCAGGCTGTCATCTCGCGGCCGGCGAGGAAGAAATCCTCTCCCGTGCTCGCGCGGCGCTTTAGATAAAACCCGATGGCCAGAACGAGCGCGAAATAGAAAACGATGATAATCAGGTCGACGGGTGCGAGCTTTACAAGACGTGATGGAACGGCCAGAGCCAGGGTGGGAGTCATCGTTGTTGAATACGAGAAGAATTATCGGGACGATTACAAAGCGAACTGCGGCGAAAAATTGGGCCAGGAGCTTTCGCTTTCACGTTTATACCTTTGCGGCCGCGAGCAGCGAAAAAAAAATCTGATGCGGATAGGATAGAACTTCACTTTCAACAGCTCCCATGCATCCACCGGATGCTATCACTAGCAGCCAGTGGACGCACAACGAGCAGATTTATAAAGCGAAGAGCCTAGAAGTCAAGCCTCGCACGGAATTCGATCTGGCGAGGACCGTTCATATTGCTCAGGCCCGCTCGTCCGAAGCGACTGGATGCAATATTCGAGTTTGGGTCCGCCCAGTTCGGGTGATTGAACGCATTCAGGAACTCACCCTGGAAGACGAAGTGGACGCGCTCAGTAATCGGGAAAAGCTTCGTAACCGACAGGTCCTCGTTCCACAGGTGTGG
This sequence comes from Candidatus Acidiferrales bacterium, assembly GCA_035933995.1. Lineage (GTDB taxonomy): Bacteria > Acidobacteriota > Terriglobia > Acidiferrales > UBA7541 > DAHUXN01. The sequence continues at coordinate 6,894 of DASYYI010000116.1, read as the reverse complement.
ACCGTACAGCCACGGGTCGCCGGTTAGCGTACCAGGGGTAGTATTCTGGCATGCGCCTGTCAGGTAACTGTTACAGTTGGCCGGTGGGGCGATCTTGTTTGAGGCTCGGAGGACCGACGGGTTAAAGTCCCACTTGAATGGGCACGTCTGAGTTCCGCTCGATCCGCAGACGTTAGGAGTGTACACACCTGAGGCGCTCTGCAACTGAGAAATGGTCATACCGCTAAGGAGCACGCCCGAGTCACCGTAATCGTTAAAGGTGTTGTATCCGCCAGTCACCTGGAACGGGAAGCCGGTCTCATACGTGAAGATTGTTCCAATTGTCCAGCCACCAACGATCTGATTGGCCACACCGGTGTGATTGAGAAGCGCTTTCCCGCTTCCAAACGGAAGGTCATACGTTCCACTGGCATGAATGACCTGCCGCAAATCAAAGAGCGTAGGACCGTATCCTAGACGGAGGTTGCGAACCGTGAACTCCGGAACATTCCCAAGCCATTGGTTGTCCGGCTGCAGCCCAAGGGTATGGCTCCAGGTGTAATTCACGTCGAATTGCATGCCGTGCCACGGCCGTTCGCGGAAGTCCACCAACAGTGCGTGGTAGTTTCCGTAGCCTCCATCCGTCATGAAGCTTTGCGTCGAACAACCACCGCAGGAAGCAGCGTATGGGTTGGCCTGGAAGAAGTTAAGCGGGTAGGCTCCGGGAGACGTGAAACCGTATTGCGTGGCGCAGTTGCTGATGGACGAGCCTACGAGGTTGCAAATATAAGGAGCGCTGCCAAACGGCTTCGCCAGTATTCCGGCCACCGAACCCGCTTGGCCCTGCTTAAGGAGAGTGAGGAATCCTCCGGAAGGACCGTAATCTTTGAACGGTATTCCTGTTCCGCCGGATGCCTCGCCGGCAAATGCCGCATTAAAGATTGGCAATGGCTTTTCTCCTGCGAACTGGGCTCCCATCGCAGAGTTGTCAGCAAACGAGTTTATCCCGTTCGCTTGGTTGATGGCCAGATTGGTCTGCGCGTTCTTGAATTCCGTCAGGAAGCCATTCTCAAAGATATTGACCTCATTCGTGTTGACGGGGATCCACTGGTGAACGCTCCTGTGCCCCATGTACCGCACTTCGAGGACATTGCTATGGCCAAACTGCCTCTGGATACCCAAGTTCCACTCTTGGACGTAGGGTTGCCGAATCTTGGGGTCGAATCCGGAGGCGCCCCAATAATAACTCCATGTGTAATCAGACTGCGGAATCGACGCAGCATACGCAGGCGGCGAGAACAGGAACACACTAGCTGGGTACGAACCACCACCAAATGTCAAACTGCCGGGAGCAAACGTCCCAGTGCCTCCGCCGGGTGCAGCCTGGTAGGAAAAGTTCTGGAAGAATCCCAGGCCGCGATTTGTGGCGTTATTCCAGAAATACTGGTAGGGCTCGGTGAAACGCTTGATGTCAAATCCGGCGCGGATGACCGTGTTGCCTCCGCCAAAGAACTTACCCAAGAAACCCTCAGAATAGTTCGGGTTCCACGCAAGGCCAATAGTGGGCTGTGGGCTAACGTTCCACGGATTATACTGATGGCTGCTGGCAATGTATTGCGGGTTCGCGATCCCCGTAAGGACACCGGGCTTAAATAGATTGCCGACTCCGGACGGACCATACATCTGCGCAGCATTGTCTCCATGGTACGCGTTCGTAAGATCGTGATCGTCACCCGTGAAATCCCAGCGAAGCCCATAATTCAAGGTCAAGGTTGGTTTCAGCCGGAACGAATCCTGAGCGTACAAACCCCAAGATTTTTGAAGTTCATCCAGATTGTAAGCCGTGCCGGGCGTCGTTGCGTAATTGCCGGTGGCGGGTTGGTAGGGAAACCCACTGCCTATCGGGCCCACACTCGCGACCCTTCCAACCAGAGTCGCGTACAAGTTCTCGGCTTCGCCCCGATCGGTGCTGGAAGCACTCGCAAAATAATTCTCGAACGCGCCGAACGCTGGGTCCCCATTTACCAGGCCGAGACCGATGTTTTGGATGCCGTCCGGTGGATTCCAGTAATGGTCCTGCTCGCGGAAGAAGGAGAAGCCGAACGTTACCGTGTGTGCGCCATGTTGCCACGTCGCATTGTCGCTCGCATTTATAATGGGATAGTACGTTGAAACGGGCAAGTTGAACTCTGTACCGGAATCGGCTATCGCCCAACTGACTTGGGGTTGAGTATCCCAGAGAGGCTTTGCACCAAACGAGTAGGCGTACCAATTATAAAAGTAACCGCCACGGAATTGGTTCAACAGAGTAGGAGTAATCGACCAGTCCACACCCAGCGAGGTCGTGTAGTTGTTGTTTGTGTTTGACGCGGCTTGATTCGCGAACGCCGCGCCCGGGAAGAAAGGAGCATTGCCGTTCGGTTGATTTTGCTTGGTGTCTTCAAACGCGAAATTCAAGCGGACCTTTGGTGAAATGTTGTAGTCCAAACGAATGGCTGGGAAGTAGGTCGTGATAGGAGAAAGAACCAACCAGTTGACTTGTTCAGTATTCGGGTCGCCGGTCGCCGAAATTGTCGCCCCGCCACTCGTTACTGCGGTATTGATCGCCGCCTGCTCCGCCAGGTAAGTGGCGGTGGGTGCTGTAGGCAAGCCACAGGCGCAGGTCGGAGCGACTTGCGTGAAGAGATTCACAGTCGTTGCGCTGTTGGGAGGCTGAAACGTGTAAATTCCATTTTGTGCGTTCTGGGACAGAAACGTGTTGCTGGTTACGAAGCCACCAGGCTGCTTCGACATGGCAAAGCTGCCGTAAAAGAAGAGCTTGTTCTTGAGAATCGGCCCTCCCACGCTGCCCCCGAAATCATTTAGGATAAGGTGAGGCCTCGGCTGACCCGTCGCGTTGTTGATCCAACTATTGGCGTTCAGCCAGGAATTGCGAAAATCTTCGTACGCCTCCCCGTGGTATGCGTTTGTCCCTCGCCGCGTGACGAAGCTGCTCTGCATTGAGGACCCACCGAGCGCTTGGCTGAGGTCAACCTGGCTCGTCTGCACGGTCATCTCTTGGATATCTTCAACGCGCGCTTCCGGCCCTGGCGTGGTGTTGCCCGCGAATTTCATACGGCTGGTCGAGGAAACCACTCCGTCGATGGTATTTCCTTGAGCAATCATCGGAAGACCATTCCATGTGCCAAAGCCAGGCGTGCCGCTGTATCCCGGCGTCAGGAAAGCCAACTGGCTGATGTCTCGACCACCCAGCGGCAAGTCCTGGATTTGCTTGATGTCTATGGTCGTTGCGATGGCATTGGAAGAGGTCTCAATAATCGGCGACGCGCTTGCACTGACAACCACCTCTTGCGACGCAGCTCCCACTTTCAATAGCGCCTTCAGGTCGGTATTGCGGCCTCCCTGGATTACGACGGAATCGAAAACTTGGGTCTGAAAACTGCCCTTCGAGACGGTCAGTTTGTACGTCCCGAGGGGCAACGCCACAAACGTGTACGTACCTTCACGCCCCGTTGTCGCGTTTCGAGTATCACCCGTCGCGGTATCGAGAAGCGTCAGTTGTGCGTCGGGCACAATGGCGCCGCTTTCATCGAGTACCATAACATTTAGGGTACCGTAACCGCCGTTCTGCGCCCAAGCTGAGGGTACGCTGAACGCGAAGAGCAACAACAAACAGGCCGCCATGCTGCCAATCAAAGCGCGAGAGAAACTCCGCGACATACTGCCTCCTTTGACATGTCCAAGCTTTGTCCGCGTTCCGAAGAGCGCGCTTTCAATTTTCGTTCCCAAGTGAACTGCCCTTTCACTTCGAAGAAAGCGTTTTCTAAAATAGCGAAACATTAATCTGTCTATGATGGTGTAGCAAACTCCATTGCTCAATTTGCTTGGGAACTTCGTCTGAGATGCGGCTGAAGAACTACTCTGAGGAAGGCTAATAGAGGGGAGAGAAACTTGACCGAGCCGTCGATTGCATCCGTGGATGGTCGGATGCATTCGGTGAAGTTCGGTCCATGGCCTAACAAGTAAACGTTTACTCACGCTACCCACCCCGTCTAAGCACGACCCGTTCTGATGGGCGCTTTGTATAATGTATTTGTATTACTTGTCAAGCCCAAAATTTCGCTGCGGCCTGATTCGAGCCAAAGCTGGTAGAATGGCGGGGATTTGAGGGGCCTTTAGAGCACGGATCGCGTGCGCCTTCATTTAGGACCAAGGATGGCTTATCGACGTTTTTGGCGTGTGATCGCCTACTTCCCCGTTGTCGTCGCCCTTGTGGTGATAGCTTGCTGGACCGACGCTGTTGCCCAGACCCCGCCCGCATCCGGCGCGAGTGAAATTCAAGCGCGTGGCCGCTTGAGCGCATCTTCAGACGCAGAAAAAGAACTCCAAACCGGAATCGCGCTAACTCAGCAGGGGCATTTCTTGGAAGCGATTCCGCATTTTCTGGCGGCGCAGGGCCGCGTCTCAGACGAATACGCGGAGAATTTCAATCTTGCGTTGTGCTACGTGGGGACAGAGCAATTCGCTCGCGCGATTGAGGTTCTCGGCACACTGAAAACCGACGCGCACGACACTGCGGCCGTCAACAATCTGCTGGCTCAAGCCTATATCGGAACAGGACGGGATAAGGAGGCATTCAGCTCCTTTCAGCAGGCCGTTAAGCAAACTCCTCGGGACGAAAAGCTTTATATGTTTGTGGCGGAGGAATGCATGGACCGCCAGTCTTACGACCTCGGGCTCGACGTTCTGAACATTGGGTTGCGACATCTTCCGAGTTCGTCGCGATTGCATTACGAACGCGGCGTGTTTTTTTCGTTTGAAAATGAACCTGATTCGGCAACGGCGGACTTCGATCTTGCCAGCAAACTTTCTCCCGGAAGCGATATCTTCTATATGGCCGCGGGGCAGAAGGCGCTGCTCGAGGGAAATATGCCAGAGGCAGTGCAAGTTGCGCGCGAAGGAATAAAAGAAGGTCACGGCAACTATATTCTGCTGACCATCCTCGGGAAAGCGGTCGGGCAATCGGGCGTCAGTGCGGCGCAGCCAGAATTTCGAGAGGCGCAAGCCGCGCTGGAAAAATCGGTGGCCGAGCGTCCGAACTATGCTGAGTCGAGGGCTGCGCTTGGCGAACTTTACCTGATGGCAGGCCGCGTGGACGATGCGATCGCAAATCTGGAGGTGGCGCGGAAACTCGCGCCAGACGACGCTTCCGTCTACTCGCATCTGGCAATTGCCTATCGGCGAAACGGGGACGCAAATCAGGCGGAGCGTATGTTGGCGATGCTTGCCACTTTGAACCAGGAACAAGCCGCGAAATACAAATCGGGTGCGCCTGGACACAAGGCGGGTTACATCTCATCGGGACGAGCGCCGCGCCGGCCCTAACCTCAACGTTGGGCGACCCGTGGAAATTTTCGTCCGACTAGACCCTTCCCTTCCTCGATGGCAATGATCCGGTTAGCTTGGATTTTCGCCAACTTCGTCACGGCGCCGCTTGGCCAAAGAATCTCGACAGCGTCCGCGAACGAATATTTTCCCAGGCCAAAATGAAGCCGCGGGTCCTGCGCCGATTGATAGCTCATTCCTCCCTTTCGCTGCCCGTAAAAAACGAGATCGCCCGCGGAAACTTTAACCCGCGCGCCCACGCCGTCACGATTTGAACGCGTGCCGATGAGAAGAATTTCCAGCCAATGATTCGCACTGCCACCGTCGTTTCGAAGCAATTGCGGCCGCTCTCCATTGTTGTTCACCAAAATATCCAGGTCACCGTCATTGTCGAAATCGCCGATGGCGGCGCCGCGGCTGACTCGCGGAAGTTGAAAGTCGCGGCCAAGCTCTTCGCTCACGTTCTGGAAAGTCCCGCGTCCCAGATTGCGAAACATGAGTTTCGGCTCGGCGTAGTGAACGCTGGCGTTGTAACGATTAATGTTGTCGAGAACGTGCCCGTTGGCCATGAAAATATCCGCCGCGCCATCATTGTCATAGTCCATGAATCGCGCGCCGAATCCGCTCATGTGGAAGGTGGCATAGCCAAGACCGCTGCGCAGCGTCGCGTCGTCGAAAGTTCCGTCGCCCATGTTCTGATAGAGCCGCGCGAGTTGGCTGTCGAGGTGGGTGACGATCAGGTCCATGCGGCCCTTCCCTGTTGTGTCCGCCGCATCCGTTCCCATGCCGGCTTCTGGCAATCCGTCGGCGCTTACGGCAACACCCGCCGAATATCCCACTTCGCGGAATGTCCCGTCGCGGTTATTGTGAAAAAGAAAATTGGCCATTGAATCGTTGGAGATGAAAATGTCCTGCCAGCCGTCATTGTCATAATCGAAAGTGACGACTCCGAGACCGTTGCCAGGTTTCAGTCCGACTCCGGATTGTTTGCTGACGTCCGTGAACGTGCCGTCGCCATTATTGTGAAAGAGCGTGGGTGCTTGGCCATTGTAATCGTCCGGATGACAGTAACTGCGCATTCCTGGGCCGTGGTCGCCACACCAGAAATTGCGATCAGGCGACCAGTCAATGTAATTCGCAATCACCAGGTCGAGACGACCGTCATTGTCATAATCAAACCAGGCGGCGCTGGATGCCCAGCGGCCTAGATTTTCCACTCCGGCGTGAGCAGTTACGTCCGTGAACGTGCCATTACCATTATTGTGGTAAAGAATGCAGCGCCCGTATCCGAGAACGAGCAAATCCGGATATCCGTCGTTGTCGTAATCGCCGACGGCGACGCCCATGCCGAACAAACCTTCCGCGCCCACGCCGGCCTTGACCGTAACATCAGTAAAGGTTCCGTCTCCGTTGTTGCGATAAAGGGCGCTGCGCAATGGATGCGCGGGTTTGTAAAGGCGCGTCGCGGCGCCGTTCGCCAAATATAGATCGAGCAATCCATCCTGATCGTAGTCGATCCAACCGCAACCC